>JBKEFB010000028.1:0-30713 GCA_046712405.1 Zhongshania sp. | reverse complement strand
TGCTGCCGCCATCCATTTCTCAAAAGGATATTGATGCCGTTCCGTGTCAGCCGGGTATTTATCGCCTACTTGGCGACGCTGGGGAGTTACTGTATTTAGGGAGTGCTGAATCGCTGCAAGAGCAGGTGCTTAGACATTTCACCAATAGTACGGGGGATAGCAAAGCGACGAAATTAGCGCGCAGGGTAAGCAGTGTTGACTGGCAAATACTGTCTGGAGGCTTGTCCGCCGGACTTTGTTTAAGCCGCGCTCTGCGCGCTGAGCAGCCAGAAATGCAGCGCCGTGCCAAGGCCATAGGTAAACCTTGCTGCGTGCGCTTTATTGAAGGTGATAATGGCAGTATGCAGCTGCGTTTGCGTTCCGGCTTACCTGCTAATATTACTAATACTCAAGAATCTTTTGCTGTCTTTCGCGATCGAAAACACGCTAAGACCCGGACTCTGGCGCTGGCGGCAGAGTCTGATATGTGTCTTATTCAGCTGGGCGTGCTAGCGGAGGGTGAGAGCTGTGAGTGCAGCGCCTGCGAAACAAACGATGGTATGCCCGTGTCCATGCAAAGACTAACGGGTGTCGAGTTAGTGGAATTTACTGTGCGAGCCAAGGCGGCGTTTGCTGCCTACCTCTATACACCTTGGCCGTTCGATGAGCCGGTATTGATTTATGAGCAAAATGAATCTGGTTTCGGTGAATGGCATCTGGTTCATGATTGGCGACATTACGGCAGTTTTAGCTGGGATACTAACCTTCAGCGTTTATCGGAACGGGCCAGCAGTAAAGTCGATATGCCAGTGGCAATAAATTTGTCAGAGGCTCGCCTTCGGTGTGAGCAAGCCAAAGATTTTCAGTATGAACATTACCGCCTCTTGCGTGGATTCATAGATAACTTGGAATGTCTGCCGCTATCTGAGTTTACCGCTAGTAAGACGCGGTAAATGCGGTTTCTAACACCGCGCAGTATTCAGGTATAATCCCCCCCAACTTTATTAGCCCTATTTAATATTGCCGCGTTTATTTGGGCCCTTGCGGCAGATCTATGAGATTTTATTATGCCAATTTCTTCTTTCCATCCCCCAGTTCGTGCCTTGATGGGCCCCGGTCCTTCCGATGTGCACCCACGTATCCTTGATGCTCTTGGGCGGCCAACGCTGGGTCATCTAGATCCTTTGTTTATTGGGATGATGGACGAGACCAAAACGCTGCTTAAATACGCATTTCAAACCAGCAACGAACTGACCCTGCCGATTTCGGCGCCGGGTTCTGCCGGTATGGAAGCCTGTTTCGTAAACCTTGTTGAGCCCGGCGATAAAGTGCTGGTGTGCGTCAATGGGGTGTTTGGTACTCGTATGATTGAAAACGTTACGCGCTGCGGTGGCACGGCCATTCGCGTTGATTTTCCGTGGGGGACAGCGGTTGACCCGGTTGCGGTTGAAACTGCGCTGAATGAGCATAGCGATATTAAGATTTTGGCGTTTGTCCACGCCGAAACCTCTACCGGTGCGCTTAGTGATGCGCAGACCCTTTGTGGTTTGGCTAAAAAATATCAGATCTTGAGTATCGTTGATGCCGTCACGTCGATGGGGGGTGTGCCATTATTGGTCGACGAATGGCAGGCGGACGCGGTGTATTCGGGTAGCCAAAAGTGCTTGTCCTGCACGCCAGGTTTGTCACCCGTCACTTTTAGTGATGCCGCGGTGGCGGTAATCAAAGCGCGTAAACATCCGGTGCAAAGCTGGTTTTTAGATATGAATCTTATCTTGGGCTACTGGGGTGAAGGCGGTAAGCGTGCTTATCATCACACGGCGCCAGTTAACGCGCTTTACGGTTTGCACGAATCGTTGGTGATGTTGCAGGAAGAGGGCTTAGAAAATGCTTGGCAGCGTCATGCGGCAATGCACTCTGCATTGGCAGCGGGTTTAGAGTCTTTGGGAATTCATTTTGTGGTGCCGGCTGGGCAGCGTCTGCCCCAGCTTAATACTATTTATATCCCTGAGGGCATTGATGACGCAAAGACACGTCAATATTTACTTGCCAATTATGATTTGGAAATTGGTGCTGGTTTAGGTGTTCTGGCCGGTAAAGTATGGCGAATTGGCTTGATGGGATACAGCGCAAGAATGGAAAATATCATTTTGCTGCTGAAGGCCTTGGCTGCGGCAATGACCGACCAGGGCAATAGTTGCGATGCTGCAAGTGCAATAGCAGCTGCTGAATCGGCGGTTGCCTAAGTGTTGACTTAGGGCTTTTGCCCTGATTTAAGATACTTGTCGAAGGTGATGTCGATAAGTGCCGGGGTGGTATTGAGCCGCTTCGGTATTTTTACATTTAGCACATAAGTATTTTCAGCACTAATGACTCAGTATTTCTTCTGCTAATCTTTCTCAACTCTATTACCTGAGCGAATAAATGTGTCATCAAGTAGCCCCTTAATCGAACAAGTTAGACTTGATTTGTTGGCGGCGATTGAGAGCGACTCGATTATTCTGCCGACCTTGCCTGAAGTCGCACTGGAAATTCGGGAAGCGGCCAGTGACCCGGATGTTAATGTCGGAATGTTGGCAGCCATCATCGAAAATGACAGTTCTATTGCAACCCGAATTTTGCGTATCTCCAATAGCTCTTTATTGCGGGGCTTTCAGCCTGTTCATGACGTGAAGTCAGCAATTGGTCGAATTGGTCTTAGCTATACAAGTACTCTGGTCACGACCTTGGCGATGCAGCAGATATTTTTGTCGACTAAAGAAGCGCTTAATCAGCGAATGCGTGCCATTTGGATGCGTAGCACCGATGTGGCAGCGATTTGTAATACCCTTGCTAAGTCGCAGAGCCACCTTAAGCCAGAAATGGCGACTTTAGCGGGTATTATTCATCAAGTAGGCGCTTTACCGGTATTGAATTACGCTGTTGGTAGGGGCTTTTTGCGCGATCATCCCGATTTGCTTGATCAAATCTTAATTAGCCTGACTCCCGAGATGGGGAGCCGTATTCTTGAAGCTTGGGGGTTTGCCGAAGAGTTGGTCATGGTACCCATGCAGCATATGGATTTTGACCGTGAAGTACCGAAGGGCGATTACGTAGATTTGGTGACGGTAGCTAATTTACATAGCTGTTTGGGTACCGAGCATCCGTTGGCGAGTGCGGATTGGTCGACTGTCAGCGCGTTTCAGCGCCTAGGTTTGCCGGTGACGCCTGATGAGAGCGAAGACTACTGTCAGCAAATTGAGGTCATGCAGGCGGCGCTTCGAGATTAAGTCCTTTTTAGTTTTATAGCGATAGGGAGCGTCGCTAGCTGCAGTAGCCTAGTTAATGTTGGTGGCCTTATGTTAAATGGCATAGCGCGCCCTAACTAGGGCGCATAAAATATAATATTACTTAGGTTGCGCGTCAAACTGCTGGCCGTTGATCGCAATACTGCTATCGCTCATTAAATAAAGGTACAACGGCATAATAGCATCGGGAAGCGGGTTATCTTGCGGGTTCTCGCCGGGGTAGGCCGTGCGTCGCATCACGGTCTGGGTGGCGCCGGGGTTGATGCTATTGACGCGGGTTTTGTATAGGTCGAACTCTTCATCGGCTAGGACTTGCATCATTCCTTCAATGCCAAATTTTGACACAGCATAAGCTCCCCAGAAAGCTCGGCCTTTACGACCAACGCCGGAGGACGTCAGAATGACGGATGCGTTTGCTGCCGCTGCAAGCATCGGTAACAATGCTTGGGTCATCATAAAGGGGGCCGTTAAATTAACGTGTAAGACATCATCCCAGCTTTCTACGTTGGTTTGCGCCAAGGTTCTGCGCTCTCCGAGTATGCTGGCGTTGTGCAGTAATCCATCGAGGTGTCCGAACTCGCGCTCAATGGTATTTGCCAGGTCTTGGTAATCTTTCATTGCCGCGCCGCGCAGATGTAGCGGATATATTGCGGCTTGGGGACAGCCAGCGGCTTCAATTTCGTCGTAAACCGCTTCGAGTTTGTCGGTGGTGCGGCCCAGTAGAATGACGGTAGCGCCATGCTGGGCATAGCTCAGCGCTGCGGCTCGACCGATGCCGTCGCCGGCACCAGTTACTAGAATAATTTTGCCCTGCAGGCATTTTGGGCCGGCGATAAAGTCTTGCGGGAGCGTTAAAGGCACGTCGGATCCTCAGGTTTATGACTGCTGTAATCGACTAATCAGTGGAATGAGGTCGGTGGGAGTGTCGACAATATAGCTCGCGCCCCAGTTGTCGGCACTATCGTCTCGTGAGATATAGCCGTAACGGCAGGCAACGGTGCGCATACTCGCGTTGTGGCCGGCCTCGATATCGCGCCGGTGATCACCCACGTAGATGGTATTCGCTGGCCTGCAGTCGAGTTCTTTGCAGGCCAAATAAATTGGTTCTGGATGGGGCTTGCTGTGCGTTACGTGGTCTGGACAAATGGTCGTGCCGCAACGCGCCGATAGTTGCATGGCGGCCAACAACGGTTCGGTATAGCGCGAGGGCTTATTGGTGACGATGCCCCACTTCAAATTCAGTGACTCAATATGAACGAGCACCTCTGCCATACCGGGGAATAGGGTGGTGCTTATCGACACTTGGGCTAGATAGCGATCGAGAAATTCACTTAATAATAGAGCAAAGCCATCGCTTTCTTGGGCTTGATCAAACCCCAGGCCAAGCACCGCGCGTGCGCCATCTGAAACGCATTGACGCACGGCGTCGTAGCTTTGCTGCGGACGCTTGTGTTCGTCGAGCATGCCGTTTAACACCGCAGTGAAGTCTGTGGCGGTATCGAGCAGCGTGCCGTCTAGGTCAAATAATACTGCGTGTAGCATCAGAGCGGCTTCTTTGCGTGAATCATATAATTTACATCAACATCATTATCGTTTAAGCGATATTTGCGGAGTAATGGATTGTACGTTAGGCCGGTCATATGCTGCATCTGCAGGCCAGCATCACGAATCCAATTACCTAATTCAGCGGGCCGAATAAAGCGGCTAAATTCGTGAGTACCTTTGGGAAGCATTTTGAGTAAATATTCGGCGCCGACTATCGCAAAAACAAAGGCTTTGGGGTTGCGATTGATGGTCGAGAAGTAAAGGTCGCCGCCTGGTTTACACAGGGCCGCGCAGGCGCGAATAACAGAAGAGGGGTCCGGGACGTGTTCCAGCATTTCTAAGCAGGTGACGATGTCGTAAGTGCCGGCTTCATTTTCTGCAAGTTCTTCGGCCGTCGTTTGAGCGTACTCAACTTTCGCGCCGGATTCTATCTGATGGAGGCGTGCGACGCTGAGGGGGGCTTCGCCCATATCTACACCTTTGACGATTGCGCCACGCTGAAACATGGATTCTGACAAAATGCCGCCACCGCAGCCAATATCCACCACGCGGCGGTCTGCCAGCGGTGAACGCTCGTCTATGTAGTTTACACGCAGTGGGTTGATGTCGTGTAGGGGTTTGAAGTCGCTATTGCGATCCCACCAGCGATGGGCCAGCTCTTCAAATTTTGCGATTTCTGCCGGATCAACATTACTTCGGCTAGGCGTCGGCGATTCTGCTTGCTGCATTTTATTCTCCGCTAATTCTTGAGCGCCAGAGTTCTGCTCGAGCAATAATGTCTCGGCGGTCTAGCGTAGTCAGTTCGCCATTATCCAGTACCTTGCGGCCCATTATCCAGCTATAGCTAACTTGATGGCTGATATTGGTGTAGATCAGTTGAGATACCGGGTTATAAACCGGTTGTTGTTCTACGTCTGATAAGTCGATGGCGATCAGATCTGCTTGCTTGCCAACTTCTAAGCTGCCCACTAAATGATCAATACCTAGAGCTTTTGCGCCATTTAATGTTGCCATAGTGAGCGCGTAGTGGTCGGGAAGTGCGCTGGCATCACCGGCTACGATCTTGCCCAGCAGCGCCGCGCTGCGCATTTCGCTAAATAGGTCGAGATCGTTATTGCTGGCAGCGCCGTCGGTGCCAACAGCAATGTTAATGCCGGCCTTGCGCATTTTTTCAACAGGCGAAAACCCGCTGGCTAATTTCATATTAGATTCTGGGCAATGCACTGCGTGGCAGCCGTAATTAGCAAGCGTTTTAATATCATCATCATTTAATGCGGCAAGATGCACGCATTGCGTTTTGGGCCCTAATAAACCGAGTTCAGCCAAGCGCTGTATCGGTCGCTTGCCTGACTGGGCGACGGCATCGTCAATCTCTTGCTGGGTTTCGTGCAGGTGAATCTGAATGGCGACATCGGCTTCGGCGGCGAGGGTTGCCACGCGTCGCATGGTCTCATCGCCGACGGTATAGGGAGCGTGAGGTCCAAATGCGACGGTGATTAACTTGCTGTGCTTAAGCTCGTCTCGCAGGGCAAGACCTTTGCGTAAATAGTCGTCAGGGCCGCTACCCCAGGCACAGGGGAAATCGAATATAGGAAAGCTGAGCTGGGCGCGAATACCGGCTTTGCGGATGACCGTCGCGGCGGCCTCAGGGAAAAAATACATATCACTAAATGTGGTAGTGCCATTGCGAAGCATTTCGGCAATGGCTAGTTCACAGCCGTCGCGAACAAAGGCGGCGTCTACCCAGCGGCCTTCCGCCGGCCAAATATGGTCGTTTAGCCAAGTGTATAGAGGTTTGTCATCGGCCATGCCGCGAAACAAACTCATTGCGGCGTGACCGTGGGCGTTAATGAGGCCCGGCATAAGTACATGGTTGTCTAGCCGAAGTATCTCGCTGGCTTCTAAATTCTCAGCCTCATCTGCCGGTAATAGAGCATAAATTTCGCCGTTGCGAATGGCTAGGGCATGGTCTGTAAGCGGCGTGCAGTTGGGCGCGACCGGAATAATCCAGCGAGCAAATATCAGGGTGTCGACGGGGTGTTGGCTTTGGGCAGGCATGGGGCTGTCCGTATCTGTTTACACAAAGCCGTGAGTATACCTGTTAACGAGACCGCTGTGGGTTGATTTCTTGGCTTAGTACATTGATTTGCGGCGATTTTGAGCTGTCTACGGGCTTTGGATTTATGCTATGATCGGCCCTTTATTTTCCGCTTAGACTAGCTGCGCCGTCAGCGAAGACGGTGGCAGTGGTCAGTTAAATACCGGATAAGACCGATTTCGAGGCGACACTGCCACGTAACGACTATCCATAATAAGGAATTACCCCGTTCATGGCTGATTTAGCTAAAGAGATTCTGCCGGTAAACATCGAGGACGAGCTCAAACAGTCCTACCTTGATTATGCAATGAGCGTCATCGTAGGTCGGGCGCTGCCCGATGTCCGAGATGGTCTGAAGCCTGTTCATCGCCGCGTATTGTTCGCTATGAGCGAGCTAGGTAACGACTGGAATAAAGGATATAAGAAATCCGCCCGTGTGGTTGGTGATGTTATCGGTAAATATCATCCCCATGGTGATTCCGCGGTCTATGACACCATCGTTAGGATGGCGCAGCCCTTTTCTTTGCGCTATATGCTGGTTGACGGTCAGGGTAACTTCGGTTCTATCGATGGTGATAACGCGGCGGCTATGCGTTATACCGAAATTCGTATGCGCAAAATTGCCCACGAAATTCTTGCCGATCTCGACAAAGAGACTGTCGATTGGGTGCCTAACTACGACGGCACAGAGCAAATTCCCGCGGTTATGCCAACCAAAATTCCCGCGCTGTTGATTAATGGCTCGTCGGGTATTGCTGTGGGTATGGCGACGAACATCCCGCCGCATAATTTGACCGAAGTCATTGGCGGTTGTTTGGCTTTGCTGGATGATCCAGATATTACTGTTGATCAGCTGATGGAGCACATTCCTGGCCCTGATTTCCCAACGGCAGCGATTATTAACGGCCGCGCCGGCATTGTTGAGGCTTATAGAACGGGTCGAGGCCGTATTTACATTCGCGCCCGGGCTGAAGTGATTGTCGACGAAAAGACTCATCGCGAGACGATTCTTATTCACGAGCTGCCTTATCAGGTAAACAAGGCGCGGTTGATCGAAAAAATCGCCGACCTCGTAAAAGAAAAGAAGATCGAAGGCATTTCTGAGCTGCGTGACGAATCTGATAAAGATGGTATGCGCGTAGTGATTGAAATGAAGCGCGGTGAAAGCGGCGAAGTGATCCTTAATAATTTGTACGCGCAAACCCAGCTGCAAAATGTATTTGGTATCAATATTGTGGCCCTGGTAGATAACCAGCCGCGTATTTTGAACCTCAAGCAGCTGATTGAATATTTTATTCGTCACCGCCGTGAAGTTGTTACTCGTCGTACTGTGTATCTTCTGCGTAAGGCCCGCGAACGCGGTCACGTGCTGGAAGGTTTGGCGATTGCGATCTCCAATATTGACGAAATCATCACAATGATTAAAGCCTCGGCAACCACCGTGGAAGCCAGAGAGAGTTTGATCTCGCGGCCTTGGAAGTTGGGTGACGTGGCCGGCATGCTTGAGCGCGCCGGGGAAAATGCGTGCCGCCCAGATGAACTTGAAGATCAATACGGCATGCGCGATGGTCAGTATTATCTGTCGCCAGTACAGGTGCAGGCGATTCTTGATTTACGCTTGCAAAAACTGACGGGTCTTGAACACGAGAAATTATTGGGCGAGTATCAAGAGCGCCTATTAGAAATTGCTGAATACCTAAATATTTTGGCAAATCCTGATGTTCTGATCGCCGTTATCCGTGGTGAGCTTGAGCAAGTAGTTGCCGATTACGGCGACGAGCGTCGCAGTGAGATCGTGGCCTCGCAGCTCGATCTTAATCACGAAGATTTGATTCCAGAAGAAGATCGCGTCGTTACCATTTCTAATGGTGGTTACGCCAAGTCGCAGCCTTTGGATACCTATCAGGCCCAGCGTCGCGGTGGTATGGGTAAGTCGGCGACGTCGGTAAAAGATGAAGATTTTGTTGAGCATTTGTTAGTGGTGAATACCCACACCACTATTTTGTGTTTCAGTAATATTGGTAAAGTGTATTGGCTGCGTGCTTACCAGATCCCGGTTGCAGGCCGCAATGCTCGCGGTCGGCCAATGGTTAATTTATTGCCCTTGGATGCGAATGAACGTATCACTTCCATTCTGCCGGTTAATGAATACACCGAAGGCTTTTTCATCTTTATGGCAACAGGTCTTGGCACGGTTAAAAAGACACCTTTGCAAGCCTTTTCTCGCCAGCGCAGTGTGGGTTTGCGGGCAATAGAATTAGATGAGGGCGACGTCCTTATTGGCACGGCCATAACTAATGGTGAAAATGATATTTTACTGCTGACCAGCGCCGGTAAAGCGGCTCGATTCGCAGAGCGAGATGTGCGCGCCATGGGCCGAACCGCTCGCGGTGTGCGCGGTATTCGTATGGACGAAGGTCAGCGTGCAATTTCCATGATCATTCCGCAAGAAGGTGGTCGTGTGCTGACCGTTTCGGCGAATGGCTATGGTAAGCGGACTCTAGTTGACGATTTTCCTGCCAAAGGTCGCGGTAACCGCGGCGTGATCGCGATGGCCATGAGTGAACGCAATGGTTCATTGGTAGGTGCTGTTCAGGTTTTTGAAGGTGATGACCTGATGCTGATCAGTGATCAAGGTACGCTTGTAAGGACGCGTACTGATGAAGTGTCGATCCTGAGTCGTAATACCCAAGGTGTTCGAGTTATTCGTTTGAAAGAAGACGAGCATTTGGTGGGCGTTCAACGTGTTGACGAAGAAGACGAGAAATTGTTGGAGGGCGAGGAAGATACAGAGTCAGCGTCAGCTGAAGACGTGGTTGCCGGCGAAGCCGCAGCAAGCGATGATGGCGATGATACTGCAGCGCTAGCGGACGATAGCGGCGAGGAGTAAGTCCTGCTCTGTTTTGCTGAAATCTATAGCTAAGTAAAATAGGTAACGGCGCCGCTGGCGCCGTTTATTTTTTTATTCTTTAATCTTTCGGAGTGGCGATTCAATATGGCGCGTCGTTTTAATTTTTGTGCAGGCCCGGCTTCAATTCCTGAATCAGTGTTAAAAGAAGCAAGTGAGCAACTGCTAGATTGGCAGGACCGGGGTGTGTCGGTCATGGAAATGAGTCATCGCTCCGAAGAAATGGTTGGTATTGCCAAAGAAGCAGAGGCTGATTTGCGCGAACTGATGGGCATTCCCGACAATTACTCAGTCTTGTTTTTACAAGGTGGTGCCAGTAGTCAGTTTGCTGCTGTGCCGCTAAACCTGATGGGTGAGGGCAAGGTTGTTGATTACGTCAACACCGGTGAGTGGTCTAAAAAAGCAATTAAAGAAGCTAAGCGCTACGCCACTGTTAATGTGGTGGCCTCTACTGAAGACACTAATTTCTCTACGATTCCCGCCTTTAAAAGTTGGAAGTTAAGCGAAGATGCGGCATATTTGCATTACACGCCCAATGAAACGATTGGCGGTCTCGAGTTTTTCTGGACGCCTGAAAGTAAAGTGCCTTTGGTTGCCGATATGTCATCGACGATTTTGTCGCGGCCTGTTGATGTGAGTAAATTCGGCGTCATTTACGCCGGTGCTCAAAAGAATATCGGTCCTGCCGGTTTGACCATTGTTATTGTTCGCAACGATTTGCTGGGCAAGGCGAGTCCGATTATACCGGCCATGATGGACTATAAAACGGCTGCCGATAATGATTCTATGTACAACACGCCACCAACGTGGGCGTGGTATTTGGCGGGTTTAGTCTTTAAGTGGCTCAAGGCGAAAGGTGGCCTAGAGGCAATGGAAGTCATCAACCGGCGTAAAGCTAAAAAGTTGTATAGTTACATTGATGGCAGTGGTTTTTACACCAACCCAGTTGAAGTTGCCAGCCGCTCACTGATGAATATCCCTTTCGTTTTGGCTGACGCAGGTTTGGATAAGACGTTTCTTGCTGGTGCAGAAGAGGCTGGTTTGCTGAATCTGAAAGGTCATCGTTCTGTGGGTGGTATGCGGGCCAGCGTTTATAACGCGGTGCCGGAAGAAGCCGTAGACGCCTTGATCACCTATATGAAAGATTTTGCACAACAACACGGCTGAGTTTATGAGCGAATCCAACACGCCGCCGGTAAATCTTGATGATTTACGTCAAAGCATCGATAGCATCGACACGCAGATTCACGATCTGCTCAATCGTCGTGCTAGCTGCGCCAAGCAAGTGGCCGAGGTTAAGTTGCGGGAGTTTGCTGCGGCGCGGCAGTTTGAATCTAATGCCGATAGTAGTAGCTCACAGCAGTTATTGTTTTATCGTCCCGAGCGTGAGGCACAGGTATTGTCGCGAGTGAAGGCGGCAAATAAAGGCCCCTTAGCCGATGACACGGTGGCGTTTATTTTTCGTGAGATTATGTCGGCGTGCCTGGCCTTAGAAAAGCCCATGGAAGTTGCTTACTTGGGACCGCTGGGTACATTCAGTCAAGCTGCGGCGCTAAAGCATTTTGGCCATGCTGTTGTTAGTGTCCCGCAATCATCAATCGACGAAGTGTTTTTAAAAGTTGCCAATGGTCAGTGCCATTACGGCGTGGTGCCGGTAGAGAACTCCACCGAAGGAATGGTTTCTAATACCTTAGATGCCTTTATCAATTCTCCACTGAAGATTTGCGGTGAGTTGGAGTTGCGTATTCGCCTGAACTTGTTGGTGGGTAAAGGTGGTAAAGATACACCGATAACCCGTATCTGCGCGCATCAGCAAGCATTGGCGCAGAGTCGCAAGTGGTTGGATGCACATTTCCCCGGTGTGGAGCGCGCAGCGGTTAGCAGCAACGGCGAAGCGGCGCGGATGGCGGCAGAAGAAGAAGGTGTTGCCGCAATTGCTGGAGATATGGCTGAGCAGCAGTACAGCTTATTGCAATTGGCGGCGAATATTGAAGATCAGCCGGACAATACCACGCGCTTTTTAATTATTGGTCGCGAAGATGTGGCCGCCAGCGGCAGTGATAAAACCTCTTTGGTAGTCTCCGCGCGTAATCGTCCTGGCGCCTTGTTTAAGTTGCTAGAACCGTTTCAAAAAGCAAACGTGATGCTCACGCGTATCGACACGCGACCATCGCGCACCGAGCCTTGGACCTATGTCTTCTTTATTGAATTTGAAGGTCATCGCGACGATAGTAAAATTGTAGATATCCTTAATGATATTGAACAGTATTCCATTATGTTTAAGGTGTTGGGTTCTTATCCCAAGGCGGCTATTTAGCAATGTTGTTGGGTTTAAAGTGAGGGCATAGCGAGTGACGTATGATGTGTTTGCGCTGGCAAATGTTGGCGTTCAGGGTTTGCACCCCTATCAACCTGGTAAACCGATTGAAGAGTTGCAGCGTGAGTTGGGCTTGGATAATGTCGTTAAACTGGCGAGTAACGAGAACCCGCTGGGCCCGTCGTCAGTGGCGATGGCTGCTGCCCAGACTGCATTAAAACAAATGCATCTTTACCCTGACGCTAGCGGCTTTGAGCTCAAGAACAAGCTCGCCGCAAAATTGGGAGTTACCGCAAAGCAATTTACACTTGGTAATGGCTCGAATGATGTTCTCGATTTAATTGCTCGTACTTTTTTAAGTGCAGGTAGTTCCGCCGTATTTTCGCAACACGCCTTTATTGTCTATCCTATTGCGGTCCAAGCTGCGGGCGCTCGCGCTATTATTACACCAGCTAAAAATTGGGGGCATGACTTAGTTGCGATGGCAGCGGCTATTGAGACTGATACTAAAGTGGTTTTTATTGCCAATCCTAATAACCCCACCGGTAATTATCTTGATAGCGACGTTGTAAGTGCGTTTTTGGCTAAGGTTCCCGAACATGTAATTGTGGTGCTTGATGAGGCCTACGTCGAATTTGCCGAGGTTGAAGATTTTCCGGATGGTTTAGGCTTTCTTGCTCAATACCCCAATGTTATCGTGACCCGCACGTTTTCAAAGGCCTATGGCTTAGCCGGGCTGCGGATTGGTTATGGGATAAGTAGTCCGCAAATTGCCGATTTGCTAAACCGCGTGCGTGCACCTTTTAATGTCAACATTCCGGCCATGTCAGCAGCGCTTGCAGTGCTAGATGATCACGATTATTTACGCCGTAGTCGGCAGGTGAATAGTGCCGGTATGGCGCAGTTGTGCGCTGGATTTAATGAGCTAAATTTGGCGTATATTCCCTCGGTGGGTAATTTTATTGCAGTGGAGCTACCCTGTGATGCAATGTCTGTTTACCAAGCTCTTTTGCGTGAGGGCGTTATCGTAAGGCCGGTCGGCGTTTATGAAATGCCGAAGCATTTGCGAGTTTCAATTGGTTTAGAGCATGAAAACACCCGATTCCTCACTGTCTTGCGCAAATTAATAGATGAGGGTTGTCTTGATTAATAAGCTGACCATTATCGGCTTGGGCCTGATGGGTGGATCATTGGCCAAGGCGCTCAAAGCCCAAGGTGCGGTTGGTGAGGTTGTCGCCACGGGGCGGCGCCCTGAATCACTCGAGCGTGGTTTGCAGTTAGGGGTAATAGATTCCTACACGCTTGATATGGCCGAGGCGGTTGCCGGTGCTGACGTAGTGGTGATTGCCACACCGACGCTGGTCGCGGAAAAAGTCATGGCGGAATTGGCGCCATTGATGACACCGAAAATGGTGGTTACCGATGTTGCGAGCGTGAAAGGTAATATTCAGCGAGCGGCGGAAGGAATTTTTGGTCAGGTGCCGCCCAATTTTATACTTGGTCATCCTATTGCCGGATCCGAGCAGAGTGGCGTTGAAGCGTCGGCAGTCGATTTATTTCTCGATCATCGGGTAATATTAACGCCCTTGGTAAATACGTCTGATTCGGCCTTGTCCCTTATTCAAGCAATGTGGGAAGCCTGCGGGGCAGAAGTGGTATGTATGGATGTGGCAGAGCACGATGCCGTGCTTGCCGCCACCAGCCATCTTCCACATGTTCTTGCTTACACCTTGGTGGACGCGTTGGCGCAGAACGGCGCTGCGGCCGATATTTTTAAATTTGCGGCGGGCGGTTTTCGCGATTTTACCCGCATTGCATCTAGTGATCCGACTATGTGGCATGACATTGCCTTGGCGAATCGCGATGCAATCTTGCAAGGTATCGATTCGTTTAGCGCGCATTTAGACTTGGTTCGCAAAGCAATTGCAGACGGCGACGGCGATGCTATTTTTGCAAGCTTCGATCGCGCTAAGAATGCTCGTGATGAACATTTTTTGGGGCAGTATCTCACTCGCCAAAAAAAACTCCCGTTATCGTAAGTCCCTATTTTTCTGATTAAATTAAAGAGATTCTTATCGTGGATTTTCTGTTGCAAGTTGGTGGTGAAATGCGCGGTACAGCTCGCGTTCCTGGCGACAAATCAATTTCGCATCGCTCTATTATGTTGGGTGCTATTGCTGACGGCGTGACTACCGTAGACGGCTTTCTTGAGGGCGATGATGCCTTGTCTACGCTCAATGCCCTGCGGGCAATGGGTGTGGAAATTGAAGGCCCGCAAAATGGTCGCGTAGTGATTCATGGTGTGGGGCGCGACGGTCTTAAAGCGCCCGTCGGCGATCTGTATGTCGGCAATTCTGGTACCTCGATGCGCCTGCTAGCAGGCTTGTTGGCGGGACAAAAATTTGATGTAACGATGACTGGTGATGTGTCGCTGAGTAAGCGCCCTATGGAGCGTGTGGCTAAGCCGTTGCGACAAATGGGCGCGCTGGTAGAAACCGCAGAGGGCGGTCGTCCACCGCTGACCCTGCGTGGTGGTCAATCGTTGAAGGCAATTGATTATGTGTTGCCGATGGCAAGTGCTCAGGTGAAGTCTTGCGTTTTGCTGGCGGGTTTGTATGCCGATGGTGAAACCACTACCACCGAGCCTGCGCCAACCCGTGATCATAGTGAGCGTATGCTACGTGGTTTTGGTTATCAGGTTAAGGTCGATGGCCCAGTAGCGAAGCTAAAAGGGGGCGGTCGACTAACCGCTGTTCATATTGATGTTCCCGCTGATATTTCTTCAGCGGCATTCTTTATGGTGGCGGCGAGTATTACTCCTAATGCCGATTTAACCTTGGAGCACGTGGGTATTAATCCTACCCGAGTCGGTGTGATTAATATTTTGCGCGCCATGGGTGGCGATATCACCGTATTCAATGAGCGGGAAGTGGGCGGTGAGCCGGTTGCCGATATCCGTATATGTCATGCCCAGCTCAACGGTATCAATATTCCAGAGGATCAAGTGCCCTTGGCTATTGATGAGTTTCCGGTGCTGTTTGTGGCTGCTGCCTGCGCAAAAGGTCAAACGGTGCTTACCGGCGCCGAAGAGTTGCGGGTTAAGGAAAGTGATCGTATCCAGGTGATGGCAGATGGTTTGCAAGCCATGGGCATCAGTGCGGTGCCAACAGAGGATGGTATAGTGATACAGGGCGGACAAATTACCGGTGCAACGATAGATAGTCATCACGATCATCGTATTGCGATGTCGTTTGCGGTGGCGTCGCTGCGCGCTAGTGACCCGATTCGAGTGCGGGGTTGCGATAATGTGGCAACCTCTTTCCCTAACTTTGTGAGCTTGGCTGCCGGTCTGGGTATGAATATAGAAGTGCAGGTATGAGTGAGATGAATTTAACCGCAGCGGCGGTTATTGCAATAGATGGCCCCAGTGGTTCTGGTAAGGGCACCCTATGTCAAAAATTAGCGAGGCATCTGGGTTGGCATTTGTTAGATAGCGGCGCGCTTTATCGCCTAGTGGGTATGGCGGCCGATAAGCATGGATTTGCGCTTGATGACGAAGCCGCGATAGCTAAGCTGGCGGCACATTTAGATGTTGAATTTGTTGCTGGGGAGGTGGGTGAGCCAACCAGCGTGCTATTGGAGGGCGTGGATGTTAGCGGTGATTTGCGTACGGAAAATACCGGCATGTTGGCTTCAAAGGTCGCGGTATTACCAGCGGTACGCAGTGCTTTATTGGGTCGTCAGCGAGATTTTGCTCAGTCGCCAGGCTTGGTTGCCGATGGCCGCGACATGGGCACAGTTGTTTTTACCCATGCTGCGGTCAAGATATTCTTAACGGCAAGTGCTGAGGAACGGGCCGAGCGGCGCTACAATCAGTTGAAATCAAAGGGTGATGATGTTAATCTCGCGACCCTTTTAGTGGAGATACGCGCGCGTGACAAGCGTGATTCCGAGCGCGAATTGGCTCCATTAAAGCCCGCAGACGATGCTGTGCAGATTGATAGCAGTGGTTTGGGGATAGAAGAAGTGTTTAACCGAGTATTGGCGCAAGTCAATGCTCGACTTGTTAGCTCTTAAAAAGGCTAGCCAAAAACCGTCGCAAACAGCGCAAATACCAGCTGGCGTTGTATTGAGGCAATATGAATTGACCCGTGTAAGCTGGATATACGGCGATACGGTGGCGTTGCCACTACTAAATACTCAGGTAATGACTAATGAGCGAGAGCTTTGCTGATCTATTTGAAGAAAGTTTAAAAACCATTGATATGAAACCCGGTTCAATCGTAACCGGCGTTGTTATCGATATCGACAGTGATTGGGTTACTGTTCACGCTGGACTGAAATCAGAGGGTGTTATTCCTCGTGAGCAGTTCCTGAATGAGAACGGTGAATTGAATCTGGCTATCGGTGACGAAGTTCAGGTTGCTCTGGAGTCGGTAGAAGACGGCTTCGGTGAGACCAAACTGTCACGTGAGAAGGCCAAGCGCGCTGAAGCGTGGACTACCCTTGAAGCAGCTTATGAAGCTGAAGAAACGGTTGTCGGTATTATTAACGGCAAGGTTAAAGGTGGTTTTACTGTCGACATCAACAGTATCCGAGCCTTCCTGCCCGGCTCACTGGTTGACGTTCGTCCGGTTCGCGACACTGCGCACTTAGAAGGCAAAGAGCTTGAATTCAAGGTCATTAAACTGGACCAGAAACGCAACAACGTTGTTGTTTCTCGCCGCGCCGTTCTTGAGAGCGTAAACAGCGAAGAGCGCGAAGCGCTGCTGGAATCTCTACAAGAAGGTATGGTTGTTAAAGGTATCGTTAAAAACCTGACCGATTACGGTGCTTTCGTAGATTTGGGTGGTATTGACGGTCTGTTGCACATCACTGATATGGCTTGGAAGCGTATTAAGCACCCAAGTGAAATCGTTGAAGTGGGTCAAGAAATTGACGTGCGTATTCTTAAGTTCGACCGCGAGCGCAATCGTGTATCGCTAGGTCTGAAACAACTGGGTGAAGATCCTTGGGTTGCTATCAAAGCACGTTACCCAGAGAACTCGCGGGTTAAAGCTAAGGTTACTAATCTAACTGACTACGGCTGCTTTGCTGAGATTGAAGAAGGCGTTGAAGGTCTCGTTCACGTTTCTGAAATGGATTGGACAAACAAAAACATCCACCCCTCTAAAGTCGTTCAAGTTGGCGATGAAGTGGAAGTGATGATTTTGGACATCGACGAAGAGCGTCGTCGTATTTCTCTTGGTATCAAACAGTGCCAGCAGAACCCGTGGGATGCATTTGGTGGTCAGTTCACTAAAGGCGACAAGATCAAAGGCGCTATCAAGTCAATTACTGACTTCGGTATCTTCATTGGTCTAGACGGCAACATCGACGGTCTGGTTCACTTGTCAGATATTTCTTGGAACGAAACTGGCGAAGAAGCCGTGCGTAAGTTCAAGAAAGGTGATGAGATCGAGACGGTAATTTTGTCTATTGATCCTGAGCGTGAGCGCATTTCTTTAGGTGTTAAACAGCTTGAAGACGACCCGTTCTCTAACTATGTCGCCGAAAATGATAAAGGCGCTATTGTTAATGGCGTTATTAAAGAAGTTGACGCTAAAGCGGCAATCGTTGTGCTGAGTGAAGAAGTTGAAGGCGTATTGAAAGCGTCTGAAATCAGCCGTGATAAAGTCGAAGATGCTCGTAATGTCTTGAAAGTAGGCGATGCTGTTGAAGTTAAAATCATCAGTGTAGATCGTAAAAATCGCGCCATGACCTTGTCTATTAAAGCCAAGGACTTTGACGACGAGAAAGAAGCTGTTAAGACACTGCGTGAGAAAGAAGTCGAAGCTGCAGCTCCTGCAACAATCGGCGACTTGATCAAAGCTCAGATGGAAAATAAAGACTAAGGTCTTTTGTCTGGGTTAGAGTTACGAGCATTTAGTTTTACTAAATGCTCGTAACTATCTGGCTTATATGCAAAAAAATGCTAAGCTAGGCTTGAATGTTGGCAACAACGGGAACAAGCAATGACCAAGTCTGAATTAATAGAATTGATTACCGAACGTCAGCCGCAGCTGTCTCATAAAGACGTTGAGTTGGCAGTTAAAACTATGATCGAACATATGTCGACTGTTTTGGCTACCGGTGATCGTATAGAGATTCGAGGTTTTGGTAGCTTTTCTCTGCATTATCGTGAGCCTCGAATGGGCCGCAATCCTAAGACAGGTGAAACTGTAGAGTTGCCCGGTAAATATGTTCCGCATTTTAAGCCCGGTAAAGAGTTGCGTGAGCGAGTAAATTTAAGCCTGCAGTCAGGCACTTAGCTCTCGCCGCTACTAGCGTTATGATTACAGAAACGGTATGGTCACTCACCATGCCGTTTTTTTTTGGAAAGGTTAGATGCGTCTGATCCGCTCAATTTTAGTATTGTTATTGTTGTTCCTCGTCTTAGCTGCCGGGCTGTTGTTTACTATTCAAAATGACGTGCTGGTGCCTTTAAATGTGGTGGTTGCTGAGCTTCCTGCTCAACGTCTGTCGACCTGGATTATATTGTCTTTCTTCCTTGGTGGTTTTGCTGGATTGGCCGCTAGCTCCCTCGTTATTTTGCGCTTGCAGGCTTTGCGGCTCCGTTCACGTCGTCTTTTGAATGCTCAGAAAGTTAAGCTCGAAAAAAGCAAGCTTACAAAAAGCTAACTTCGAATGATTGCGAAAGAAATTCAACTATTATTAATTCTTGTGGCAGTGGTCAGCGCATGGCTGCTTGGGTATTGGTATCGCCCAAGAGGCCGCCGGAGCAGTGATCACAATGCAAGCTCTTATTATAAGGGCTTGAATTATTTGTTGGGCGAGCAAGCCGATGCCGCGGTTATGACAGTGATCAACGAATTAACGGTCAGTATAGAAACGCTTCCCACTCATTTGTCGTTAGGCAATTTAATGCGCAGCAAGGGTGAGGTCGATGGCGCAATTCGTATTCATCAAAATTTATTGTCACGACCCAGTTTACCCAAAGATAAGCTGTATCAAGTTCACCTTGAGCTGGCTAGGGATTATATATCCGCGGGTTTGCTAGACCGGGCTGAGCGTCTGCTTCGCGATGTTGTTGATGAGTCAGCAATGTATCGGGCCGATGCCTTAGCACTTTTGCAGAACATCTATCAGAGTGAAAAAGACTGGGATCAAGCGATCGCAGTGGCGCACTTGCGTTTACCCCAGCGCGGCTGGCTTAAAAAGTCTGTGGCACCCAGCGCTGATCACAAGGCAGTAGAGTGTTCCTTAAGTCATTACCACTGCCAGAAAGCGCAGCCTTTACTTGCCAATAATGATACTAGGGCGGCCGCTAAAGAACTGCAGCTAGCGCGCCACTTTGATGCAGGTAACGTCCGTGCATATTTATTATTGGCGGGGCTAGAAATAGCTCGAAATAATTCACCGCAGGCTTTAAATCTTCTGCAGTCAGTGATTGAGCATCAGCCGGTATTTGCCAGTGAGGTACTACCCCTTTTTCGTGAGGCCTTTGCAGGGCTTAGAAATAAAACCGCGTATTTAGATGCGCTGCAAGGTATCTCAGCTAAGGCTAATAGCACAGCATTTATTATTGAGTGTGCGGTGGTCATTACTGAGCGCGAAGGTCAGGAATCGGCATTGGGTTATTTGTATGATGCTGCGATGCAACGTCCGACATTAGGATTATTGTCAGCGGTGCTTGAGCGGTCAGGCGGTGAGCATCAGCAAAGTCTTGCCTTAGTTAGGCAATTGTTGGATTTGCTTAAGGTAGAGCGGCCGACGTATCGCTGCCGGCATTGCGGTTTTTCTGGGCAAAAGCTGCACTGGCTGTGTCCCAGCTGTGAGCAGTGGGGTACCATTGCGCCACTGCGTGGAATCCAAGGTGATTGAAGTAAGATTATGATTAAGAAACCTCCGCTAATTGTAGCGCTAGACTTTACATTGCGCTCAGAACTTGATGCCTTGGTAGACAAGCTTGATCCATCCCTATGTCGCTTGAAAGTGGGCAAAGAGCTTTTTACCTTATATGGACCGGAGGTAGTGCGAGACCTACACCGCCGTGGTTTTGAGGTTTTTTTAGATTTAAAATTTCACGATATTCCCAATACTACTGCGGCGGCAGTGGCTGCTGCCGCAGACTTGGGCGTGTGGATGGTTAATGTTCATGCGTCTGGTGGCATGAAGATGATGTCGGCTGCAAAGGCCGCATTGCAGCCGTTTGGAAAAGATGCGCCGCTACTTATTGCTGTGACAGTATTAACATCTATGCACAGCGACGAGCTGCCTAATATTGGAGTCCATGATAGTGCGCTTGCACAAGTCAGCCGCCTAGCGATGTTGGGGTCAGAGTGTGGCTTGGATGGTGTCGTGTGCTCGGCGCAAGAAGTGTCCGTGTTACGAGGGTTAATACCCGATGATTTCTTGCTGGTGACACCGGGCATTCGTCCGCAAGGCAGTGATCTGGGTGACCAGCAGCGAGTAGCGACGCCAACTGAGGCGATGGCAATGGGCAGTAATTATCTGGTTATTGGTCGCCCGATTACTCGTAATGAAGATCCTCTGGCGGCATTGAAGCAGATTAATGCAATGCTTGGGTATTGATGCCAGATCGAATGGGTTTTTAAAAAATAGAGAAATAAAACTAATGGCAGTGATTGATGTTTTTAATGGCGACGCAGATGGCTTGTGCGCCCTAGTTCAGTTGCGTAATGCGAAGCCACAAGATAGCTTGCTTGTTACCGGTGTAAAACGCGATATTAATTTACTTGACCGAGTTAACGCGCAAGCCGGTGATCAAATCACCGTGCTTGATGTGTCGCTGGATAAAAATCGTGATGGCTTAGACGCGGTATTAAAAGCCGGTGCCGAAGTGGTTTATATTGATCACCACTTCGCCGGTGAAGCCCCTGAGCATAATAATTTAACGGTGAATATTAATCCGGCAGCAGATATGTGCACCAGTCTACTGGTTAACGGTATGTTAAAGGGGCAGTTTGCTGAGTGGGCAGTGGTCGGTGCATTTGGCGACAACCTTCGCAGTAGCGCAATGGCGCTCGCCAAAACCCTAGCGTTAAGTGATGGCGAATTGCAGGAGCTAGAAAGCTTGGGTATCTACCTCAATTATAATGGTTATGGCGCCAGTATTGATGATCTTCACTTTGCCCCCGCTGAATTGTATCGCCGTATGGTGTTATTCGCGAGTCCACGTCAATTTATGAAAGAGGCTGCCGATACTTTTTCACAATTGGCAGAGGGCTATATCAACGATATGCATGCGGCGAGTCAATTACCGGCGGTGCACTGTGATCATGTAAGTGCCGTATTTATTCTTCCCGATGAGCGCTGGGCACGACGTGTTAGTGGTGTCTACAGTAATGATCTGGCGAATGATTTTCCCGATCGTGCTCATGCGGTGCTGACAGAAAAAAATAATGGCAACTATGTAGTCAGTATTCGCGCGCCGCTAAACAATAAGCGCGGCGCCGAGGAGTTCTGCCGGCAGTTTCCGACTGGCGGTGGCCGTGCCGCCGCGGCGGGTATTAATGATTTGCCGCTGGCTAGCTTGAATGATTTTGTTGAGCGATTCCAAGAGTTTTTCCGGAGCTTGTCTATATAAAATGTTTACTATCGACGCGTGGATCGCCCTTAGTGTTATTGCAGTGTGCCTGCTGACTTTAGTTTTTACCCGCCAGCCACCAGATATTGTCTTGTGCGGCGGAGTTGTAGTGTTACTGCTGCTCGGAGTGTTGTCGCCTAAAGAAGCGCTAGCGGGTATGGCAAATGAGGGTATGGTCACCGTCGGTGTGCTGTTTATTGTCGCCCAGGCTTTATCGGAAACCGGTGTTGTCAGCTGGATTTCTTTGAATATGCTGGGGCGCCCTAAATCAGCGCGTGTGGCGCAATTTCGTTTGATGACGCCTGTCGCTATCTTTAGTTCGATCCTTAATAACACGCCCGTGGTGGCGATGATGATACCTGCTGTGCGCGACTGGGCTAAGCGTAATAATTTAGCTGTGTCGCAGCTGATGATTCCCCTGAGCTATGCCGCGATTGTCGGGGGTACCTGTACCTTGGTTGGTACTAGCACTAATCTGGTCGTTAACGGCATGATGCTCGATACGCTACCCGATCAGGCTTTAGGGATGTTTGATTTGGCGTGGGTAGGTTTGCCCAGTGTTATTTTGGTTTTGGCGTTTACTATTTTTGCAAGTCGCTATTTGTTGCCAACTAGTAATGGTAACGCGGAGCGTTTTGGTGATACTCGGCAGTATATTGTCGAGATGCTGGTTGAGCCTTATAGTCCAATGATAGGTCAGTCGATAGAGCAAGCTGGGCTGCGGCAATTGCCGGCTATGTTCTTGATCGAGATTGTTCGCGATGATCGTCTCATGACAGTAGTGTCGCCAAAGGAAATTTTAATGTCGGGAGATCGTCTTATTTTTGCTGGTGATGTCCGCTCGGTTGTCGATCTTAAAAACTTCCATGGCCTTAGGTTGGCGGAAGATCAAGCCTTTAAACTTGGCGGCAACAATTTATCACGCTGTTTGGTTGAGGTGGTTATTTCACCGAATTTTCCCTATCTAGGTAGTATTATTCGTGAGATGCGCTTCCGCAATAATTACGGTGCAGCAATTATAGCCATCTCTCGAAATGGCGAACAACTCAAAGGTCGAATTGGTGATCTTGAGCTGGAGCCTGGGGATACCTTATTACTTGAAGCCTATGAGGATTTTGTTCCCAATCAGCGCTATTCACGAGATTTTTTATTGGTAAGTGCCATTGAAAACTCGCGCCCCGTGCGTCATGAACACCGCGGCCGTGCAGGCATAATTATGATCGCCATGGTGCTGGTGGTTGCTGTTGGTTGGTTGTCGATGCTGAAGGCCGCGTTTCTGGCGGCGGCGCTAATGGTTGTCACACGCTGTATTCGGGCGGTGGACGCGCGCCGGAGTGTGGATTGGCAAATTCTATTGGTGATCGCGGCTTCCATTGCTTTAGGTGGATCCTTGGAATCAACCGGGGCAGCTGCTGTGATTGCACAGCAAGTCATTGGCTTGGCTGCAGGATCGCCTATAGCCACCTTGGCGGCTATTTTCATAGTAACAACATTATTTTCTGCAGTTATTTCTAACTTGGCCGCGGCGGTTATTGTATTTCCAATTGCACTAGCCGTGAGTCAGCAGCTTGACGTCAGTATGCTGCCGTTTGCGGTTACTTTAATGATGGCGGCGTCGGCAAGTTTTGCAACGCCCATCGGCTACCAAACCAATCTAATGGTTTATGGCCCGGGTGATTACCGGTTTAGCGATTTCTTTAAAATGGGTGTGCCGCTGACCGTGATCGTTGGTGTGGTGACAATAACTATTGTGCCATTAGTTTGGCCGTTTTAAAGGTCAAACTGTTTTATTTGCAATCTCGTTCTGCCAGCTGTGAGCATCGGTTTTGCTTGGTTAGTACATCCTTGCCGGTAATGAAAATCCTGATTTTGCGTTCGGCAAAACCATTCTCTAGTCATAATCCACACCCTGATTGGGCATATTTTTTACCGTTGAAATAACCTTTCGTGATCGCAATTACTAAGATATTGCAGCCGCGCTGCTGCCGGCATCAGCTTTTCTAATAATTTACGTGCAAAATCGTTGTATAGCACTGCAATACAAAACTCGTCTTATAGTGACTGTACTGAGGTCACGTGGTGATTGGTTTCTGAGCTTTAAATGGCGTTTGCCAATAGCTGAGATGACATTGCCGCTAATGCATTGATTCGATTTGTTGTATAGTTATAATGAAAACGCTATTCAAAATAAAAATAAATGATAATCTGGAGTTGTTATGCTTAATGGCCCTTCATCCCTATTGCTTAGCGGTGCTCGTTGTTTTGTTTTGCTTTGCCTGCCCTCATTGTTACACAGCGCTGTTTTAGAAGAGGTCATCGTTACCGCGCAATTTCGGGAGCAGAGCCTGCAAGATGTACCGGTTTCTGTGAGCGCTCTGTCTGGTGAGAAAATGATGGAAGCGGGTCTGAATAAAATTCAGGACCTTCAGGCCTATGTGCCTAACCTGACGATGTCCGAGAACGGCATTGGCACGGCTATTTATATTCGTGGTATTGGCTCTGGTATTAACCAAGGCTTTGAGCAATCAGTGGGTATGTACGTCGATGGCATTTACTACGGCCGTGCTCAGCTCGCTCGCGCGCCGTTTCTAGATCTTGCCCGTGTTGAAGTGTTGCGCGGCCCGCAGAATATACTCTACGGCAAGAACAGTATTGCAGGGGCAATCAGTATTATTACGGCCAAGCCCAGTGATGAGTTTGAGGGCATGGTTGCCGTTGTATATGAACCTAAATACGATGAGCAGGTATTCGATATTACTTTGTCCGGACCACTTTCAGACACGGTTGGATACCGGTTTTCCGCTCGCAAGCGTGAATTCAGCGGTTATATAGAGAACCTAACCTTAGGGCGAGACGAACCCAAATACCAAGAAGAAACCATGCGCTTAAAGCTAGTGTGGGATGCTGCCGATGATATTACCGTTACCGCCAAAGCTGAGTTCGGTGGCTTCGATGTGCTGGGTCGTCAAGTCGAGATCATCAACGACGGTGAGTCGACCAGCTCCAACCCGTTGTTCACAGGTCGCACTTACGCAGAAATTGCCAATGACACTCAGGTGCCGGGTTTAGTGGATATTGATAGCGACGATTCTGTGCTCAATAACTACCAAGATTTCAAGCGCTCGTCCAATGGTGACTCCAGTGTTAATGACACCATTAATTTCACTTTACGTGCAGATTGGTTGCGTGACGAGCATCTGTTTACGTCCACAACCGCCTACGTGGCGTATGAATACGATGACCTTTGCGACTGTGATTTCACCGCGGCTGAGGGCTTTAAAGTGGTACTTCAAGAAGAGTATGAGCAAATTAGTCAGGAGTTTCGTTGGATGTCACCCCTTGGCCAAAAGTGGGAGTTTATTGGGGGGCTTTATTTCCAAAAAAATGAACTGTATTTTTTCGATAGTATCATTGTCGACTCCGACTTTATTGTGCAGCTTTTGAATGCGGCTGATGCTACCGAGGGCGGTGCTCGCGGTGACTACGATCCTAATCCACTGGGAACCTCGCCAGAAGAGATTGCCGGTATAGGGGATGCCGGCAATGCCATCGCCAATCTCACTTCGCCGCGTAATTTTAATAGTGATTCGCTGCTGGGTTCGGGTTTTATGCAAGCTACATGGAATGTGCGTGAGGATCTGCGGCTGACGCTGGGTGGACGTTATTCCTACGAGGAAAAAACCGGCAGCCGTAAATTTCGCTTTGGTAACCTAGATTATAGTGACCGGCCCTTCGGCGAGACTGATACCGTGTCCGCTATCAGTTTTGCCACTGAGCGCCATGACCTGAAAGGTGAACGTCGTGAATCCCAGTTTTCACCGTCGGTTAACCTGCAGTTCGATTTTAGCCCAGATATTATGACGTACTTTACTTGGAGTCGCGGCTTTAAGTCCGGCGGTTTCGATGCGCGCTCCAATGCCTCGCCCAGCGCGGAGCCCGTGCCGCAAAACCCCAGTGCGCCAGCTGATGTTCGCCCACGCCCAGTGCTGATAGGCACATTCGAGTATGTAGAAGAGGAGTCTGAAAGCATTGAGATTGGCGCTAAAATGGCGCTATTTGACGGTGTTGCAGAGCTTAACGCTGCACTGTTTAATACTCGGTACAACAATTTGCAGGTAAGTGTCTTTGATGGCACTTTGGGTTTTAATGTTGGCAACGCCGCCGGTGCGGTGACCCAAGGCCTCGAGCTAGATGGCCGCTGGCAAATCACCGAATCACTGATGCTAGGTGCCGCCTTGGCGCTGTTAGATTTTGAGTTCAAAGACTACGAAAATGGTCAGTGTCTTGCTGGCCAGGTGCCAACGTCTCCCGATGGTGTTAATTGTGACTATAGCGGAAAGACCAACCAATATGTGGCCGACTGGGCGGGTAACCTGTTGCTGGCGTGGCGAGCGCCACTAACAGATGCCGTCGGTATTGGTATTAGTGTGGACGCCATCTTTACCGATGACTATAACCCCTCGCAGAACCTCGATCCCGCTGTCAATCAAGTCGGCTATGTAAAGTGGAACGGACGCATTGGTATCGGTGCCTTGGATAAGACCTGGGATGTTGCCCTGGTAGGGAAAAACCTGACGAACGAGGTCATTGTCACCTACGCCAACGATACCCCGACGTCCTACACTATTTTCGGCTCAAAAGGACACTATGGGTTTCTAGAGGCGCCGCGGAGTATCGCCCTCCAGGCGAATTATCATTGGTAGTTACGTAGAAGGATCGCCTCGAGCATAAAAACTGAGAGCGATCCTTTGTGCGGAGTGTTAATGAATCGTGCTGTAATTTTCCCTCGCGGGGAAGTCTCTATGACTTGTCACTAGGCATCTCCCTACAGCTCTTTTGCCCATATTAACGATGCTCTTGTTAGCAGTGACCGCGTGTTATTTAAAATTGGTCGCGATATGTTTTTGATTTTAGTCGGGAGATGATTGATGTCTTCTATCTGCGGGTAGGGCGTATATAGGGGCGCGTCTGATAAGTGCGGTTGAATCGAAATTACCAGAGCAGAAATAATAAAGGTTTTTAAAGTCCATGGAGGACAATATTTTGATGCGTATATTCAGAGCTGGGAAGATAAAATATTTTGTTTTTTTATTACTGGCGTTATCAATTTACGGCTGTAAAAGTAGTAGTCCGCAGGCTGACGTTCAGCCATCAGAGATTGAGGCGAGTATAAATTTACCGTCGCAGATCAGTCCCCGACCCGGTCCGCCAATTCTGTACGCGTCATACCCAAGTGCACCTCAGCTTGAAAATTCCGGTATCTGGGAGGCGCAGCCTATTCTTATATCCGGTGCTACAGCTTATCGCTCTGGTGAGTTCCTTTATCAGGACTGGCTGCTTGATGATCGAGGCGCTGCCGGGACGCCTGATTTTAATGATCCTCATGGGGTTGGAAGTACGGGTTATCTTTTCTCACGAAAAGCTGGAACTTTAACCTACCCAACTAACCCTGTTTACGCAAATAATGCTGCTGATCTCGTTGAGCTACGTGTGCGCTCTCTAGATCAGGTGACCGCTTTTCGGATCACATTAAATACAATGATTGAGCCGGAACGGGTAGCGTTTACGCTAGCCTTAGGTGGCTCTGATGCGCTAGTTGATTGGCCGCTCGGGTCAGCTGTTCGATCTCCTGCGGCGATATTCGTAACCGTTCATGGCGAGCATGCAGTTGTGCATGAGGCAAATAACCCAATTCCTTTAAGCAGTGACATTTCCCTCAGTGTCGACCAGGAGCGACGACAAATAGAAGTGCTTATTCCTCACGATTTATGGAACCCA
This sequence comes from Zhongshania sp., assembly GCA_046712405.1. GTDB lineage: Bacteria > Pseudomonadota > Gammaproteobacteria > Pseudomonadales > Spongiibacteraceae > Spongiibacter. Next base: position 3,191 of record JBKEFB010000028.1, on the reverse strand, counting down.
GGCGATGGCAGGGTGCGTTTGGCAGCCGGCGTGGGGCTGTGGGATATAGAATCAAGTCAATACCTTCAGCCGGGGCTGCTGGCAAATGAAACAGCACCAGGAGGAGCGGCACTTTCTGGGGCGGCATTATTTAACGTGGCTTTTCGCAGTGAGCCGATGCCGGAGTTTACTGCTAAGAGTGGACGAACAATTGCCGATGCTGCGGCACAAGCGCTAGTTGAAGCTCGCTTTTGGCGGGAGCGTTCACAAGCTGATGCGCTCGCATCTGGTGATATTAGTAAATTCCACGCAATAGTGGATTTCGCAAAGCTTCAAATGCGAGTGAATGACGAATCTGGAGTGCCGTCCACAGGCCATATGAATCGTATTTTCGCAAGTAGATTCGTATTCGGACAAGGCATTGATTACTCGCGTGAGTGCGGTCTTGGTACAAGTGGCGAATGCGATGGTCCTCTCGTTGGGCAATTGCAGCCATACGCAATTTATGTGCCGCGAAACTCACCGCCTCAGGATGGCTATGGTTTAACCCTATTATTGCATGCACTTTCAGCCAATTTTAATCAGTATCTCGGTAGTCGGCATGCAGAGCAGCTCGGCGAACGGGGTCCAGGTAGCATTGTAATAACGCCGGCAGCTCGTGGGCCAGATGGTTTTTACATTGATATGGCCGAAGCTGATGTTTTTGAGGTCTGGGCTGACGTTGCACGGTATTACCCACTTAATCCAGATTGGGTTGCCATGAGTGGTATTTCAATGGGCGGTATTGGCAGTTTCAGGCTCGCTTCACGCTATCCGGATCTATTTGCTCGAATCGCACCAGTGGTGGCAACGAATCCCGTCGAATACTTGACGGCCAACATGCACAATGTCCCAGTTATGATGTGGGTATCTGCTTTAGATGAATTGCAGCCATTGCCGCAGACTGAGCTTACGGTGCAAGCACTTGATGGACTTGGTCTTCGTTATGATGTTTTAAGCTTTCCAACCTGGGATCATCTCTCGCCGTCTACGTACGATTATTATCCTCAGGTGAACGAGTTCTTGGGTGAATATCGTGTGGAGCGTAATCCTTCGCGTGTGCGCTATATTGTTGATCTAGAGCAGGACAGTCCCCGTGCTGGGGTTGTCGCGCCACGCGGAGCATATTGGGTTTCGCAGATTAGGTTAAACAACGAGGACCTCTCAATTGGCGCAGTCGATGTCGTCACTGAAGGTCTTGGCGCCAAGCAGGGTGAGCCGGAAGCTGTTAATTCAAGTACGGGTATTCTCTCGGGAGGAAGTCACGAGCCAGCGCCATATGCTCGGCGCCAGCGTGATTGGACTCCGTCTACACCTATCCCGCCCACAGACCGCTTACATATTAAGGCCCAGAATGTAAAATATTTGCAAATAGACCCTGTGCGAGCTGGATTGAGTTGTTTTCCAGATATTAGGATTGACGCGGATAGTCCAGTTGAAGTCAAACTCACTGGTTGCTAATAGGTCTGAGTGAGGTGCCCAGTGAGATATATCATGCAGAATATGATATGAAAATTGCTAGGTGCCTGTCTTGCCACATGGAATTCTTAAAGCACTAATTAATTGCTGTTAGATGATAATCTAAAGAGCGTAGCCGTGTTTGCTTGACAGAGGCGGTTACCGCTTTCACCTACCCCAAAACCAAAAAAGGCCTACCTTTCGGTAAGCCCTTCATTTGTATGGCTCCGCCTGCTGGGCTCGAACCAGCGACCCAATGATTAACAGTCATTTGCTCTACCAACTGAGCTAAGGCGGAACAGCTTTAACAGCTGAGGTCGCGCATATTAAGGATGTTTCTTTGAGGCGTCAACCCCTTAGCTAAGAATTTCTTATTTTGATTATTTTCTGAACATATTCCTCAATTTAGCGTATGTAAGCGAATCGTATAGTGTTTTGCTGCAATGTTCGCGGCGGGTTAATATGGGGGTTTAGCAATGAGTGTTTGTAATGGGTAAGCCGTTTCAGGTTGTGTCAAAGTTTGCGCCAGCAGGTGATCAGCCAGCGGCGATTGCCGGATTAATCGAAGGTGTTAACGCAGGCCTGCATGCTCAGACGCTGCTGGGGGTAACGGGGTCGGGTAAAACCTTCACTATTGCCAACGTTATTGAATCCTTGCAGCGTCCTACTATTATTATGGCGCCTAATAAAACCTTGGCGGCTCAACTTTATGGTGAGTTTAAAGAGTTTTTCCCCAATAACGCCGTTGAGTATTTTGTTTCTTATTACGATTACTATCAACCGGAAGCGTATGTTCCTGCCTCAGATACCTTTATAGAGAAAGACTCGTCTATTAACGACCATATCGAGCAAATGCGATTATCCGCTACCAAAGCGTTAATGGAGCGCAGTGACGCTATTATTGTGGCGTCGGTGTCAGCGATCTACGGTTTGGGTGACCCTGAGCAGTATTTTAAGATGATATTGCATCTGGTGCGCGGCGAACGAATTGATCAGCGTAAGTTATTGCGTCGCTTAGCGGAGTTGCAGTACACCCGAAATGACGTTGCTTTTCAGCGCGGCACTTATCGGGTGCGGGGCGACGTAATTGATATTTTCCCTGCTGAAAGCGATAAAAATGCTATACGCGTTGAGTTGTTCGACGATGAAATCGAGACCATTACCGGCTTTGATCCACTCACCGGTGAGTCTTACGGCAAGTATCCGCGGGTCACCATATATCCTAAAAGTCATTATGTAACACCTCGCGATACCTTGCTAAAAGCCGTTGATTTTATAGAGGCGGAGCTTGTTGAGCGTTTGGGGCACCTGCGTACTAATGACCTGTTGGTGGAGGCTCAGCGCCTTGAGCAGCGGACCCGCTTCGATATCGAGATGATTCGTGAGCTCGGTTACTGCAATGGTATAGAGAACTACTCACGCTATTTATCTGGCCGAGATCCTGGCGAGGCGCCCCCGACATTATTTGATTATTTGCCAGAAAATGCGCTGGTAGTGATCGATGAGTCCCATGTCACTATTCCGCAAATAGGCGCCATGTATAAAGGTGACCGTTCCAGAAAGGAGACCTTAGTGCAATACGGTTTTCGCCTGCCGTCGGCGCTGGATAATAGGCCAATGCGTTTCGATGAGTGGGAGCGCATGGTTCCGCAAATTATTTTGGTGTCAGCAACGCCGGGTAATTACGAAGCGGAAAACGCTGCGCGTGTTGTTGA
>JBKEFB010000027.1:0-31300 GCA_046712405.1 Zhongshania sp. | reverse complement strand
TAGGCATTCATCCAGTGCAACACATAGGTGGCCGAGGCTTCAAACCATTGGATGTCTTCGGCATTGCCGTAGCGCGGCAGGATAGCAAATCGCGTGGGCATCTCGGGGTGATAGCCGGCATGATAGCGCCCGTTTTTTAACTCTTCCGGATCCCAGAACATGGGTAAGTCGGCAAGTATCGAATAGTTTTCTGAGAATGCCATGTCGTGGGGAAGCCTCGGACCCGGCAAGGGAACGGGGGTGTAATGCACCAGTTTATTATTGCAGTCGATCACTCCGTAGTGCTGGTAGGGTGGATAAATAGAGTAATTAAAAAACAACATTTCACCGCTGTTCTCATCGACTTTTGGGTGCGCAGAAATACCGTCTACCGGCGTCCAGCTTTCGGTGCCCAACTGCTCAAGAGTATAGGGATTCAACCGGTAGCCGTCACCGCACTGCCAAAAGGTCGACACCACTTCACCGGCGTGAACGGTAACATCCGTTGAGGAGGCATCTTTTACCCCTCCCTGAGCACCCCAACCGGGCCGCGTAGACATACTGGGGCGATTGGCAATACCGGCCCAAAGCGCCTGCCCTGCCTCTTGTTCCGCGTCAAAACCTTTGGTTCGTACAAAGCGATTTCGATATTCCGCCTTGCCATCTTTAAAAGACATACTGTGGAGCATGCCATCGCCATCGAAGGGATGGTAATGGCCAATAGACTCTTGCACGGGATTTTCGGTATTGCGGATATAAACACCGTCAATATCGTTGGGAATTTGACCAATAACTTCCATCTCGGTGGCGGTGTACTCGGTAAAATTGGGTGTCCAGGCGCCATTCAGATAGGGATGATGACTGTCTTTGAGGCTGGATTTGACGGTATTTTTGTAGCTTATAGCCATAACGATGTCCCGAAAAATGAGATAAACAATACTTTTATTTGTTGCTTGCATTATGAGACTAATATATATTTTGTCAATGCAGACCGAAAGTTTTAATTATCGCTGATGGAGACCGTTTGGCAATGAGTACCCAAAGAGTCGGCAATAGCTTATGAGCAGCAATCATCTGGTTGTAAACAGCGCGATTGCTCAGGGCTTAGACGTCATCGGTGATCGCTGGTCGCTACTGATTTTGCGTGATGCCTTTCTAGGCCGCCGTCGTTTTGAAGAATTCAGGCGCTACACCGGCGCCAGTAAAGCAACGCTGACTCGGCGTTTAGCGGCGCTGATCGAACAGGGTCTGATGCTTAAGCGCCTTATTTCGCCGCTATCTAAGCGCCATGAGTATTTTTTAAGCGCCAAGGGGGCAGCGCTGTTCCCAGCTTCATTGCTCGCTTGGCAGTGGGAGCAGAAGTGGCTGGCGGACGCATCAATTAGCTTGCCTGACACCCTAATTCACCGCGACTGCCAAAAGCCGATTTCGCCACAAGCCGTTTGCGGTGGCTGCGAGCAGCCTTTCTCACTAGACGAGATTCGGCTGTCACCGATAGCCGTTCAGGGTATTCAACACATTGAAGAGATTAAATCTTTAAGCGGCCACCGGCGAGTGCGATCGCCACGGGTATCATCAACTGCCGATACCCGTCTAGCTGGAATCAGCGATTTGATTGGTGATCGCTGGACCTTACTTATTTTGATATCTGCATTTTTTGGTATGCAGCGTTATGAGATGTTTGCAAAGCAGCTAAATATCGCCTCAAACATTCTAAGCTCACGCTTAAATCTGCTTATCGACAACGGAGTATTGCAACGTTGCAGCTATCAAGATTCGCCGCCACGCCATGAATACCCGCTCACGGCAAAAGGCGTATCGCTTTTCCCGATTGTGATTGCCATGCGGCAATGGGCGGTAGAGTGGGAGGCGGATGCGACAGCGGTTGCCGGCCTGCTGCACAGCCGTTGCGGGGCAATGCTGAGTATAAAAGTAAAATGTGGAAGCTGTGCTGAGATTATCGATCGCCAAGATATCGACTACGTGTCACAGACAGCCACTCGACAATAATAGATAACGCTGAGCTTAATATAATGCGATAAGTATCATTACCTTACAGCGCCTACAATTTAACAATAACTATTAGCTATACCTTGTAATGATGCGTATAGGACGATGTAAACGGAAGGATCTAATATGAAGAGACTATTAATTTGTACGGCGCTAATTGCGCTCTGCCTACTGATTGCCGTGGGCCTGTCCTATGCGGGCGGTGACGGTGGTTTATACTCGAACGGCTATCCGGTGTTATTGATCTGCGCCTTTATCGCCTTTGCAATTCAATGGTTGGCATTTATTCCAGCCTATATTTTTCAAACCGAACACTATTACGACCTTACCGGCAGTAGCACCTATGTGCTTATTGTTTTACTGGCGCTGTACCTCAGCGCGGGTTCTGAAGCGGGCCTAGATAGTCGTGCAATACTACTGACGGTACTGGTGGTCATTTGGGCTGCACGCCTTGGGCCTTTCCTATTTCGGCGGGTTAAGCAGGCAGGCAAAGACGGTCGCTTTGACCAGATAAAAGTATCGATACCGAGATTCTTACTAACCTGGACGCTGCAGGGACTATGGGTCTTTGTAACATTGGTTGCGGCATTAACCGCCATTACCAGTCAACACCGTGAACCCTTAGGTATCATAGCAATCTTGGGAACGCTTATTTGGTTACTCGGCTTCGCCCTAGAAGTCGTTGCCGACGCACAGAAATCCGCCTTTAATAAACACCCGGAAAATAGCGGTAAATTCATTAATATGGGTCTGTGGCGCTGGTCTAGACACCCGAACTATTTCGGTGAAATTGTGTTGTGGTGTGGCGTTGCATTGATCGCCCTCCCGGTCTTTCAAGCCTGGCAATGGCTCAGCCTGATTTCACCTATCTTTGTGTTCTTACTTCTGACCCGCGTCAGTGGCGTGCCCTTACTGGAAAAACGGGCCGATGCGAAATGGGGAGGCAATGTAAATTATGAAAATTACAAACGCGACACCTCAGCCCTAATGCCACTACCCCCCAAGCGCAGCGTCTAAGATGCGTGACAACCCAAAAAAATTCCTATGATTTAATAAAATGAGGCCTTTATGTTTAAGCGATTGGTAAGTTTTGCCCTGCTGTTGGCAGCTCAAGATGTTTTAGCGCGCGGCGCGCCGGTGTTGGAAGAGATCATTATTACGGCTCAAAAGCGCGAGGAAAGTCTGCAAGATGTGCCCATTTCACTGGTCGCAATAAGTGCTAAGGCAATGCAGGACGGCAATATTGATGATATGTCTGACATTGCCGCGGTGACACCCAACCTCAGCGTGTTTAGTCACCCACCTCTAACAAGTCTGCGAATTCGTGGTTTAGGTTCGCCATTCGATAAGGGCTTTGAGCAATCCGCAGGTCTATTTCTAGATGGCGTATATCTCGGGCGCCTGGCTTTTCTTGACGCGGCATTTTTAGACGTTGCCTCTGTTGAAGTACTTCGCGGTCCGCAGGGTACCCTGTTTGGTAAGAACACCATTTCAGGTGCCATCAGTATACGTTCCGTACAGCCTTCTCAAGACCCAGAGTTTATGGCAGAGGCGCTGACGGGGGACGATGATCTGGAGAAATACACTCTCACCGGCAACATTCCCCTTGGCGATACCGTTGCCCTACGGGCTTCGACGCTGGTGAATAAGCGCGATGGTACAGTGTACAATACCACCCTCGACCGCGATGAAGGCGGCATCGACTCTCGAGTGGGACGGCTGCAAGTGCGCTGGGATATTTCGGACTGGCTAGATATGACAGTGGCGGCCACGGACACCAATCAAGAGTTCCGACTCGGCAGCTTTCAAGTACGAGCCGCAACCGACGAACAATTTGCGCTTATGCAGTTCTATGACCCCAGGGTTGAAAAGGACACTAGTAATAATCAGAGTGCTCAAGATTATCCAGCAATGACCTATCAAACGGGTAATAAGTTTGATATCCGCTTTAACGCCTCGCTGTGGGGCCACGAGTTCAGCTGGATAAACGCCTTGAGTTCTATTAAGGAACAGTCATTAACAGATTTGGATTTTTCGCCAATACCTTTGCTGTTCTTTCTCAACGGCGAAGACTATGAGCAGCTAAGTAGTGAGCTGCGCATTGTGTCACCACTGGGGATGCTGGGTGGCAAGCTGGATTACGTAGCCGGCGCTTACGTGGCCCAGAGCGACACCACGATTAAAGTTATTATTGATGCCGCGCCAACGCCTGCTGATTTGGCGTCTGGTATAGCCGCAACGGGCGGCAGCTTGGGTGGCCTGGCGTCACTTCTAAATCCCGTCACTGGCGATGCCCCGGGTGAGCGCCTGTTGATTGACGGTTATCAAGAGAGCATCAGCTCGGCCATCTACGCCCAGGCAACATGGCATTTTAACGACGCTTTGAGTTTAACCGGCGGTATCCGGGTGTCAACGGAAACCAAGGACGTGGATCAAACCCTGCAGTTATTCACCGCCGGCACAGACCTTGATGGACCAGTTTTCACTCAAGTAGTGACCGCTGAGGAATATCGCTTGGTCGACAAAAGAGTGGATCGCGACGTCAGCCCCAAGGTGTCGCTGAACTGGTTGCCTAACGATGATCTAACATTTTATGCGAGCGCCGCTAAAGGTTTTAAAAGTGGTGGCTACAGTGGCTCTGCCGTACGCGCCGAGATTGCAGAAGTGGAACCTGAGTCTTCAAGCACCTATGAGATCGGCGCCAAGACGCGCTTACTTGACGGTGCCGCAACGCTCAACGCAGCCACATTTTATACCGAGTTTGAAGATTTGCAGTTGACCATCTTTGAGGGCAATGTCAGTCGTATCTCCAATGCTGCTGGTGCCATATCAAAAGGCGCCGAGGTTGAGGCGGCGTATGTGACGCCATGGGGCGTATCAGGTAATGTGTCGCTAGCCTATCTGGACGCGACGTTTACTGACTACGCCAACGGCCCTTGCCCTGCCGGCGAAGAGACCCCCTGTGATTTAACCGGCAAACCCTTGGCTTTTGCGCCACTGTGGAAGTCGACACTTAGCGTCAATTATTATCATGACCTGTGGGCGTTACCGGTCAATATACTGCTAGGTTTTGACTTGCTCTATGAAGCTGACAAGCTACTGCAATCAGATCAAGATCCCATCGACGTTCAGGGTGAATTTGCGACAGTGAATCTCCGCATGCGCCTAGCCGATGATAACGATCGTTGGTCGTTGCAGGCCTTTGTACGTAATGCCAGCGATGAATTTGTCTTAGACGGCGGCGGCGATATTCCCACCTTATCGGGCGCCCACTTCGGGCGGTCTATTGCACCGCGTCAATTAGATATTGCGCTGCGGTTTAATTTCTAAGATGGCATTGCTGACACCAGTAACCACCGTCATCAGACGACCACTAATCTAAGAGATAACTAAAACTTTGCGCTATATTATTAGGGCGCAAAGTTTTAGATCACTTGAGAAGACACACACGCTCTACTCTTTTTAATCACCTGCACTATTGATCCCCTAGCACGGAGCTACAGCGCAGCGAGTCGAGCACCCTTTATACAAGCCATTAAGACTGCTTTGCATCGATTGGCTTCCTGCTCCATATACCGATAATCGGTGTACCGTGAGCGCGGAGTATTGGTTCGATATCTCGGTGAAGCGCGTGATAGCGATAAAAAGGCACTCGCGGAAACAGGTGATGAATAGAGTGCAGATTTTGCCCTAGCCAAATCCATTCAAATGGCCGCATCCAGGTCGGCATAATTAGACTACTGGTATTATGATAGCGTGTAGTTTTGTCATAGGGAAAATGCGGGCGATAAGCAAACCAATACGCTGTAAAAAAACCACCCAAAAAATACCCAAGCAGTACAACGATGGCAATGCCCGAGCGCTCCACAAGAGTAATAATCAACACCCGCCAGCCAATTGAAAACAATATCTCCGCGCAATAGGTAACACGTTCTTTCAACAGGGCGGAATGCCAGTTGTTCTTTGCGAAGAAGCTATTCTGAACATAGAAAAATTTAAATGTTGTCAGCAATACTCCGAGCAGCCCAGTACGTATACCGCTAATAATAAAATCCGGATCCTTGCCCTCAATATTTGTAAAGCGATGATGAGTAAAGTGTTCGTGTTTATGCGAGTTGTAGGGCACGCCAATTATTGGCGCAACAAGGTAGCCGCAGAGATTGTTCATCCAGCGGAACGTCGGATTATTACCGTGGATATTACCGTGCACCGCTTCATGCAAAGTCGTATACGACATATAAGTAAGTAGGCCGACTGACAGCGTTGCAGTCCATACAGATATTAGCCCGCTGGCAAAGAGCACAATACACAACACAAAGAGATTACATACCAGTAAAGTCAGTACTATTGTTAACCACGCGATTTTCCCAATATAATTCTTGGCAGCGCCTAGGGCTTGCTTGTTTAATTCTGCTTGCATTATTTTTACCTTATACCGCTATTGGCCGACCAGATTATTTATCAATACTGTACTGCAGATGTATTGCGTATTGCGTATAGCAGGGCATTTCTGGCCTTTTACGCCGGAAAGTTGGCCATACGCCACCACCACAACTCACATATAAACAGCTAGGCTCTGGAGATGGGCAATATAAAAACAACACTTAGGCCGGTGGCTATCAGCAATTGGAATCAGCCCATGTTTAGTAAAGTCTGGGAAGTCCATTATAAGAACGAGGTAAATTATTAAATCCATGCAATGGATCTTGTAGCTTTTTGAGCTTGAAAGCTTGCTATAGCCAACCTCTCATCATAAACCGATTCACTACAACTAAGCTAAGCAATATACTTTTTGATTCTGTCAAATACGAACTTTGACGTTATACCAGTACTACTTTGAACTAGAGAGAAAAGACTTTTATCATTATCAGAAAAACAAGCATCCGGATCCCAGTCACTAAGCCCCTCTTTTTTCCAAACCGCCTTATCTGATAACAGTGTGTAACCGATTGTTTTATCTGCATGATAAGAGTCGACTAGATTGTATTTCTCTAGATACAGCCAATAAAGGGTATATTCTGTCCATCGATGGCGATGCTTCCATCGCGGGTGAAACCTGGCCAAAGAATCTGGTAGCCGCGGTTCCAGTAGTTTATCTACCCAATTTTTCTCCATTGAAAGCTCTTTAATCAGCGCCTGTGAAACGACTGTAGCTAAAATAGCAGGCGTAACCTGCATACCATCTTTACTTAATTTTGTTTTCAACTTTAAATGATAGGCTGAAGATTGCCACCATTTTTTGTGTGCTATTTTTTCCTCATACTGAGTAAGTGCTTTACCGTCAGGCAATAAATTTTCTTCGCTTACTGGATGAGTGAAAAAAACATCCTGATCAAACGTGAGGTAAAAAGGAGTCGTGACAATATCTGAAATAGCGAGCTTAAGGAGTTGCTGGAGCGTCCAGCCACCTATAACACCAGCATACTTTTGAATGGATGGAACAAGGTCAATTTCATCTATAACTTCGATTTTAACGTAATCTATTTTCTGAACGTAAGCCCTAATCAGCTCAACATCACGTGGCGGAGCGATAATATAAAATCGTTCAAAAAGACTTGGTTGAGAAAATTTCTTCAATGATATGAATAGATTATCTAGTAATCCATAAGGGGCATCTTCTTCTCTACCTAACAAGGTAACTGGCAACACAGCACTAATCTGTGACAAATCAAATCTTCCTTAATTTTAATCGAGACACAGTCATCGTCCTAACTGCAACATTTTATACCGCTTAATATTGGATTTTTCATGCTTTTTTGACTTATGAACGTCCCAGGATTTACTAGACAGTTGACCATTTTAATCGACATGACTTAGCAGATAAATCCCCACTTTTGTTTAATACCTTGCCATAAGAGAACCCCTTTTTTATGCGCTCAGCCGCGCGTTAGCTAATGGCAGGCCATCGTCTTATTGATAGACCCCAAACTTTTTAGATAGGCAGTGAACTGCCATCATCTCCTACGCAGTCAGCATTCTCATAACTGGCATCTATAACGGTGTTGATCCACGCATCTAGTACATCGACCGCTTCGCTGTGTTTAACACTCCTAGCGATGGGCGGCATCTGCACCGAGGTATCTACCGAGTGCACTCGGTAAGAAATAATCGAACCCTCGGAGCCAGTCGCGCCGCCAGCTGCTCCAGGCAGAATGTCGTAATCGCGACCACCGCCGGAGCTACCGGCCGTAATGGGCTCCTTGCAGATACCGTGGCTGAGGTTGACCTTGCGGAATACGTCAAAATACAAACCAGTACTCTGTGCTTGACCCTTGCGATTGTGGCAGTGGGCGCAGTTAACTTCCAACCAGGCGCGAGCTCGGTACTCAAGATTAGCGTCACTACTAGCTGCCACGCGCTCGGCTTCTACAGAGCTTATCTGGTAGCTGTCGCCGGGCACATTAAAGCGCGGCAAGCGGTTTGCATTGGTCGCGATCTGCTTGCTGTCCAGCGCTAAGATTGGCGCGCCACTGAGTTTGCCTATGTCAATAAGATGCTGCAGCTGATTCTCCGGGCCATTGCCGTAATCAAAGCTACGATTCAAATTGCGCACTTTAGGACCGATTGGAGCATCCCCAGCTTGACGGTCTTCGTTGTTATGACAGTTGCCACACTGATTCGGCGTGGGAATGGCGTAGCGATCGGTACTGCCTACGTAAGTAGCAGTGACATCGGGATCGGTATCGTCGTAATCCCAACTCACGGCTTTAGAGCCGCCAGCGAGGGCGATATCGGCGGCGCTGCGGTCTTCGCGCCAGACATAGGACATACCCTCCCAAAAGGAGCTATCGCCTTGGCCTGCGCGATGAATCAGCAGGCGGGTTTCAACCAGGTTTTCATCCTCGGCGTTGCGGTCGCGAAAGGCGAAGGTTTTGGCGATGACGGTGCCCACTGGAAAATCTAACGTCGCGTTTGGTGCATTGATATTACCCTCTGCCCAAGCGGCGGACTCGCCTGGTGGCAGGAATAACACCCGGTACTTTACGGAGTAGTCAGAGAACAGAGGCGTGACTAAGTCGTAAATCACGCCATCTTCGTGGAAACCACTGCGGGGATCAGTTTGATCGGCAAACAAATTGTAGTGGGATAATTTACTGCAATTGAAAGCCAGTGCATCTCGATTAACTGCGGTGCCAGAGTCACTCTCACAAATGGCGGCAACTTCTGCGGCTGAGGGCGGTTGCTCGGCGCTGTTGCCGGGAATATACCGCTGCACAACGGCTGGGGCTAACCGCGGCAATTGCTCGCCAAAACGCGTCGTACAGTCGTGATCAGCAAGATCAGTTTTAGGTGCTGTATCGAGTTCCATACCATCAAAGTTCATAAAAGTGCGGCTCTCCGGAGAAAAGGTGTTGCCGTACTCGTCGCTTTGGTCAATACATAGCCAGTAATCGGGATGTCTGCGCTTTGGATCTGAGGCGTTGTTTGGCTCGGCAAATTTGTAACGATTGTAGCGACAGCTTGGCTGGTTCTGACCACTGTAATCGGGTTTACCATCGGCATCCAAGGGCGCGTCATCGAAGTCGGTGCACTGCACGCCGTCAGCCCTGTTTACAGCTTCGTCGTAGTAGCCGTCCCAAATTATATGCGCGCCCTGCGCAATATAACCGTCCTGTGCCTGCAAGCTTCGAAGTTGGACCAGAACCGGCAGGAGCGAGTCGTGACCAACATCAATACCAGTGGGTATACACGGAATATTGGTATCGCCGCCAGTACCGTCTTGGCAAATGAGTACGCCCTCCTCAGGTAATTGCGGCAGGGTGCCATTGGTGGTGAATATATTACTGTGGATATAGATGCCCTCTGGATAGAGGTCCATACGCTTGTCGGAGTTGCTGGTATCACCATCAATCAATTCGTGGCTTGCGCCGACATAACCCAAGGTGCGGTTAAACTCGACCACATTATTAAAAAACTCAACTTTGTCGTAACCCAGCTGCAGCAAACCCGTGCCCTGGGGCACAGCACTGACCACGCCGCCAGGCGCGAAGTTGGCCAAATTATTGTAGCCGGCATAGTTATTGAAAATACGGGTCTGTTCGCCGTATTGATTCAAACCGGGCAGATCGAAGACCAAGAAACCGGCGGTATTACAATGGGCGACGTTGTCGTGCATATCAGCGCGGTCGCTGTTTTCAATCTCATAGCCAGCCACGTTAAACAGGGCTTCGCTATTTTTGACAATGATGTCGTTAGACTGACCAACATAAATGCCAGCATCTGAAGCGCCCAGCGAAACCACATTGTCCAGCAATACATTATTAGACAATACTGGGTATATGGCGTAGCCGCCGTTAGAGCTGTCGATGCTGTAGTTGCGCGGCAAGCCGTTGGCATCGGTATATAGACCTGTTGCCAATGGGAAGGCAATTGGCCCGCCATTGAGGCGGGGCGCGGGAACATTTCCGGGACGCGCAAAGCTGTTTGGCCACGGGTGCTCGCAGGTGACCTCTAAAGTTGATGGGATTTTGGGGTCCATGCCACCGCGATCAGTGCCGCCGCTTGACCACATGGCGCGCAAATTTCGCAGCGTGACGAAATTCGAGTGTGAGACCTTTACCGAGAAGCCGGGAGTATCGAGCACTGTCATTTCTTCAATAGTGATGCCAGTCATATGACTCATTGAAATGCCTTCCGGCGATTTCGACTGGGCGAAGTCAAAAATGGTTTTAGCCATACCCTGACCCTTCAGGGTGATACCCTGCTTATGAGCCATGTCTAAGGTGGTGGTGAATTCAAAAACGCCGTCACTAAACTCTATGGTATCGCCGGCTTTTGCGGCAAAGAGTGCCGTCAAAGTGGCGACTTGCTCCTGAGTCTGATCTCCATTGGGCGCTGATGCAGGGCTGTTATCGTCGACGATATACCAAATATTACAGTCGCCATCGAAACTTCCGTCACTGATATCTTGAGTGCTACAAGCCAATTCAATTTCAGCGACGCGACGAGCTATTAACGCGCGAGAATCGCCATTGCCACTGCGGGCAAAGTCGGCCAGCACAGAGCTGTCAAACTCACCGTCTGTCGCTTCGAATTCACCGGCGCCCAAGCTTATACCAGCGGCTGCATCACGAACGGTTGAGGATATCTGAATGCCGTTGTCCGGATCTTTATCCTCATCAAGGGTTAGCAAAAAGCGCGATAAATTTATTGCCGCTTGCTCGCTAGACTGAATGTCCATCGGGGTAATAAATTCTGCAGCTAGGCTTTTGCCCAAGGTAATACTGCCAATAGCGAACTGGATGATATCGCCACTAAAGTATTTGAAGCCGCCATCGCCACCTGTAAGGGGAATGCTATTAGCACCTTGGATTTGGTATTGCGCGCCGCTAATTGGGCCGCCAATAAAATAACCGCTTAACTCTGTGGCTTCTGATGGCGGATTGGAGGAGGACCCGCCGCTGCCAAAAGAACTTGAAGGACCGCCCCCGCAGGCACTTAACGCAGTGATCAATAGAGCAGCCAATATACGAGTAGAATTTAAATAGATCACGCGAGGATTCCCTTGTTATAGATCGGAACTACCGGTCGTTGAATCTAAGCATTTGACTCTAATTCAATGTGTCACGGAACCACTTCATAGGTTCCCGTTTGAACCATCACCTAAACGTAGGTGTACTGCAGATGCTTAACTTAGTTATTCTTATATGCTTTTAACGTGCCACTGTAACCACATTGCACGAACTGTGTTACGTGAAAATTCACGTTACAGGCAATGTAAATCAAACTGCTTGACCGCATGATACTCGTAATGGCCTTATCAGCCGACATCTCCCGCGGTTCACTCAACATCGAAAACGGGGTAAATCCCGCGTTTCATCGGCCAAGCCTCGGCAAATTTATTGTAGATGCACAGCTTATCCAATGACTGCACCATTCTTGTTCAATGACCAGTTATTCTGTGGCTTCAGCTTCAAATCCAACGTTTTCTGTTGTCGATTAACGTCATGACCTGCTGTCCCCTGATTTTTTATTCCAGTTCATTAATACCATATAAGTTGGCGTCTGGATCAATTAAGCTCGTCGAGCACACATCAAAACAAGCCACGTCGTAATTTAGAAAATAGGCCATGATCTGCCGCATACCTTAATAGAGCCCGTAATTAGATTAATGACGATAAGCGACCGATATATAGAGGTATGCTCAATAGCCGTTAATGTGTGCCGTCTGCTCTATTCATTATTTAGATCAAATCACTATAATCACCGCAAGCAATAATAGCGACCATCAAGGCTCAACTCGATATTTTAAGGACACCGCATGAACGATAAGATCATTCAGTATCATTTGAGCGATACTGGCATCGCCACCGTAACGTTAAACCAACCGCATATCCACAACGCCTTTGACGACACCGTCATTGGGGCACTAACCGCCGCCTTCAAACAAGTTGGCGAAGATCCAGCGGTGCGCGTTATGGTTTTAGCGGCAAGCGGTAAAAGCTTTTGCGCGGGTGGCGATTTAAATTGGATGCGGCGGATGGCGACCTACACCTTTGATGAGAATTTACGTGATTCGACCTTGCTCGCGGAAATGCTACGCACTCTTAATTTCCTACCCAAACCCACTATAGCTAGGGTACAAGGTGCGGCTTACGGCGGCGGCGTGGGCTTAGTCGCCTGCTGTGATATAGCCGTGGCGTCAGCTGACGCGGTGTTTTGCCTGAGTGAAGTGAAAGTCGGCCTGATTCCCGCGACTATTAGTCCCTATGTAGTTCGCGCTATTGGCCAGCGCGCATCACGCCGCTACTTCACCACCGCTGAGTTAATCACTGCAGAAAAAGCACACGCTTTAGGTTTGATATCGGAACTGGTCGCAAGCGATGAATTAGACCACTGCATTGCCGCTATCACTAAGCAATTACTCCGCAATGGCCCACGCAGCATAGGGGAGGCCAAGCGCTTGGTCTTGGATGTTGCTGACGGCGAAATTAGTGCAGACATGGTTGCCGACACCAGCCTGCGAATTGCTAAAACCCGTGGTTCCGAAGAGGGCCGTGAAGGCTTATCTGCATTTTTAGAAAAACGTAAGCCTAACTGGATTCAGTAGTCACAAAAAAAAGACGTACTCAGTAGAGTACGTCTTTTTTAACAACAGACTGTGCACGACACCGCTAGGTCGTCGGCTCTCTAAGTAAACTTACCTTAACGTAACAACAGTAGAGGTCGCTTAGTTTTGTGGAGCATTTTTGCGGTGAAACTACCTAGCAACATGTCTCGCAAGGGGTGGTGGCTATAGGCACCCATAACAGTCAGACCAATATCGTTCTCAGCTTGATACTGACATAGCTGTTCATCACTTTTACCTTTCGGCAAATTAACAAACTCGTAACTAATCTCTGCCGCCTGCAATACGGTCGCCGCCTCATTCAATACCGCGGTAGCTGTTAACTCATCACCGACATAAACTAAATGGCAGGGAATGCCCTTGAATACGGGGCTTGAGGCCACCATCTGTAAGGCTTTTCGAGACGCATCGTGACCATCGTAAGCCAGCATGATTTTCTTAGGTTCCGAAAACTCGGTATTCACAACTAAAACGGGTTTATGCAATGCGCGGATGACAGTTTCCAAGTGCGCGCCCAACTTTCCTTCCCGATGCTCTTCACCGCGAACGCCCATCACCAATACACGGATATCTTCCTCTCGCTCTACCAGTGACTCTTGCAAGCTACCATGCTGTTGCAATGCCTCCAACTCAGCCACGCCCGCTTGCGCTAACCGCTGGGAGGCAGCATTGAGCATCAACTTACCTTTCTGCATCAATAAACGATTGCGCTGCCGCTCTACTTGGATCAACTCCTCTAGTAACTCTTGCTGACTACCGAGGCCAATACTGCCGCTTAAATCTGCAACAGCGGCCTGTGGGCGATGCTCAATATTGTGCAGCAACTTCAAAGGCGCTCCGCTTCTAAGCGAAATCCAAGCAGCGTAGTCACAGACTGCGGTAGTCAGACTTGCTCCATCAATACATGCCAACACATAATTATTACTCATCAGTGACCTCCCAAGACTTTTTCAATTTCTTCTGGTTTGTCGTGAATACCGAAACGATCGACTATGGTTTCACTGGCCTCGTTCAAATCAATCAACTCGACCTCAGCACCTTCGCGCCGAAATTTCATAACAACTTTATCCAAAGCGCCAACTGCAGAAATATCCCAGAAATGCGCACGGCTTAAATCAATAACCACCTTCTCTACGACTTCTTTAAAATCGAAGCCGGCATTAAATCGCTCCGCAGAGTTAAAAAACACCTGTCCGACCACCCGATAGGTACGGGTGTTGCCATCCTCACTAAGATCTTTACCAATATACATAAAGTGGCTAACTTTATTAGCAAAAAATAGCGCCCCCAGCAGCACCCCAACAAATACCCCGTAGGCTAGATTATGTGTCCACACCACCACCGCCACGGTAGCCAGCATAATGATGTTGGCCGACAGCGGGTTGGTTTTTAGTCCGGCAACGGAAGCCCAATTAAAGGTTCCTATGGAGACCATAATCATTACTGCCACCAATGCTGCCATGGGGATCAACGACACCCAGTCGCTGAGAAACACCACCATGGTCAACAACATCACACCGGCAAACAGCGTAGATAACCGGCCACGACCACCGGATTTAATATTGATAACCGACTGACCAATCATCGCACAACCAGCCATGCCCCCCAATAAACCAGAAAACACATTGGCTATACCCTGACCTTTACACTCGCGGTTTTTATCACTGCCAGTATCAGTCAGGTCGTCGACGATAGTGGCCGTCATCAGTGACTCCAACAAACCTACTATGGCTAAAGCGGCAGCATAGGGGAAGATAATGCTCAGCGTTTCAAAATTTAAGGGCACATCTGGCCACAGGAATATCGGCAGGGTATCGGGTAGCGCGCCCATATCTCCGACCGTGCGAATATCCAGGCCCATCAGCAAACTAAAGACGGTCAGACTAAGGATACACACCAGCGGCGAGGGAATAACTTTCCCCACTACAGGCAATAATGGAAACAAATAGATAACACCTAGGCCCGCTAGGGTCATAGCGTAAACGTGCCAGGTTACATTCGTTAATTCAGGCAGCTGAGCCATAAAAATCAAAATAGCCAAGGCATTCACAAAACCAGTGACAACTGAGCGAGACACAAAGCTCATTAACTGCCCCAGCTTAAGATAACCGGCAATAATCTGCAAAAACCCGGTTAGCAGCGTGGCCGCTAACAAATACTGCAAGCCATGCTCCTTGACCAGCAACACCATCAATAACGCCATGGCGCCGGTTGCCGCTGAGATCATACCAGGACGGCCACCCACCACCGCTGTCACTACCGCTATGCAAAACGAGGCGTAGAGACCAACTTTGGGATCGACCCCGGCGATAATAGAGAAGGCGATAGCCTCTGGAATCAGCGCCAAGGCGACAACTAGGCCGGCTAAAATATCGCCGCGGACATTACCGAACCAATCTTCTTTTTTCGAACCTAATAACATACCGAGATTTACCATATTAAAAGAGCGAGGCCGCTAAGGAATTACAGCGGATTTAACCACAGTGATCACCGCAGCTAAGTTGAACGCAAAAGCGGGATTATACCCTGTTTAACAATCCCTCGCTTTCAGCAATATCAGGAGCACCTTTAAACTAGGTAAGACAGATACTAGATGACGCCGACTTAACTAGTTCTATATGTGTTCTCAAAAACTGACAGCTCCTATGGTAAATCAGCCACCTAGGACTAGCGGAGACAGACACTGGCCTCTGAGCGCACCCATGATCGAGCAAGCTAGACCACTCACTTAGCAGATCCATACAGTCGCCTAAAACGAGCCCTCCACAAGAATCACCCGTCAACAGATCGGAATCTGACAGACAATTACACACCACCACTGCCAGATAAATCACCCCCGAGGATATCCAAGCTTTCGGGTTTTAAAACAGTCGGCGAAACGCCAGAGACTCAGCAGAACACGCCCCCTATAAGGGCAGATCCGATCGCAAAATTTAGCCAGAAATTAAAAAGGCTAGCGTAATATGGACAGTAAATTCTTTTTTATATTTTTAACTCACTACCTCGCAGAAAATCCGAACCAACTCAACGCTGCACGTCTATATCAAAATAAGTAAGCCTAATTTTTTTGTGATTCTGCACAAAGATAAAAGTACGTGAATATTTTCACTGAATAACGAACAGGAATAATAAAAGTTAAACAAGGCACCCTCACACTCTCCAAACCAAAAAACTAAATTACCTTCAAAATACTATTAAAGCCTACCTTTATCGCAAAAAAACTGAATCGTGCCACTAACAAACACAGGCCAGCCTTACTACGAAAGGCAAGACACCAGCTATCGCCACAACAGCCCTAGCGCCGGCACGCCCAAAGCAGCGCTCATCAAACCCCGACCTTTAAAGAGGGCGGAAAACTTCGCAGCAATCCATCCTGAAGAAAGCGCAAGCGCTCCATCCCTACACGGGACGACTCAAACTGATCATCAACATCTTGCTTGCTTATTATTCCACTTAACAAATCATGCTTTGATATTTTCTGAAAAGAAACATCTAACACCGAAAAATAATCTTTAAACTTATAATTCCCGCCCAAAATAACAACATCACCCACATCGACCCAAACAACCGGCGTTTGATAACTGTGTGCTACAATCAAAGGATGCATAGCACTAGTGATAACTCCTTTGGCACTGGCTATTTTTTTTAGGATAAAGTGGACGTCCTGAGACAAATCACAAACTTCAACCTTCTCACCTAATAATTCTTCAATCTTACCAACCCAATTAGCACACTCTTTATCATGCAAATGCGGGGTAACCAAATATTTTCCGACTGCCTTTTCTTTAGGATAAGGAAAAAGTTTACTGCATAACAGTGCCGGATCGCCTAGGGGTATATTCGAGTTTAAGTCAAACCGACCATACGACAACTCACCCCTCAAAGCACAGACAATCAGGTTATTTTCAGAAACCTTCGCCCCATCTTGAATAATGCCCGTACCCCAAACATACGTGGGCTTAAACATCCGAAAAAACGCCCGCCTTAGCTTTGTCCTCTGAACTTTGCCAAGAAGGCTTCCGGTCGAAATCATATCCGCCTTATATGCTTTCTCATGAACAACTTCCTGCCCAGAAACTTTGGCGACAATATCCTTGGAAAGAACATCTCCAAAATTATTACCGCCTTTCATGTAATATAATTTAATCACAAAAATCTCTCAAAACCACTCGCAGCGCTAAAGCATACACAAAAAAATAAGCCTTACAATTCCTTAGCACCCAGATAAACACTAGAGTTTCGCTGGCAAATAATGGGAAACTAGCGACACACCCTAATAACCAAAATATAAAACTCCGAAAAGTAAAACTCGTTTAAACATATAAAATCATAGAATGCCTTTACCCCTCTACGCCAACACTCTCCGGCAGACCAAGAAGGCTTATCAAGCCTCAATATTCACACAAAATCAAGGAGCGCGAACCTGCCGAAAAACAAATCCGAGCCATTCTCACCGTCTTTTTAACCCGTGCCAAACAACCATAATTGGGGACATATCATAGATACCGAGCTAAAACGTCTTTTTGCACCAGCCTCCACTCACTTGCACTCACACCAAATTCATCAGCAATTTTAGTCATATTCAACACTGAGTATGCTGGTCGCTTTACAGCGGTAGGATAGGCATCGGTAGCAATCGCATTTAGTATCGGCATTCTCGCCAGCATACCCATACGATGGGCTTCTTCAAATATTGCCGCAGCAAATCCATGCCAACTCACCGCCTCATTACCCGCATAATGATAAACGCCATAATGGCCTTGCACCCCATTTTTGTTTTGTTCTGCGGCACGCAATTTCTTGGCGATACTAATCAGTACTTTGGCAATATCACCTGCATAGGTCGGGCAGCCGATCTGATCTGTTACAACACCCAAGGTGTCGCACTCTTTTGCTAAGCGCAGCATAGTCTTGAGGAAGTTATTACCGTACTCACTAAAGACCCAAGCCGTGCGTAATATAATGTGTTTCGAGCAGTGACGCTGCACGGCGATCTCGCCGTTGAGTTTGGTGCGTCCGCACACACCGCTAGGGTTGGTTTGGTCGGTTTCAACGTAAGGCCTTTGGCTATCGCCATCAAACACATAGTCAGTAGACACATGCAGCAAGGGAATGTCGAAGCGACTGCACAGCTTGGCCAGCGCCGCAGGGCCATCTTCGTTAATACGTTTCGCCAATTCAGGCTCGGATTCAGCTTTGTCTACGGCGGTATAGGCTGCGGCATTGATAATGGCGGTGACGCCTTTATCGGCAAGGATTTTTTCTAAAACCACGGTATCGTTAATGTCGGCGTCTTGTCGGCTTAGCAGTGTATGAACTACTCTCAGGGCTTTAAGCTCATCAGCCAAACATTGACCCAATTGGCCGCAGGCACCGGTAACGAGCAGATGCATATCATTATTGGCTTCGCTCATTCTTCAAATAACTCGGCAAAGGTCGGGGCCTTACTGTCTTTGTCTGACAGGGTGGTCTTATCCAAGGGCCAGGTGATCGCCATGGTGGGGTCATTCCAGACCAGGATGCCTTCGTCGCTAGGATCGTAATAATCCGTGCACTTATATTCAAAATCAGCGGTATCACTGAGCACCAAAAAGCCATGGGCAAAATCCGGCGGCACCCAAAGCTGGCGTTTATTTTCTTCAGAGAGAATCACGCCTTCCCACAGCCCAAAGCTCGGTGCGCCCCCATGCACGCACCAAGTAATCCGACCCCGCCTTGCTGGCTGAATAGGGCGAGCTAGGTGCGTAGGGCGTGGCTTCAGTAAACAGATCGGTCGCGCCGGGCATGGACTCTAAATTACCTACATAGGTCAGGGCATCAACATTGATCACCGACGCATCAGAATCTTCGAGAATATGCCGGACTAGCGCACTACCTATAAAGCCAGCACCGCCGGTGACTAAACATTTCATATTGTAAAACCTAAATCAGATCGGTTTTCTGGCGACAGTTCAATTTCCAACCAAACCAAAGTGGCCCAGCTAATACACACGTTCAGTTCTTCCCACTTTCTGTGTTGGGAACTTTGCTCCGCTAAAATCACTGTGGTGACGAAGCCGATAAAAATATCGCCTTAAACTAAACCACAGTTTCACCGGATGAAATACTAATCGATGCAAAAATCGTGGCCGGTCATCGTTGGTATCTGGTGATTTCCGCACACTTGTTTCATGTACCAACTCATGAGCAACATGTGGCTCAACCGCAAACACCTTCAAATCAAAAAGGAAGAAATGATCCATCACCTTATCGATCGGCTCATAGATATTCTGACCATAAGTAAAAAACTTCTTCATACCAACCCGATCGAGCACATAAGCCTGAGCGCCTAAGCCTCCTCGCACGGGCCGCACCAAGCGATGTTCGCCGGCAAGCGTATCTAGCTCTACCCGCTTACGAATTCGGAGCGACATCAACCGAACCATATCCAAGCCTTTACCTAGCACCGAACGATAGACATCTCCAAATAAGGGCTCGATGACAACATCCTCTTCCATCAAAAAAACATGCTGATAGCCGTCATCATAAGCCTTCTTAGCCGCACGCAAATGTGATAAGTAGCATCCTAGCTCGCTTGCCGTTAAGCGCTTACCATGACGCACCATTGCAAGATTATCCAGAAACCGCTCACCACCCTCTAATGCGGGCATTCCCGCTCGACCATCTACAGCAGGAAATATCTCAGCTTCAATCCCTTGCCTCTTAAGGTCGGCAATCAATTTTTGCACATTTTCTGACGATGGATTAAGGCTAATCACCCAACATATAGATTTTTTTGACATGGAACCCTCTATTATCAACCAAAATAAACAGTGCACATCAGAATGTCATCTAACAACGCCACCCCGATAACGGACAATCCTACTTTGAATCGATAACTAGGAATCTGCATACCTTGTACGAACGCATGCTGCCGTTTATATTCACTCAGCGGCAGTAAAATCGTTACTCCGCGCATATTTCGACGTTTATTGTAACATTGATTAGAACTTAGCAAGCCCACCAAACTGAATGCCATGGCTTGATCACCTAAACCAGCCCCATTTTGGACAGCAACTCAATGCCAAGTTACAACATCATTATCAGCACACAAAACTACCCCCCTACCGCCGGTGGCATTCAAAATTACATGCATGGGCTTGCGAACGCCTTACACCAACTCGGCAATACCGTGCACGTTATCTGTGACGCGCCAACGGCAGACCGTCAAGCTCAATTTGACAGCAGCCTACCATTTTCAATAGAACGATTCGGCGGACCAAAGGTTCTGCGTCGGTATCGAAAAGCGCGAAAGCTACTATCTCACCTTAAAAAAACTGATCACGCTATATTAATCTGCGATAGCTGGAAAAGCCTTGAGCTTCTTAACACCGAAAAGCTGACGCACATAAGTTGCGTTTGCATCGCTCATGGCATGGAGTTCCCTGCCAAGCTACAACGTAAAAAACAGCAGCGCATTGCCAATACGCTATCGCGAGCGCAGGTGATTTTGGCGAATTCTGAATTCACGGCCCAGCGGGTAAAGGCCTACGCACCAGACTTTTCTCGAGTTCACGTCCTTCACCCGGGCGTAACCCAACCATTTCAACCCTCAGCAAAGGATTTGGCAGCAGCCGAAAACTGGTGCGGCGAGCACCACCCCCTATTAATCACGGTGGGCCGACTCGAAGCTCGCAAGGGCCAAGACAAAGTTATCGCCGCCATACCAAAATTGCTCTGCGAACACCCTGAGCTTGGCTATCTTGTCGTTGGCAGCGGCCCTATTCACGGCGACTTAATCGCCAGTGCTGAAGCCCTCGGCGTAAGTAACAATGTTAAGTTTTGCGGGCGCGCGAATGATGGTGAGCGCACAGCACTACTACAAAAAGCAGATTTATTTGCCATGCCCTGCCGAGCGGTTGGTGACTCCGTTGAAGGCTTTGGCATTGTGTATATCGAAGCGGCGATGCTCGGTTTGCCCAGTTTAGCTGGCAAGGTAGGAGGTGCTGGCGATGCCGTAATCGACGACCACACTGGAATACTGTGTAATGGTGAGAGTGATGAAGAGATTTACCTGAGCATCAAAAGAATGATTAGTGACAGCGAAGCACTAAAGGCAATGGGCCAACGCGCTCAACACCGAGCGAAAAGTGAATTACAATGGCATCAGATCGCCCAAAAACTTTTAAATTACACCATTGAAAAACCAACAGCCACTTAACTAAAGTTACAGTACATCGCTTAAAAATGTAATGAACTATTCATTGCCGCTATGGAATAAAAAACCGTGCATTCCGCGCCCTCGTCCCGCCGCTTTATCACCTAACAGATCATCAATCCGTTCGTGTAAGTTGCTCACCTTACGCTGGGCTTTTTTCAATTGCATAAATTCAGGCATGTGGTGACCGGGTATAAGCCCGGCACTGCCCAAACCGTCAATGACTACCAAGCGTTTTATTTTGGGCTCATCTAAATCGTAGCGTTCGCGCTGCACCACAAGATTGTGCAAAATCAAATCTCTAGAGGGCACACGAAACTTTAACCAGTGCGCGCATAACGCCATTACCGCCGCGCGGCAATCATCGCTGTATTCATACTCCCACAGGTACTGCTTTAAGGAGATCGACACCGCGCCGCTATCATCTCTGATCAGCTCAGAACTTAACCCCCGGCCGATATCGGTCTCAAAAAAGCCATAACAGCGGCTGACATGGTCGAAAACCTCGTCAGAGTAATAACGCTCCAAGGCCCCCATCACCTTAAATTCATCCAAGCTATCGTCAAAGCTCGATAGCGGCTTAAGATTTTTAGGGAAGCCTTTACTGCGACGACGCTCTTCTATACTAAAGTCAGGCCGCCGAACCTTGATACAGCGACTGTCATCTTCGGGGTCGACATAGCACAAGCGGTTACCACCGGCAGCAAATGGCTCAAGACCCTTAAGTGCAATCACAACTTGTCACTCCCGTCAGGATTAATATTGCGAGCCCAGACATAATCGTAGCTAAAGGGCTGCGCCAATGTGGCCTCAATGATATAGCGAGAATACAAACTGGAATTTAGCTCGCTGTGAAAAAATGCGCGGGCGCGTGCAGCCCAATGCTGACGCTTAGCATCATCGTGATGGAAGCTACGAATATTGGCGATCAGGTCCTGTTCATCGTCAAAGTATACTAGGGTTTCCGGCGGGACATATTCATCAAAGTCACCACTGCTATGAGCAAACTGCAGCACACCATTGCCACCGAGCTGCGACATTCGATCTGAGGTATACCAGTGATCACCTTCCTGCCGATTAAGGTTTAAGGCCATTCGAGTTTTTGACAGCACCAGATCATAATCAGGCCCCCACACCGGAGCCTCACCAAAACTACCGTAGGTTTTGAAGTTCATTTCATCGTCAACGGCGTCCTTGATACTTTTAATCATCTCCAGTCGTTTTGTAAATTTGGTCGCATTGCTACAAAATAATAAATCTATTGGTAAGTCCGTTTTAACAGAATTATCCAAAACCTCGACAGTCGGTTCGACAGGGTTGGGAATGTAATACAGGCGCGCGCCTAAACCTTCAAAACGGCGTAAATCACGCAGTCCCGTGGTGACAAAAACCGCGTCGACAACACCGGCAAATGCAGCGATGCGCTTACTGTTATCCGGCACAAACAAGGGATCACAGTTGCAATGGATAAGTAGGCAGTCAGGACGGCGTTGACGAATGAGTTTGAGGGTATCTACCGTAATGATATCAGTGTGGCCAATCACAATCAGATCCGGCTCATTACCTTCTACAACCTCAAGTAGACGCTTATTCGCCGCTTTTTTACCTAAGGGCCTAAGCCCAAACGGCGCTTCAAATGCCGCGATATCGCGATCCGAAAAACTGCGCACATAGTGATTATTGCGGATAAAACCAAACCGCATTTTCTCGGCCCAACTGCTGCGAATCGCTCCGTAGCTGCGCAGTCGATCGTAATCCACGTGAAGTATTTTCATTACGCTTTCTCGTTTTAAACTCGGTCAAGTAATCGCCGGTACACATCGAGGGTACTGGCCAGCTGACTACTTAAATAATAACTCTCTGGTAATTTAATGACCGCATCGGCGCCGATCAAATCATGTACTCGCACGGCAAAACCGACCACGTCATCCGGCGCCACCAAACCCTGAGGATAACCCGCATTAAGAGACTCACTCGCACCGCCGCGATCATACGCCACTACCGGCGTACCGCTAGCCAAGGACTCAGGCACGGTGCGACCAAACGGTTCCTCTTTATTTGACATGTGACAGGTCACTGAGGCCAAACCATAAAATTGCGCAATGTCACTGCGATGGCCAACAAAAGTCACAGTGTCATCTAAGCCTAGCGTTGAACGCATGGCCAATAGTTCATCAAAATAATGCTGCTTGCCAGGCTCCGCGTCACCCACGACAACGCCGTGACAATCCTGACGAAGCTGAGTTAAGCGAGACATCATTTGCAGGAATGCTTCCTGCCCCTTCCAGCGAGTTAAGCGCCCAGGCATTAAAATAATGTGTTTATTTTTTAGCTGCGGATATTGCTGGAATAGCACTTTTTTCCATACCGGCGTACAGGCATCGTGATTAAATGCCGCCGGATCTAAACCCCGGGGAATTAAGGTAATACGACTCTCGTCGGCCTTGTAGTTAGTTGTAATATAACTTTTTACGCAGTTAGAAATAGCAATAAGATGCTCTGCCCGCGCCATCACCGCGCTGTAAAAGTTCACCGAATACATGCCGTGAAACGTGCTGACCAAACGCGGCCGCGTCGCGGGGTTCATACGTCGCCACGCCAGCCACACTATCCAAGCTGGCGCTCTCGAGCGCACGTGGACCACATCGGCAGCAAGAGACTCAAGTAATCTGCGCATGGGTCGCACTTGCAATAACGACCACAGCGATTTGCGATGTACCGGAAAAGTAATATGCTCAGTGCCCTCGGCAACAAGACCATCCACCATGCGACCGCCAAATGAAATTACTACGGAGGTATGACCGCCGCGCACCAACTCGCGCGCCAACTCTACTGTACCGCGCTCTACCCCACCAGACTTCAAGGCAGGCAGCACCTGTACTATCCTAAGCGGCCTTGCCATATCGGCTTTTATGCTCTCTACATCAGGCATATATTTTCCAAATACAAATAATTAAAGATGACTGCGATCAAGCTTGCCGCGGTCAATTTGCAACCACCAATCTGCCACTCTATTGGCCTCCCACAGGGGGCGTTCGGCAGGTGGCAGCGGCTTTGTTAAGTCGGCGTTCATAAATGCAGTCGCAAGCTCACTGGTCGCGAGTTGCGCCATACTTTTTGTCACCCGAGATTCACGTAGCGGCTCCAAATCCAGCAAGCCCGTTGGTGCACCTGAGCTCACGCTCTCATACACCATAGAAACACTGTCACAGCTCACCCAAACTTGGCCGACCGCAGATAAAATTTTCGGCAACCATCCCGGCCCAGTCTCTGCGTAGGGCAATATTTTTACATTCGCCAGGGCCAAATTCGCCAACTCTCTCAGCAATCCACCCGGCGTTCGCGGCGAGTCCGACACCAGCCACTCCGTATTGGGCGATGACGCCGCAATACGTCTCAACTGTTCGATAATCACGGCATTATCCCAACAAAAATGGGTATTTATGCCGCCCAACAAAATCAGGCCTTGATACTGGTTTCGCCCCACATAGCTGGGAATAATATGATTAATAACGCCGTGTGTACCGAGCACGGCATGGCGCTTGGGTGGCGAGTCATGATAAGGCATACAAACGGCATCAAACATCCACAGAGGCAATGACGGCCGCATCAGCAAAAACGCTTTGGCGCCCATTACCCACTTACACCACAGCATTGGCAAATGAGTTTTACTGCCTGCGGCAAGCACCCAATCGGGCTTTTCCTGCGCGTCAAACTGCCGCAACAAACCCCGGCGTCCCGCGCAAGAAAACGACTGTACAGATAGGTCAAGCCAATGTAACTCTACGTCGGCTTTTTCCTGCACGCGACCGATAAACCCTCGCAATTGGTTTAAATGGCCCAAGCGACCATCAGTAATAATCCAAATGCGGCGAGCAGTCATTCGTAAAACCCAGCATCGCCATCCGGCCTAGTCTTAAAGCGGCGATGCACCCACATGTATTGCTCCGGTACAGCACGAATATTTTCTTCAAGAATCGCATTAACAGCACGCGCATCCGCGGCCGGGTCGCCACTGGGAAAATTATCCATCGGGATTATTTCAACTCGGTAGCGCCGACCGCTATCCAAGCGCTGCTGATTGACATAAACCACCCTCGCCCGACCGCCTTTGGCTAAGGTGCTGGTACCGATGGTCGTCGCCGTGGGTATCCCAAAAAACGCCACAAACTCTGCCGACTTGCGACCATAATCCTGATCGGGCAAATAATATAGGCGCCGCCCCTCACGAAGACGCTTCAGCGCACGCTTCATATCGCGCCGGTGTATTGGCTCGCCATAACGGCCGCGAGCACGGCTGAGAATATATTCGAATACGGGATTTTTATGCTTTCGATAAAATGAATCGACGGAATACTGTAGACCAATCAAGGCGCCCGACACATCGAGCGTAGTAAAATGAGTGCCAATGATAATAATGCCTGGATCGCCTTCCGCAACCTCAAGGTGCTCCTTGCCCAAGAACTCAAATTCCACGCCTAGCTTGTCAGGGGCAATAAACCATATGCGCAGCGTTTCCATCAGCCCCACGCCCTGATTGCGCATGGTCTTTTTTACCAATACCGTATGCTCGATATCGCTCAGCTCGGGGAAACATAGCCGCAAATTTGTCTCACAGACATGACGACGGTCTTTGGCGAAAAAGCAAAATACATTACCTATTCCCGCACCCAGCGCATAGCTAAGTGGCTGCGGCAAATGAGCAAGCACCCAAAGCAAACCCACACTGCACCAGGCAGGCCAATGACGGGGGTGAAGCAGCTGTTTCTCAATTGCCATTAGATTGCATTACACTATTACTATAATTTAAATGCTGGTGCCGTGATGAATGCTGCACGGCGGAACGTGTCGCATTGTACACTGTTTGCCACATGCGGTTAGCTGGGTGTTTGGCGCTTTCTCCATCACCTCCGGCTTAATAACGATAACCTGCAGCTGTGACAGCAGAAAGCAACAATCCCATGAAGGCTCACAAAACGGGCCCACCGGTCCAGTGCACACTCTGGACGCTTACAAATACTCGCTCAAGGGCCTGCATGGCGCTGCGAAGAAGCCTTTCGCCAAGAAAGCATGCTCGCACTTATCACACTACCTGCCGCCATCTGACTGGCGACCAACGCCAGCCAACCCTCAATGTTAATTATCATCGCGGTTGTGATCATCACCGCAGAACTTATCAATTCGGCAATTAAGACCGCAATCGACCGTATTGCGACATCCCACGCCCTTATTCGGCAAAGCTGCGGACATCGGCCCTCCCGCCGTTATGCCTTAGCCTGCTTATTTGCGCCAACTGCCTGACAATGATTACTAGCGAGCGCTTTCAATAAATTGGCTATCGCCGAATAATTACCACAATGAGGTAGTTACGCGCTTGACAATGACCCGCCAAACGGGAATAATTCCCGGCCTAAATTTTCAGTGCTAGGTTTCAAGGAGTTATAAGGGTGGCGAATTCTCCACAAGCTAAAAAACGCGCGCGCCAGGCGGAAAAACGTCGTACGCACAATGCCAGTCTGCGCTCCATGGTTCGCACATACTTGAAGAAAGTTGTGACAGCCATTGATTCAGGCGACCAACAAGCGGCAAACACCGCATTCATTGCTGCCGTACCCGTTATTGATCGTATGGCCGACAAAGGCATCGTGACAAAGAATAAGGCTGCTCGACATAAGAGCCGCCTAAACAGCAAAATAAAAGCAATGAGCATAGCCGCTTAATTTAGTGCTTTAGTTTTGCCGTATAAAAAAACCCGCTCATGGCGGGTTTTTTTGTTATTACGACTTTCTACTTGCCACTTAGCCACTTAGCCACTTAGCACCAAATTATCGCGATGGATTAGCTCAGGCTCACCAACAAACCCGAGTAACCCCGCTATTTGACCACTTGGAACGCCCTGCAAACGCCTTGCGTCATCAGCGCAGTAATTGATCAGACCCCGAGCCACCTCATTGCCCCGTCCATCTACACACCTAACAAGGTCGCCACGCGAAAACTGACCCGTAACCTCCAGCACCCCCACGGGTAATAAACTGCGACCCTGCTGCCGCAATACACGCGCGGCGCCATCATCTATTTGCACCGTACCGCGAAGCTGTAGCTGCCCAGCCAGCCACTTCTTTCGGGCCGCGATAGGCGGCTCCTTTGAGAGCAAAAGTGTACCCAAGTCTTCCGCTGCAAAAATTCGATCCAACACTCGCTCTTCTCGGCCGCCGACAATAACAGTATTGGCGCCGGAGCGAGACGCCAATCGTGCAGCACGCAACTTAGTCAGCATACCCCCGCGACCAAGCAGCCCAGCGGGGCCAGCCACCATGACATCAAGAGAGCGATCCCCTACCGAGGCCTCGGAAATTAATTTTGCACCAGAATTTAAACGAGGATCTTCTTCAAATAAACCGCGCTGATCCGTCAAAATAACCAGCGTATCGGCATCAATTAAATTAGCAACCAGGGCGGCAAGCGTGTCGTTATCACCAAAGCGAATTTCGTCAGTAACCACGGTGTCGTTTTCGTTCACCACCGGCACCACACCCAACTCAAGCAAGGTGAGCAAGGTGCCACGCGCATTGAGGTAACGATCTCGCGCCGAAATATCATCATGCCCCAAGAGTATCTGAGCAGTCTGCAAGCCATGAGTACGGAACCGAGTCTCGTAGGCATGCACCAAGCCCATCTGGCCAACCGCTGCCGCCGCCTGCAACTTATGCAAATCATCGGGACGCTCGCGCCAACCGAGACGACTCATACCCTCGGCAACCGCACCAGACGAGACCAGCACAACCTCACGGCCCGCCGCCCTAAGAGCGGCCAACTGCGCCACCCATGCATCTAAACCATCAGCGCAAAGACCCCGCCCGTTATCGGTTAACAGGGCCGAGCCAATCTTTACCACTATTCGCCTACTGGCCTTTAGCCCCCGCCTATTCTCAGACAAGATCAACTCACCTCAAGGTCGATAGACCACTTCAACATCATGATCATCATCTTCTTCATCGTCACTGTCATCGTAGTAATCTGCATCGTCAGCTGAGCGGCGCTCCGCGCGGCGCTGATCGGCCAAGGCCTGAATACGGTCGCGAGCCTCATTCTGCATTGCATCTTGAATATCGCGCTCGCGATCGGCCGCGTCGCTATCAGTGGCCAGCAGAGCGTGCTGCCCCTCAACAAATTGCAAGACATCTTGGCACAAAGCCTTGGTATTCTCACCCGTTAACGCTGACACCCGGTAAACCGGCCCAGTCCACCCCAAAGCATCCACCACCTCCTGGCAGCGCTCCGCGCGCTCAGCCTTTGGCAGCATATCTAATTTATTTAACACCAACCAACGCTCACGACCCGCCAAGGTTGGACTGAAACGCGACAGCTCCTTAGAGATAATGGCAACCGATTCCTGAGGCGTGACACCATCATAAGGCGCCATATCGACCAAGTGCAGCAATAACCGCGTGCGCGTTAAATGCTTGAGAAACCGAATCCCCAAGCCCGCGCCGTCTGACGCCCCCTCCACCAAGCCAGGAATGTCAGCCAACACAAAGCTACGGTACTGCTGAACGCGCACCACACCCAAATTAGGCACCAGCGTGGTAAACGGGTAGTCCGCAACTTTTGGCTTGGCAGCAGATACCGCGCGAATAAAAGTGGATTTGCCGGCATTGGGCATACCCAACAAACCCACATCCGCCAACACTTTCAGCTCTAGGCGCAGGTTGCGGACCTCGCCGTCACTACCACGGGTAAACTGCCGCGGAGAGCGGTTGGTGCTGGACTTGAAGCGAGTATTCCCCAGACCATGGAAACCACCCTGAACAACCCTGAGCGTGTCATCCGCAGCAACCAAATCGCCAAGCACTTCCTGGGTGTCTTCATCAATAACGGTGGTACCCACCGGCACATCCAATATTAAGTCTTCAGCACTTCTGCCTCGGCAATTCGCACCGCGACCAGCCTCACCAACACGCGCGTTGTAGGCCTTAACAAAGCGGAAATCAACCAAAGTGTTCATCGATGCCTCGGCCCGCAGAATGACACTGCCGCCGTCACCGCCGTCACCACCATCCGGACCACCCCAAGGTATAAATTTTTCTCGACGAAAACTCATGCAGCCATTGCCACCTCGCCCCGCCTCAACCCGGATTACCGCCTCATCAACAAACTTCATGATTATGCCAACCTAAAAAGGAATATGCTTAAAACTCATCTACAGAAACAAAAAAGCCCCGTCAACAGACGAGGCTTTAAACGTCACGAAGAAGGGTTAGGCCGCAATAATACGAATATATTTGCGACTCTTTGGACCTTTAACTTCAAACTTTACCACACCGTCAGCCTTAGCAAACAGAGTGTGATCGGTGCCACAACCTACGTTTTCACCTGCGTGAAAGCGTGTGCCGCGCTGACGAACAATAATGCTGCCCGCGCTAACAGCTTGACCACCAAAACGTTTTACACCTAGACGCTTACTCTGCGAGTCGCGTCCGTTACGAGTACTACCACCAGCTTTCTTGTGAGCCATGAGTCTCTCCTAAATTCCTTAAGCACTGATACCAGTGATTTTCACTTCGGTGAACCACTGACGGTGACCAGCCTGTTTCATGCTGTGCTTCCGACGGCGAAACTTAATAATTTTTACCTTGGCGTGACGACCCTGCGAAATCACTTCCGCGGTCACTTTGCCACCCTCAACAAAAGGTGCGCCAATTTTCAGTTCTTCACCAGTCTTAACCATTAACACTTTGTCAAAAGTTATACTTTCACCGGTGGCAACTTCAATTTTTTCGAGCTTGAGGGTTTCGCCCTCAATAACACGGTGCTGCTTGCCACCACTTTCAATAACTGCGTACATGAGCATAATCTCCAAGAGCCTGCTTGCAATAATTTGTTTCGGCCGAGTGGTTCGCGCTGTCGCACAACACACCGGGACAAGTCCAGGCACCGCCACTACCACTTAACCATTAAGGGGCCGCACGGTTTTGCTTTCAGGGGCGCGAATTGTACGCAGTTTTAGAAAATATAACAACACCCCCAAAACGGACTGCTGCAGACAACTTGACAGCTCGCGGCTTCGCTCATACGATGCCACCCAACTCCGTCATACGTATTGTCTTAACCATGCAACAGATCCGCAAGATCGTTGACAGCGAATTTGCTGCGGTCAACAACTTTATCATCGAACAATTGCACTCAAAAGTGCCTTTAGTAGAAAACATTGGCCACTATATCGTCGATGCGGGAGGTAAACGTCTGCGACCCCTGCTCACACTTCTCTGCGCCGGCGCAATCGGAAAGATTGATCAGCAACACGTTCGTTTAGCGGCGGTCATCGAGTTCATCCATACCGCGACATTGCTTCACGATGACGTTGTCGATATTTCCGCCCTGCGACGCGGACGACCAACTGCGAACGCCAATTGGGGTAATGCACCCAGTGTGCTCGTCGGTGACTTCCTGTATTCACGAGCGTTTGAAATCCTAGTCGAGATTGGCAGTCTACCATTGATGGGGCTCCTCTCGGGCACCACCAATACCGTCGCCGAAGGCGAGGTATTGCAGCTGAGCCGGGTGGGCAATGCCGACACCAGTGAAGCGACCTATTTTGACGTTATTCGCAGTAAAACCGCCGTGCTTTTTGGCGCCGCTTGCGGCGGCGCAGCAATTATTAGCAACGCCACCCAATACCAAGACGCACTTTATGAGTACGGACTAAACCTCGGCATCGCCTTCCAACTCATTGACGATATTCTTGACTACGAGGGTGACCCGAAAGAAACCGGCAAGAATGTGGGCGACGATCTTGCCGAAGGGAAACCGACTCTGCCGCTCATTTACGTCATGCAACATGGCAACGCATACCAGCAGCAGTTAGTACGCAACGCCATCAGCAATAAAACCGCCGAGCAACTCGATGATATCGTAGCTGCCGTTAGCACCAGCGGCGCGCTAGCCTACTGCCATAGCATAGCGGAACGTTATACTGAAGCCGCCTTAGTCGCGCTGGCACCATTTGCAGCTTCACCCTATCGCGACGCACTAGAAAAACTCACCGC
>JBKEFB010000026.1:0-31560 GCA_046712405.1 Zhongshania sp. | reverse complement strand
GGTACAAAATTTAGCTCGTCGGGCAAAAATCCTCCGTCATCCTCGAATGGCAGGGGCAACCCGAACCATAAAATCACGAGCAGATTATGAACAAAGTCCCAGAGAAAGTTGAAATTTTTACTGATGGTGCCTGCCGCGGCAATCCTGGTCCTGGTGGATGGGGTGCTTTAATGCGGTATCAGGGAAAAGAGAGTAATTTATTCGGTGGTGAATCAGCCACAACCAATAATCGTATGGAACTGATGGCGGCTATTGAAGGCTTGCGGGCACTGAACCGTCCCTGCGAAGTAGTTGTAACCACAGATTCCCAATACGTGCGGCTCGGGATCACTGAGTGGATGGTGAACTGGAAAAAGCGGGGTTGGAAAACAGCGGCAAAAAAACCGGTTAAAAACGCTGACCTGTGGCAGCAACTTGATGCCGCGACCCAAGGACATAATATTGAATGGCATTGGGTGAAAGGGCATAGTGGTCACCGTGAAAACGACATTGCCGATATGCTCGCCAATCGCGGCATTGATGAATCAGAGAAAGCCTAATGCGACAAATAGTACTAGATACAGAAACCACCGGTCTAGATCACGCATCCGGCCATCGTATTATTGAAATTGGCTGCGTAGAATTAGTCAATCGGAGGCTGACGGGGCGTCATTATCACCAATATATAAACCCAGAGCGAGATATTGATGCGGGTGCTATCGAAGTGCACGGCATCACCAACGAGATGCTCACAGACAAGCCCCGATTTGCGCAAGTAGCCAATGACTTTTTTGACTTCATTAGCGGCGCCGAGCTTGTTATACACAACGCACCCTTCGATTTGGGCTTTATCGACGCGGAATTTGCATTGCTACGGCGTAAAACGCCCAAAATAAGTACCATCTGTGGGGTGATCGATACCCTTATTATGGCTCGCCAAAAACACCCGGGGCAGCGCAATAGTCTCGATGCACTGTGTCAGCGCTACTACGTCGATAATTCCCAGCGAGATTTGCATGGCGCATTGTTAGATGCAGAGATTCTTGCTGACGTTTATTTGATGATGACAGGCGGTCAAACTGCCTTGGCCTTGGCTGGTGATGATGGCTCACAGCAAAACGAAGGCGGCGCGGCCAGTGATCACCGCCGGTTAGATGGCTCGCCCAGAAGCTTGCGTGTCATTAGTGCGAGCGCAGCTGAGCTCGCTCTGCATCAAAAACAGTTAATCGAAGTAGCTAAAGCCAGTGACGGCAATTGTGTTTGGCAGCGACCACTGCAAGAATAATTAATGATCATATCAGTTAGTGATTTTTTACGGCCTTGAGTTGTGGCTAGCTCGCCATCAAATGTTATTGTCGGAGAGTTGTTTTCAATAAAGATCATGACCACTTATTTAGTTGCGATTCCAGTATCACTTTGTGAGCTAAGCCCCTGGCAGAACAATAATTTAATTCCAATTTAATACGGATTAGCCACTGCGATCTCAGGGGTTTACAGTGTTTGTTACGAACGCTTAGCTGCTAACGTAGCCTGATTATAAACCCCGCGCCGTCAGGCGTTTACGCGGCGCGATAGCCGCGCCCTCGGCAGCGTTTTGGTTGTTGGCCGATGGGATGTTAGACGCATTTAATAATCATGTTCTGGGGCTTAGTCAACAGCGCCGGCAAGTATTGGGCAGCTTAGAAGTGTAGATGCGGGTGCGATTAAAAAATCCGCCAAGCTTTCACGAAATATTAGAACGGCAGATAGTATTTCTTCTCGGTGTGAGTACATATCGAGATCGGCTTGTAGGCAAGATACTGAAGGCGGCAAAATTTAAGTAGCTGAGATTAACGATGAGCAGCTAAACACTTTCCATGACATTATATTGGCAATGAATAACGCCTCGATAGCTTATTATTTACGTGAATAGCGCAGCCGTTTTGAAGATCTCGCCGAAATCCCACCGTTTATAGACAACAGTCTGGCGCAAATTAAGCTATGAAGACTTGGGAGAAATATCATTGCAGGGTTGTGACTAGCTTAGTGCTGATAATCAGTTCAGCGAAGCACGCAGTATTATCACTGAAGCATCGACCGCGTCGACAAGACTAGTAAAACGAGCGATCTCGGCGAATATCGATTTGGGTAATCAGCATATCGTTAATCTGCGCGATCTATTAAACTCGGTGCAAGGTGCTTTTATAACGATAAACTCGCATAAATCACCCCAATTGATCAAGGGTACAGCTGAGCTTGTCGCTAGGTTTTTTAGGCGTAAAATCGGCATTCCGGCCTACGATATATAAGCACCAGAAATCCTCGCCAATGCATTTCTCAGCATTGAATATTATCTGAATGAGATAGGTCGACGGCGTATTGCAGATAATAGTATTCTGTTAGTCCCAGATAATAGCGCCTCAACACTATGGGCAATGAAGCAAGAGCATGGAAACGATGATAGGGCTGGACCAACTATTACTCATAATCACTGGTGTCGGTCTGATACTGTGTTTTTTGGCATTTATTCGTCTACGTCGCCACGCTTTTAGCGGTCTAATGGCGGTATTGTTGTCGGTCAGTTTTACCGGCATGGCGTTTGTCGTTACCAAGGATGTTTATAGCTATCGGCATCTAGCTGATGAGCAGCTTGTCGCTCGAGTCTTTGTGTCGGGCAAAACCACGCAACAGTTTATGGTGAGTGTTGACATCGTTAACGACGAGCCAATGCAGACATTTTTAGTGATGGGTGACCAATGGCAGCTCGACAGTAGGGTTATTCGTTGGAAGCTTGCTTTGGCGCGCTTGGGCTTCAATAATCTTTACCGTTTAGAGCGGCTGTCAGGCCGTTACCAAAGTATAGAAGAAGAGCGCAATTTGGCACGGACTATCTATCTTATCAATCTTTCCAAGCCCGTTGATATTTGGGACTGGTTGCGCAGCAATGACTATGTGCGCAAATGGGTTGAGGCAGACTACGGAAATGCGGTGTTTGCACCTATGGTTGACGGCGCTCAATACAACGTCTATCTGGGACGCAGTGGCCTATTTATTCAGGCCGAGAATCCAATTGCAGTCAAGGCCTTAGGCGACTGGCCGGCTTGACTTGCACCTAACTCACATAACAATATGTGGCACTTTTAAAACCTCCGGGAGTACATAGTTGGAATTTTTACTGGAATACGGTTTATTTTTGGCCAAGTCGGTCACCATTGTCATTGCCGTGATCGTTGTGTTCAGCGCCATCGCCGTCGCGAGTCAGCGCAGTAAACACGAGAGCAGTGATGGACACATAGAAGTTACCACCTTAAACCATAAGTTTGAGGACTGGGAAGACATGCTCAAATTTGAAATTCTTGACGAAGACACCTTTAAGAAAGAGCACAAAGCCAAGAAAAAGCAAGATAAGAAAGACAAGAAAGAGCGTAAGCATAAAACTGAAGCGCCGCGAAAACGTTTGTTCGTATTGGATTTCGATGGTGATATGAGTGCCTCAGAAGTGGAGTTTTTACGCCACGAAATATCAGCAGTGTTAACCGTTGCCAAGCCTGAAGATGAGATTTTACTGCGTTTAGAAAGCCCAGGTGGCATGGTGCACAGCTATGGTCTGGCTTCCTCTCAATTACAGCGTATTAGGAGCCAGGGCATTCCGCTGACTATCTCTATTGACAGAGTGGCGGCTAGTGGTGGCTATATGATGGCCTGCATCGGCAATAAGATCTTAGCGGCTCCCTTTGCCGTCATTGGGTCTATCGGTGTGGTTGCCCAGCTCCCTAACTTTAATCGTTTATTAAAGAAGCACGACGTTGATATTGAGCTCCACACCGCTGGTGCCCATAAGCGGACTCTTACCATGGTTGGTGAGAACACCGATGAAGGCCGTCAAAAATTTAAAGAAGAACTTGAAGACACACATGTTCTATTTAAAGAATTTGTTAGCGAAAATCGGCCAGAGCTCGACATCGATCATATCGCCACCGGAGAGGTTTGGTATGGTAGGCGTGCCCTAGATCAAAAGTTGATCGACGAACTGTGCACTAGCGATGACTATCTGCTGAGCAAACGCACCGATACTGATTTGTTTTCAGTTAAGTATCGCCAAAAGCGCAGCTTGCCTGAGCGCCTTGGTTTTGCCGCAGAAAGCGCATTTAACCGAACTTTAAATACCATGCTAGGTAAATTAAGCCAAAATCGTTACTGGGGATAAATGGCGCAAGGCGATAGCAATTCCATGCTGTCGCCTAGTCCATTGCAGATCTGGGGTTTATGACGGCAAGATAGCCTCATGTTTTAAGAGCAGGTAATTTTGACTGATCTACATTATATCGAAGTCCCCAAGCAAAATAGTGGAACGTCCAGACACAGACAGCAGGGAATAAAGCGTTGGGAGGTGGTGCTGGCCTTGACTATTTCTGCCGCCATCGCGCTGGTCGTTGGCGTTATTGTGAATAAGCGCATCGGATCAGCAATGAATGAGCAGATAGACAATGATTTTCGACGGTTATCAGTTGCTCTGCATCTGTATAAGCTGGATAACAATCGTTACCCAAGCAGTGAACAAGGCTTGATTGCTCTATTTGAAAAGCCGATAACTATACCGGTTGCTCCGCTTTGGAGGGGACCGTACATAAACCGCCAAACGCTAATATATGATCCTTGGAATAATATCTATCTTTATGAAAGCTCTGCAGCGCCGCCAGATTTTGAAGTGAGCACCTTGGGTGCCGACGGTGTATTAGGTGGTGAAGAGCTGAACGCAGATAAGACCCTTAGGTTTCAGGCTGATGAAAACTATTTTGATTGAGCTGTAATGTTAGACTTCAGCTGAAATACTTTCAGTTAATAACAAGGGGCTTTAGGCCCTTTTTATTAACGTAGTGGTGAATCTTCATTAAAAACCATATTGCTGGCTGTGGGAAATCTGATGGTCAATGATAAGTTGCTGACGGTTAGTCAGTTCCGGCGAAGTGCTCCGCGAAATGCCCCGTGAAATATATAAATAGCTATTAACTCTTATTTATTCGTTATTTTGTATGCCGAGTGAGAGCGGCTCAAATCAATGGTGGGCTTGCGGTTCAAGAAAAGTATAAAGCGCCATCGTAATATCAATAACAGTGACCTTATGACTTGCCTTCCAAATACCTATTTAGCTTAAAGCATCTTAATAAAGATCCCTTATGGGCCTGCCTTTTATTGACTCCGTACATGATAATCATTATCATTACTATTCGTAAGTGTGTATCAATAAAGTTAACGGGATGGGGTTGGGTGTGAAGAAGTCGCTATTGTATACGTGTATTGTGTTGTTGCCCGCAGTTTCTGCATTCGCAGATATAGACAGTATCGAAAAAATGCTCGTCATTGGTAGCATTGAAGGGGCGAGAAGTTTACCTGGCTCAGGTGCTGTTATAAGTTCAGAGCAGTTGAGAACCGAAGTCACCACCGATATTAATCAGGTGCTTAAAACTATTCCCGGTATCTACATCCGCGAAGAAGACGGCTTAGGTCTTCGTCCTAATATTGGTATTCGCGGCGCGACCAGTGAGCGCAGCGGTAAAATAACCTTAATGGAAGACGGGGTGTTAATCGCACCTGCGCCGTATTCAAATCCAGAAGCATATTATTTCCCAACGACACTTCGTATGTCGCTGTTTGAAGTGCTGAAGGGCGCACCCTTATTACGTCACGGTCCCCAGACGACTGGCGGCATTGTAAATATGTTGTCCACAACAATCCCTAAGGAAATGAGTGGATCAGTGTTAGTCACCGCAGATCAACGTGGCTCTTCAGATATTCATGCTTATTTTGGCGGCCAGGACGGCGATTGGCGCTTCTTGCTCGAGACCGTTCAGCGTGATGGAGAAGGTTTTAAGGATGTCGACCGCAGTAGTCAGAACCCAGGGTATGACATTTCTGACTATGTATTTAAGCTTGGCTGGACCGGTGAGCGTCAGGATGTCTTATTGAAATTACAGTCATCGGAGGAAGTTTCTAACGAGACCTATTTAGGGCTAAGTGATAAGGATTTCAATGATGATCCTAATCGACGTTATGGCTTAAGTAGTATTGATGAAATGGATAACAATCATAAGGCGATCAACTTAAGCCATACTTTTAAGTGGTCTGATACGGTGACTTCCACCGCGACGGTTTATAAAAATGACTTTGCTAGAAATTGGTTTAAATTAAATGGTGGCGGTGATCTCGTTGAAGCCGCCAACGACGGTGGGGCGCCTGAACAAGCCATATTAGATGGCAGCGCAGAAAAAGACGGTCTGAGCTATAAGAACAATAATCGAAAATATATTTCAGAAGGTGTTCAGCTTAATGTTGATATCGATGCTGGGGATCATCAGCTCGCTGTAGGACTGAGGCGTCACCACGACGAAATGGATCGCTTTCAAATAGTAGACACCTACAAGCAAGAATCAAACGGTGATTTAGTATTTCAATCTAGCAGTATTGATACTGGTGAGATTTCCGGTAGCAACAACCGTGAGGAAGAAGCCGACGCCCTTAGCTTTTGGGTAACTGATTCCTGGCAAGTAAACGACGCCTTAAAAGTAAATTTAGCCCTGCGATACGAAGATATTGAAAGTAGTAGATTAGAATATTCTGATACCGCACGCACCACGTTTGCCGCCAATAAAAATCGTCAAAACGACACGGCTATCTGGCTCCCTGGGGTATCCTTTAGCTTCGATTTGAGCGACCAAATACAATTACTAGCTGGTGTTCACAAAGGTTTTTCACCGTTAGGAGGTGGTGCCAATGCGTCGCAAGACCCAGAGGAAAGTAAAAACTGGGAGGCGGGTATTCGCTTTAATAACGGCCATATATTTATGGAAACAATCGCGTTCTACAGTGATATTACCGATACCACTGAAAACTGCTCAGTGGCTTCGCCATGCAGCAATAGTGATACTTCGGGCTCTTTCGCCCTTGGCGAGTCAGCGGTGTCAGGTCTTGAGCTACAGATAAGCGCAGTGACTACAATCGGTGCTTTTCAAATTCCACTGGACGCAGCGTTCACTTATACCAAGGCCGAAATCACCAAAGACAATGCCGTTTCTGGCTTTGAATCAGGCGACGATCGAAAAGATATTCCTGAGCGGGTCTTTAGTTTACGGGTGGGC
This sequence comes from Zhongshania sp., assembly GCA_046712405.1. Taxonomy (GTDB): domain Bacteria; phylum Pseudomonadota; class Gammaproteobacteria; order Pseudomonadales; family Spongiibacteraceae; genus Spongiibacter. The sequence continues at coordinate 24,466 of JBKEFB010000026.1, read as the reverse complement.
TTTGAGCACCAAAGCGGCTGGAATAACTACATTGTGGCTAAATACATTGATGAAATGTGTTCTGTTGCCGGCTGTAATCGGACTGCTGGTAATTATAAAAAGACTGAAAAACTATTTGTGATGGACTACATCAGTCGTTACCAGCTCACGCCAGATGTTGAAGTGTTTCTGAAAACTGAGAATATCTTTGACCAGCAGCGAATAGTGTCACGCAACCCGGACGGGGCCAGGCCGAATCGACCGCGCACCACACTAGTTGGCATTCAGTACGATTTTTAATGCCGGACTTTGGTAATAACTTTTGCGCAATAGCCGGCGTGTTTTGATCAGGCATCTGTAAAGTCCGCAGATGCCTGATTTCGTAGCGGGCTTGTTCGTGGATACCTATTACGTTAGTTGCTGTTGAAGCGCTTGCCGGTAAGCACTGATACCGGGAATGATGCCAATAGCAAGTGTACAACCAATAATGACTGGTAGATAAAGCAACGATTGGAGAACGAGAAAATCACTCCGAATATATAAACTGAATTGTTCTGCTAGGAAATTGCTTGATAAAGTCGTAAATAAACCGAGTAGTGCGATAGCAAGTAATGTTCCGCCAAGACTGATCAATAAAGCCTCAGCCTCGATAAGGGCCAGTAAAAACCAAGGTGAAGCACCTATGGCACGCATTACAGCGATTTCTTTCTGGCGCTCGCGGATAGAGCTCAACAGCATCGCTGAGAGTCCTAGCAGCGACGCGAATAATACTAGAGCGGAAATCAGGCGCAGGGTGCTTTCCATGACGGCCATGGTCTGCCAGAGCTGAGTAAGAGTGACGCCAGGGAGGATGGCTAGCAGGGCTTCATTACTATTTGTGTTGATTTGTCTTTGCAACTTAAAACTCACGAGTTTTGATTTTAGGCCCAACATCACGGCAGTAACACTGTCTGGTGCTAGGTTTGGTTGCGATTTTGTTTGAGAAGCATGGCCGCTTGGTAATTTAATACCTTGTTGCCAATCGACGTGGACAGCCTCCATACCTTGCAAGCTAACGTGCAGTGTTTGATCGACTGGCGTACCGGTGGGTTGTAAAATTCCGGTTACCTTAAAGGGTTTGTCCTTGTGATGACTAAAGCTGGTATTGCCTAAACCATGCGCTAGTACTAACTTGTCGCCGATTTGATAATCAAGCTTGTACGCTACCTCACTGCCGAGCACGACGTCGAATATATCTGAAAATGGCTTTCCTTCTGCGAGCACTAACAGCGTGGCCTGGCCATAACGAAAGTAGGTGAAATAATCTGTAGTTGTTCCCATCACCCGATAGCCCTTGTGGGAGTCTCCTAGCGAGATGGGGATAGTCCATGCAACATTTGGGTCTGCCGCGATGTGTTGATAACTTTGCCACGATATATTATTCGTTGCATTTCCCAGTCGGAAAACAGAATAAAGTAAAAGATTGATATCGCCTGTGCGGGCGCCAACAATAAGGTCTACGCCAGAAACCGTGTTGTTAAAACTGTTCTTAGCCTGGTGGCGAATTTGTTCTACGCCCAACAGTACAAAGACGCTCACTGCTATCGCTAGGAGTGTGAGCAAGACAGACCCTTTACGGCTCCAAACACTGGATAGGGCAAGACGTAAAAACATTAGTACTTATCCTGAGCTTGATTTAAGTCTGCAAGTGCTTCCACCCTGTGAAAGGCATCTGCCAAAGCTAGATCATGGCTGACAAACACCAGCGCAGTTTGATGTAGCTTTGCTTGATCAAATAGCAGCGACATAAACACATCACGGTTTTGTTGGTCTAGGGCTGAGGTGGGTTCATCTACTATTAATAATTCTGGGCTGTTAACTAGGGCTCGTGCAATAGCGACCCGTTGTTGTTGGCCAATACTTAAGCGGCTGGCGGCTTGGTTATGTAAGTTTTGGTCAATTCCCAGTGCGTTGAGTAGTTCGAGGGCGCGATGCTTGGTCTTTTTGGTTCCGGCAAAGTGCGCAGCCAATGCAATATTACTCACTGCGTCCAAGTAAGGGATGAGGTTAAATTGCTGAAATACAACGCCGATATGTTGCGCCCGCCATTTATCACGTTGGCGCCCGCTAAGCGTATTGAGTCGTTTGCCGAGGACGCAGATTTCGCCGGTATTGGGTAACAAAATACCCGCCAGTAAATTCAGGAAAGTGGACTTACCCGTTCCCGACGGGCCATATAAAAACACCTGCTCACCTGGCTCAAGCGACCACGCCGGAATGTCCAGCATTGATGAATTGTCAGTGCTGTAGCGAAATTTTAAGTTCTCAACTGACACCAACAAATTGCAAATTCCTTTATATAAGTCACCGCGAGAAATATGTTATAACATATCATTATTGTCGGAGACATTGATACTGTCTGTTATTTCTTTATTTGTGGAGCTGATTTTGACCTACCTTAGTTACTTTTCATTATTCAATAGAATCAGTTTCTTGGTAGTGTTGCTGTTAAGCGCTGAATTTGTCTTTTCTCAAGATAGCAGCGTAGCGCAGGTCGGCGGCTATAGAAATATCGAATGGACCAGCTTGATGCCGCAGGCTGACCTTGAGGCTTTGCTCAATCCCCCTGAGTCTCTCGACGACATCGCCGATGGTTCTCTGCAAGACCAGATAGCAAGTCAAATTAAAGTGGCAATTGAGAAAGCCGGAGACAGCCGCTACCAACAGGCCTTGGTTTCGACACAGATAGTGGGTAGCTTTGATGGTCAGGCGATTCGTTTACCTGGCTTTATTGTTCCCTTAGAATTTGGCAAAGATCGGCATCATGTTACCAAGTTTTTTTTAGTACCATATTTTGGCGCCTGCATCCATGTTCCGCCGCCACCGCCAAACCAAATAATTTATGCGGATTATGAAAAAGGCTTTAAGCTGACTTCTCTGTATGATCCATTTTGGTTATCGGGCGTGTTGCACACCACATTAATTGAAAATGATACTGCAACGTCAGCTTATGCAATCGTGGTGGATAGCATAGAACCCTATATAGAATAAATAAACGCTTGTTACTACTTGGCATCCCTGAGTGAGTTGCTTGTAGCTATATGTCGGAAAAATTTGCAGTACGGCAATCAGATATTAAATATACCTGTTTGCCAAATTATTCTTTTAAAATCGCTTGAGTGTAAGGTTCCGATTTGTCCTGCGCCGGACTTTAAATAGTCAATCTAAAGTGCGGTGAGTGCTTCGAGCAATGAATTCTGTTACTTGCGAATTGCGTGTCTTAATTGGTCAATTCCCGAAGAGTACATTGTAATAATCAGCCTCGCTGATTTCTTCACCCACCCCCTCTGGGGAACACGCATTGTAGGGTGGTTGCAGATCGCACTCGATATAAAGCTGGACCGCTTTGGCATAGACTTTGGTAGTCAGCTTAGCAACGGTTAACAAGCCAGAATCGATGTCCGCTGAAACACTTGCGGCGGTGATGAATTTTTCCGCTGCCGATATTTGAATTAGCCCGAGGAGCCGGAGAAGTGAGGACAGTTTAAGCATGACGCAAGTGTTATGTTTGAGGTAAACGAGACACTGGAACGGAAACCGCTTTCTCAGTCAATGCGGTGTTTTGCCGCAGGAGCTGAAAAAAGATAAGCCTGACATTTTATGTTTTCTGTATGTTCGTAGCGGTTTTGCCTGCCGATTCATTTTCGCTATCGGGCGTGCTGCGCATCATATTATTTGAAAATGATTCTGCCACGGCCGCCTATGCAACAAAGGTCGACCGAATTGAGCACCATGTCGAATAAATTTCACTCAGCAATAATACAATCAAACAAGGCGTCTTCCAAATTTTCAAGTGATTGCTTATTGGAGCTGATACATTCAATGCGACTATCTAGGCAATCGTCCAGCTGTGATTCAGTCAGCACATCATCGGCTTTGTTATAGGCGGCAATGCCTTGATCGGTGATAAATATGCCTTTGATACGTTCCGCGTTCACACCGAGTAATAGGGTGTACAGTTTACGTGCGTCGAATACCCAGTCAGCTTTGAATATCCAACCTCGGCTGTAAAATCCCTCGCCTTCATTGTCGATGCTAAGGTAGCCAGCGTCGGGAAGAATACGGGTTTCGGGTAGTGATTCATTGCTTTGTGCGTTGTGGTGATGGTGTTCGTGATGGTCTATTGGTTTGTGCTTCCCCATAAGCCAGTCTATTTGTAAAGCACCCTGACTTACTTGGAAAACGGATTTACTGTTTAGGTGTACGCTGTTTTCCAAAAAACTAAGCAGCTTCGGAAAATCTTCAGACTGGTATTGGTCTGCCTTATTGGCCACTATCACATCGGCAATGGCCAGTTGCTGGTTAAAGATAGGGTGCTTGGTATAGCGCTCGTCCTGAACTTTACGGGCATCTACCAATGTTATCGTGGCGCGTAGGTCCAGTACATCTTTGTAATGCTCAGCAGCCAGTACGGCTAATACCTCCCTAGGGTGACCAAGACCGGTGGGTTCTATTAATAAGCGATGTGGCCTGGCGCGGGCGAGCAACATATTTAATGCTATTTGCATGGGTAGTCCGGCGGCACAGCACATACAACCACCGGATACTTCGCGAATAAATACACCGCTATCCTCTGTTTCAGTTCCCGTAAACAAGCTACCGTCGATGCCGACCTCGCCAAATTCATTGACCAAAACCGCCCAGCGTTCATGACTGGGCTTTTGTTTGAGTAGGTGAAGTATCGCAGTGGATTTCCCAGCGCCTAGAAACCCAGTGATGATATTGGTGGGGACCGAAAGAATTTTCGAATGGTTAACGTTCATTGGCCGAGCCCTTATAGCTTTGTATTAGCGTATTGTTTGCAGACACAATTGATTCTGAAAAACCAGAATATTCTGGAGACACCTTCTGCAATCGTAGGTAGGTGACATATTCGGTTTTTAGATAACATGTATATTTCTTTTTTCATACCCAGTGACTATAGATTTAGAATAGTTTCGGTTCTACAGCAACTTACGTCTATAGAGTATCGTTATAGCGATTGCCCACAACATTTTTTAAATTTACGGCCATTGCCGCAAGGACAAGGCTCATTGCGCCCAACTTTAGGCGCTGTGCGTGTAACGGGTGTTGTTGAGCTACAGCACGTTCTGTCGCTACAACCAGACTCGATATTCGTCAGTGTCTGCGGTATGGGGGTGTTAATTTCATTGCTCATTAAATTGCTATCTCATTGCGGGTTATGTTTTCGATTAACTACGACGGCATTTTGGGTAAGCAGGTTTTATTGAAGCTCGACTTTAAGCCAGCAGTCTTTGATCCATGGCAATTGTTCGAGTATCGCTTTGATGCTTTCGCGGCTTCTACGAAAAACATCAGATTTTCAGTATTAATATTGCCTTCGGTCATTAGACGTGCATTTTTGATTGAAGTGCAGCGCACTTTCAGCTCTTTTTTTTATCAATAACAATAGATTTCTTTGTGGGGTCTACTTTGAGATAGAAGCAATTTGGGCGGTTCTATCCATGATTGTCGGAGAGACTAACAAACCGGTTGCTGCATCAAATATCTTGGTCGTCGCTAGCGTCTCGATATATTTGGTGTGCAGAGCGCACCGATCGACCATGCCGAGGGTGTCAAGCCGCTGGCGACATATCTCCAACATCGCGCCCGACGGATCCACAGCGGTAAAAATCCACTGCCGAAATATTTGCGCTAGTTGGGTCATCTCTGCTCCAGTACTGGCACCGACACAGAGAATGTTGGCTCTATCAGGTAGCCCCCCAAAATTGTCTCCATAGGGAAATGAAAAGCCTGACGACGAGGCGGCATTTTTTGCCACTGCTTGAAAGAGGTCGGGGCGGTTTTGTCAAAAAGTGTGTTTATGTTGTCTTCGTGCATATTGATCTCCTAAGTCAGTTTGCTCCACAGTGACACTGAGCGTGTTTGCATAGGGTGTGATTTTTAAAGTGACCAAGGGCTATTAGCGACGCGCCCAATACAGAGGCTATTTTTTCGCCCATATCACCGAGTAGATCATGACCAAAAAAGATAGCCAGGCTAAGTGTTGTTAAGCCTATTAGGCCGATGATGAGAACGCTTTTATTTTGGTGTTGGCGGCAGCCCATCGCTAAGGCAATTAGGCTGGTGGGTAATACGGCTATTAACATCCACTGGTGGAAACGCTCATCACCAAAGGTACTTGCCGCCAGTGTTGGGACCATAAGGAGGGCAATGGGAAGTAATAGGCAATGGACAGTGCAAACAAAGGAAAGACCGATGGCTGCTTTGTCGATATGAGTGGATACAGGTGTCACGCTTATTCCTTAAATGTGTTGTTATGCGGCTGTTTTAGCGCAATCTTGGCAGAGACAATGCAGCTCCAGTTGTGGGCTTTTGAGGATATACCCCGATTTTTCAACATTGACTTTCAACGTATTAATTAAGGCTTTTTTGATGCCAATTTCTTTTACATTGCTACACTCATCGCAAATCAAAAATTGGGGTACTTCGTGGGCGTGGTTGCAGCTGATGTGTGAGCAGGCCACATATTTGTTGGCTAAGTGTAATTTGTGGACTAGGTTTTCTTTTGCAAGGAAGTCGAGGATGCGGTACACCGTGGTGGGTGGTAGCGATTCGCCGAACTCTTTTTGCATATAGCTAATTAGCTCGTAGGCCGACTGCGCCTTTTCGGACTGCAGTAAGCCGCTGAGTATGCGCTTACGCTTTTCGGTCAATCTGGCGCCAGTGGCGCGGCAACTTACTTCTGCGTGAGCAAGAACGTGTGCAATGTTGGTCATAGTTTGTTTACCTAAAGGCTCTTTACCTGAAATTAACGTGACGCTGGTTATTATCCAGTGTTGTTGCGCCTTGTCCACTTTCCACTATCCACTGTACCTGTAAGGACTGAATATTTGGAAACTCAAGGAGGATAGTTGTTGTCAGCGACGTTAATCGGTCGGAACGTTGGCAGCGATAATGATAGTGCGCTTCAATGTCACGATGATTTGCACTCTTTGTGTGAGGCTCGTGGTCATGCTGGTGATCATCAGTTGTGTTATTTATATTGTTGTCGGCGACAGTTTGGGTGACGCCGCCATAATCGAGGTCGTAATCGATTAACTCGCATCGTGCAGCATCTAGTAAGAATAGCGTGTCGGCTGCGGCGAGTATGTTTTTCATTTTTTTTACCGCAGCCTGCTGTTCGGAGTTTTTCGCGCGATGCTCAAAGCCAAGTATATTCACTGCTGGAGAGCGAAACTCAATTTCGAGCTGCTCTCCTTCAAGTGCGACAGACAAGATTGCTATCCCATGGGTATGAGCCGCTAAATTAGTAGCTGCGCTTAGCTCCTGCTCTTGAGCATTTACAAAGGCGACCGCTGTCAATATAAGCAGCATTGTTAGCACATACCGACAATATGCAATCATCATGTTTTTCTCATCGTTTATCGTGGCAATTTACTGATATTTAAAATACTCCGCGGAGGCCAATACTAAATCCACGCCCTGGAAGGGGGGCGAGATTTTTCAGGAAAGAGGAGTGCACGCGTGCTTCTTCGTCACTTAAGTTGCTGGCCTTCAGATAAATTGTCATATCACTACTACTGCCAGCGACGGTATAGGCCAGTTCCGCGTCTACCAAGGTATATCCATCGGTCTCAGTTTCCCGCTGGGCGTTGTTTTGCTGCTCAAAGTAGCGAGCAACGCCGATTTCCGCTTCCCAGCCCTGGCTTTGATAACGCAGTTGACTACCCAGCCGCACTGGAGGAATGCGGGGCAGATTACCGCCATTGTCCAGTTTGCCGCGAATGCTGTCGCCCCATACAGTCAGAGTAAAGGGCTCGGCAAACTGCCAGGCAAGCTGGGCCTCAAGGCCGTAAAGGATCGCGTCGCCCTGTTCGAACACATAGACCGGCAGGGCACCATGATCATGCTCTTCGTGCTCGCCTTCTTCCTCGCGATCGTGGCCTTCAATATCGTCGCTGCTGAAGCCAGTATTACGCTGGTAGTAAAAGTTGTCCACTTGGTTGTAGAACACGTTTACCACCCAGCCGATATTGCCGGAATGCTTGCGCAGGCTCAGGTCGATATTGGTAGAGACTTCTTCCTCGACATCGTTGCCATCATTGAAATGGGGGTGCTCGCCATCGTGTAACGAGAACAGCGCGCCCACCTCAAAACTGCCCGTGCCGATATGGGCGCCGTAAGAAAATAGTTCCGAGGCGCTAGGTGCCCGCTGGGCGTGGGTCAGGGAAAGCGCGGCGTTATAGTCATCGGTAAAATCCCAAACTACCCCAGCAGACAGGCTGTAAGGGTCAAAGTCTAGGTCATCGAAATACAGCAGATCTTCCTCGTCATGGCCAAAGGCGATGGGGTCAGCATCAAGGCTTACTGTTTCGATTCGGGCGCCGAGCTGCCATAGAAAATCGCCAAAGTGCTTTTCTTGCATCAAAGCAAGGGCGTAGCTGTCGGTGCGATTAGGTGGGGTGAAGGCTTCTTCACCGACGGCTTCAAAATCTGATGTTTTACCTTCGAATGACAAAGCACCCCGCCAGCCAGCGAACTCTTGAAGCAGCAAGTCGACTCGAACTTGCAGAGTTTCGTTGCGAAATACCGTGCCAAAGTCGCCGTTTTCGATCTCGGCGTGTTCGTAGTCGGTGTAACCGATACGAGTGTTAACGCCGCTGAGCCAAGAGCTGTCTAGAGACAGTTCACTAAGCAGTTGCCAGCGATCCTGCTTCAGATCGGAGAGAACACCTACTTCCTCTTCCTCATGTTCGTCGTGTTCTTCGCTCATCTCCTCATGGCCTTCCTCGTGTTCCTCTTCATGATCATCGCTATGGCCAGGAATACCATTAATCCGTTCCAGCCGGCCGTAAGCCAAACCAATATAGCCATTTTCCATTAACAGGCTGCCGCCGATATTAAAACCCTTGCTTTCCGAGGCGCTGTTTTCCAGCACGCCTTCACGGTGCTCTTCGTGTTCTTCCATGGTTTCTAGTACGGCTGCGCCGGGAATATCGTAATTACCGCCATCTCGCCAAAAGCCATCAACATGTACAGCAAACTGGTTGTTGCCGCCGGTATAGGCTATTGAGGCGTGATCTTCATCTGCCACCATATTATGGCCAAGAGAGAACGCCCCTTTTGGTTCACTGGAGGATGGCACTCGGTCATCGACGATATTTACCACGCCGCCAATAGCGCCAGAACCGTAGAATAAGGTGGCCGGGCCGCGCAGAATTTCAATCTGTTCAGCGGTGCTGGCCTCGATGGCCACCACATGATCTGGGCCGACCCGGGAGGCATCACTCACATCTAGTCCGTTCTGGGTGATCAGCACTCTGGGGCCGTTCATGCCGCGAATAATAGGGCTACTGGCCACTGGTCCGAAATAGCTGGAATGCACACCCACTTCGTTTTTCAGGGTTTCTCCCAAGGTCGGCGCCTGCTTGCGCCGCAATTCATCTCCAGCCACGACAGTCACCGGCTGGGCGGATTCCATAATGGAGGAGTGAAATGGGGTGGCCGTCACGTCAACCTGCTCAATAGCCGAACGCCGTAATACGATGCTTAACAAGATCTTTTGGTCCGACGTCAAACGCAAGGTCTTGTGGCTATAGCCAGGGGCGTTGATATGGAGCTCATCCAGCGTCGCATCGCCTGTCTCTAAGGTAAATTGCCCCACCGCATCGGTACGGGTTTGCAAGGTGCTGCCCACAACCTCGATCTCGGCGTTACTGATCGGCTGGGCATTGGCATCAGTAACCTTTCCCGACAGGGCGTGCGCCATGCTGGGAAAGACCAATCCGGCCAGAGTGGCAATGACGATATTGCTGGGTGTGTATTTCAATTCTTTACTCCGAGTTTATCTTTCTGGAATTTACTGACGACTTATAGTTAATTGACCGCTGTAAAAGCAATGATATAACATATCATTTTACGGTGCAATGAATGATGATTCAATAAGGCTGCCAAGTAAGAAGATTGCTATGTCGCAAACAACTATTTCTATTTATTAAGGAAGTTTTATCAATGGGTAATAAGATGTCTATTTATGTTTCGGATCTAAGTGCCTACTTACTTCTTCCGTTATCGGTTTTCGCCCAATAAGCGGGTCTTGAAGAGATAACGGTTCATGCATTGTATGGACCGAATTATTTATATATCTCATCTAATTTCAACGATACATCTTTTTTCATAGTTATTTTTTGAAGGCTTGTAAACGAACTCAACTTCCATCATCTGAATTTTCAGTAATGACTTGTGAGAGGTATATTTAATAAACTGAGTTTATTTTCCTGCGGTAATAATAAACGTAATTTATGATGTCATAAGAAATCCAACGTTAGTAATAGCCGCTTATGACCATTGGCGATAGGAGGCGAGCGGTGAACAAGACCAGCACCTTCGTTGCCCTCCCAAGCCTCGCCCTTGAGCAGGGCGATATCGCCAGTAGCTATTACTTGAATTGTGTGTAGATCTGAATACAAACCACTTTCTGCGTCACTTAGCCCCTTGCTGCCAGCGCCCAGTTTTCTCCTGTCTACCTTGTGATGAGGAATCCAATCCGTGCCTACGCCTACATAGGTGGTGATAAGCCGGCAGGGCACGCGATCGACATGGAATTTTGGGCACATAGCGTTATCGAGGGCGGTAAGTCGAATGCCTACGCCGTTTATATCGAATAAACAGCTGAACATTTCTGCAAGTAATTGTATGTCTGCACTCAGCAAGGGGTAGTCTGTTAGCTCCAGAATATGCTTTTTTAAGGTAGCTATCTTTGAATTTGGATACGTATGACGGATCCCCATGAAGCCTTTTTTATGTAGCAAGTTTTGGCATTCTGCAATGAGATCCGGGGTGATTTTGCGCTGCCAGACGGCTAACGTAACTTCGCTCTGATAGATGGCCGCGAGAGTGTCGGCTGTGTTTCCAAACACAGCGCTATCAGTATCTTGCGTGTTAGCCAGTGGGGGCATTACCAGTGCTGCCGTCATGCAGTAGCCTCCCATGCCGGAAACGGATCAGGTAATTTTTCCCAGCATTCGCGACCCGCGAGTAACTCTGTTTCGCTTATTAGGCAGTCGTCTAACGCTTTGATGAAGTGGTCGCGATCCAAGTTTTGTCCGATAAAAACCAATTCTTGACGCATATCGCCGAAGGGTTCTTGCCAGCTTTTTTTGATTGATGCTAAGTAGTCTTCGTCTTTTGGCCATTGCGCTTCGGGAATCGCCTTCCAGAACATGCCTGCAAATCCGAAGCGAGCCATACCGCCTGCTTGACTCCATTGCCCAGCAAATTCAGGACGACTGGCCAACCAAAAGTAGCCTTTGGAACGGATAAGTTTTCCTTGAATAGCGTCGCTATGGAGAAAGTCGTAAAACTTTTGAGGATTAAAGGGTTTCCGGGCGGTGTAGCTAAAGCTGGCGATACCGTATTCTTCGGTTTCTGGCACGTGCTCACCGCGCATTTCCTTAAGCCAGCCCGGCGCTTGTTGAGCACGTTCAAAACTGAACTTGGTGGTACCTAGCACTTTGTCAATGTTGACCTGTCCGTTGCGAATGGGAACAATCTCGGCCTCGGTATTAAGAGTCTTCAGCACTGCGATTAGTCGCTGTAAGTCGGCATCATCGACTAAATCGGTTTTGCTTATGAGCAAGACGTCGGCAAACTCGACCTGGTCTACCAGTAAATCTGCGACACTACGCTCATCTGCTTCGCCTAAATGTTCCTCAGTTTCCTGAAGGTATTTCGCTTCATCAAAATCGTTTAGAAAATTCAAGGCGTCTACCACCGTGACCATGGTATCTAGACGGGCGACGTCAGATAGGCTTACACCATCTTCATCTGCAAAGGTGAATGTTTCTGCTATTGGAAGTGGTTCAGAAATACCGGTGGATTCGATTAACAAATAGTCAAAGCGACCTTCGCTCGCCAGCTTTCGGACTTCCAGCAAAAGGTCTTCTCGCAAGGTGCAGCAGATGCAGCCGTTGCTCATCTCTACCAGTTTTTCTTCACTGCGGTTCAATTGCACGTCATTTTGTATTGCATTGGCATCGATGTTGATTTCGCTCATATCATTAACAATGACAGCGACCCGTCGACCCTCTCGATTGTTCAGAATATGACTTAGTATCGTGGTTTTGCCTGCACCAAGAAATCCCGAGAGTACCGTTACTGGCAGCTTTTTAGCGGCGTTTTCCATAGTGCTTTTCCTTTTCTTCCATTTGATGTTTAACCTCAGCGCAATATTCAGCGGTAGGGCGTATTGATAGCCTATCGACACCAATGGCTTCACCACTTTCAAGACAGTAGCCGTACTCACCATCACGGATTCGCTTTATGGCGGCATTGATTTTTGGTAACAGCTTGGTCTCCCTTTTGACGCTGCGTAGCGCAAGGCTTAGTGTCTCTTCATGCTGAGCGAGGTCGGCTTCGTCTTTTAATTCTGGCCTTTCACTCAGGCTATCTTGTGCATTTTTTATATTTCGCAACGTTTCTTTTTTAAGCGTTTGTAAACGTGTTTCAAAAAACATCAGCTGCTCGCTGTTCATGTATGGCATTGATGCAAGGCCACTCGGTAGCTCGGTGTACCCCTCACTACAAGCGGTTATATTCGAGAAAGCCATTGCTCACCCATTCAATTTGTAATGATATAACGTATCATATATTAGCTTGGCTGTTTTACGCAACCAACATCAATAAATATAATTAGGAGTAGGGTGTGAAAGTGAATCTGAGCAGAAAGTGCGTTGCCAGCGTTATCGCGTCAACGTTTAGTGCGCACCAAAATCGGGTTTTTCCGACGAGGGTAAGCAGAACGCCAGCACTATTGAAACCGTAATAGTAATTGTAACCCGAACAGTAAAATCACTTTAAGACGTACCAGTCTCTATTAGTGTTATGGACATGGCCGTGTTGCGAAAGAATGGCTTCACCTAGGGCACTGATGAGTTTCGAGGTGTTCCTGGCGTGTCGTTCCGACGTGGTGAGGGCGATACTTTTCCTTTTGCGACATTTCGTGGCTCATCAGGTACAGATGGCTATCTTGCCTTAATTGACGGTATTCTTTTTGTCTGTGTCTTCGAAGAAGCGCCACTGGATCAAATTTCTTACAGCGTGCCCAGCGGGTAGAAGTCGTAAAGGTACCAAATTCAACGCTGGGTGGCCGCGGTGTGGTTTATGGGCTCACCAATTACATAACAAATCGACCTAACAGTGATGAGATGTCGGTGTCATTGACTGGTGGCAGTAATGACTATCAGCGATTACAGAGTTAATTAAGGTATATATTACAGTTGCTTATCTATTTTTTGTGCAACATTTCCCTCGATGTCGTCACGTAGTCAGGCATCTGTAAAGTCCGCAGATGCCTGATCGCGTAACACGGGGTTAGTGACACGAATCTATAATTGGGTGTTTGATGTTGGTTATCCACCATCGTGCTCTCGATACATATACTATGTCGAATACTAAACAGTATTGGAAATAATAACGGTTTATATGTAGTATTAGGCATAAGCTCCTCCAGCTATGCAAATACAGCGAGAATATAGATGGCCGTTCCAACGCCTAGACCGTTATACCCAACATATAGCGAACTCAGGGAATTCAATTTCAATGATTATTCGGAACTCGCGGCATTTCTAAAATCTGGCGAATCCTGGTGGCTTAGTCACTGGACTTGGGGTCGCGAATTTCTCGACTATATTGGTCGCAATAAATCAGAGCACACATTCACCCGTTTCCGAAACGAAACGGAACGCTTTCTACTTTGGGTGTTTTTATTTAAAGCTCAGCCCATGGATCAACTAGGAAAAGCCGATATTCTGCACTACGCTGATTTTTGCTGGCAGCCCCCAGTATCTTGGATATGTCTTGCTAATCATGAAAAATTTCAGCTTCGTAACGGCAGCTTCGTTCAAAATACCGAATGGGCACCCTTCAAACTTAAAGTACCGAAAAATAATTTAGCGAGTGATCGACAGCCCGATAAGAAAAAATATCGGCCGTCCCAGCAAACATTAACGGCTAGTTTTACTGCCATTATTTCATTCTATAAGTACTTGATGAATGAAGAGTATCTATACGGTAATCCGGCTCAAATCGCCAAGATCGATTGCCGGCACTTTATTAAAGACTCCCAGGTAAAGGAAGTTCGACGTTTAACAGAGGCTCAGTGGGGTTATGTGGTTAGCGTGGCGCTAGCTCAAGCTGAAGAGGATTATCTCTACGAGCGCAGTCTATTTGTGATTTGTGCGCTAAAAACGCTATTTTTGAGGGTTTCTGAGCTTTCAGAGCGCACGAATTGGTCGCCGGTTATGAGTCATTTTTGGGAGGATTCTGATGGTAACTGGTGGCTAAAAGTTTACGGGAAAGGCCGTAAGTTAAGGGATACCACTGTGCCCAATAGCTTTATTTCTTATCTTAAGCGCTATCGCCAGTTCAGAGGTTTAAGCCCCCTGCCGTCCGCTGGTGAAAATCATCCCATCGTCGAAAAAATACGCGGTCAAGGCGGCATGACATCACGCCAGTTAACTCGAATCGTCCAGCATATATTTGATTTGGCCTACGAGAAAATGCGCCGCGCGGAGGGTGATGATAAGGCGCGCAAATTAAAGGAAGCGTCTACTCACTGGCTACGGCATACCGGTGCCAGCATGGAAATAGAGCGCGGACGCGCTCTTAAAGATTTGTCCGAAGATTTGGGTCACTCCAGTATGGCGACTACCGATACCGTGTATGTGCAAACCGAGAATCGGGTTAGAGCCTTAAGCGGTAAGCTACGCAAAGTAGATTAAGCTAAATATCCGTACTGACCTCCGCCCTTCTCGGTCGCTTCATTGTGAAAGCAGAGCCGAGAATATCACTAAGTAGCTACTATTGTTTGGCGCCTAGCTTTGTTGCTAAGTCAGCGCGCTGTGCGGTGTCATCGCAAGCAGCCCAGCCATGCAAGTGCTGCTCTATCATCTCTGCCATCATATCGATATGTCCGGCTTCAGCGTTAAGCGCAGGTATATATTCATAGCGTTCGCCGCCGGCTTCAAGAAAATAGTCGCGGTTTTCAATGCCGATTTCTTCAATCGTTTCCAAGCAATCTGCCGAAAAACCAGGGCAGACTAACTGAACTGATTTTACGCCTACCTGAGGAAGCGCCATTAGTGTTTTATCGGTATAAGGTTGTAGCCACTCTTCCCGACCAAAACGAGATTGAAAGCTAACCAGATACTCGTCTTTAGTTAAGCCGAGGTTCTCAGCTAATAGTCGCGCGGTCTTGTGACATTCACAATGATATGGATCACCATTAAGCAGATAACGCTTCGGAATCCCGTGATAGGTGAATATCAACTTATCCGCTCTGCCATGTACTTCCCAGTGCCGCCGAATTTTGTCTGCCACCGCTTGAATATAGGCTGGAAAATCATGGTAGTGATTAATGAAACGTAATTCGGGTATCAGTCTTTGTTTCAAAAAGCTGGCGGCCACAGCATCAAAAGTAGAGGCTGTAGTAGAGGCACAGTATTGAGGGTATAGCGGCAAAACTAATAGCTTACGAACGCCTTGTTGCAGCATTTTTTCGATAACGGAATCAACTGACGGTGAGCCGTAACGCATGGCAAACTCAAGCAATACGGTCTCGCCGTGAGTTTGCTGGAGTTTTTTTCGCAGTGCGTCGGCTTGATCCTGAGTATGGAATAAAAGTGGTGAGCCACGGTCTGTCCAAACCGTACCATATGCTTGGGCTGACCGTCTGGGACGAACATTTAAAATCACTAGATTTAGAATCATCCACCACAATAAACGTGGAATCTCGATAACTCTGGGGTCGGATAAAAACTCCCGAAGATATCTTTTTAAATCTGCTTTTTTCGGAGCGTCTGGTGTGCCCAAATTGGTGATCAGGATACCAATTTTATCGTGTTGCTTATGGGAGAATTCTGGGTCGCCTTTGTATTTCATTTCGTAACTCTTAGATGCTCTTAATACGCTAGATATTGAAGGTCGATGGAGTCAAAGGTTTGATTTAGTAGGCCAGAGGTTGTCGGGGTAAGATCTTTGACTATGGATCCTTTGAATTCCGGCTCACGGTCCAATATAGCAAGTCATGTGCCTGCTTTATTAATTAGTATAACCTCCACTGTGGTGGGCATCAAATGTCCTAAGCTGCTGACGCCCACCGCTGACAAGTTGCGCAAGATTTTATTACCAATAAAAATTCGGCTGCGCCGAGAGCTGATTACGACGATGCGAACAGAGAGATCACTTCACATTCAACGATTGTCATGAAGCGAGGCGTTGGCTCAGTACTGCATTAACAGCAAATAAATCACTAAACCAGATCGTCGCTAAAACTAGCTAGACGGCTATGAAGACGAGCCAGCGATAGCCAGATATTAACAGTAGAAAAACTTTTATAGGTTCTTGAAACAGCTTACCCTTTGGCACTGCAGCTGCGCGGCACCCTCAGTTTTGCACTCTGGAGCGCCAATAGTATACACCACCACCATCATGCAGCATCTGAACGCTTAGGCTGGGCCTTTGCGCTGAATTTCTGCTTTACCATTATTGAATTCATTGGCGGTTGGTTAACCAACAGTACCGCGATTATGGCCGACGCGGTGCACGTTTTGGGCGACTGTCTTGCTATTGGCATGGCATGGGGACTTAACAAGCTTGGCGACAAAGAAGCCAGTACCCGTTTTAGCTATGGCTTTAGTCGCTTCTCACTACTGGGCGCCTTAGTTAACGGCGTGATTTTAGTGCTGGGCTCTGTGTGGGTCATGAGTGCAGCGATTCCCCGATTGATGAATCCAGAGATGCCAAACGCCATCGGTATGCTCGGAATGGCCATTTTTGGCATCGCTGTTAACGGTTATGCCGCGTATAAACTCAGCGACGGTAAACCTCTTAATGAGCGGATGCTGAACTGGCATCTGATGGAGGATGTTTTGGGATGGACCGCAATACTCCTCGTGTCTATCGTTCTCATGTTCGTAGAATTACCGATACTCGACCCCATCTTATCGATCGGCTTTACGCTCTTTATTTTATTTAATGTTGTTAGAAATCTTACTGAAACCCTGCGCCTATTTCTGCAGGCAACCCCGGACCATGAGCTGCGCGAGCAACTTTAGCAGCAATTATCGACGCTTGAGCATGTCAGTGACATCCATCATCTCCACCTCTGGTCACTTGATGGTGAGCAGCATGTACTGACTGCCCACCTACTTTTAAATAAAAATTATGAACACGTGGAGTTGGTGAAGTTGAAGTCGACTATAGCTAAGCTAATGAGCGTTCATTCGCTTAGCCATACAACAATAGAATTTGAATTTCCGGATGAGTGCTGTCGCGATAATTCAGCGGCGCCTAAAATCCCTGATCATCACGAATGATCTAGTGCGCAAGCTGATACCCATATGAGCGAATAATATGCTCGGCTTTTGCCGATGTTAAAAAGGTCATAAATTCCTGAGCCGCTTTATTATGCTCCGACGCTTTTAGCAATACCGCATCTTGTTTTATGGGGCGATACAGGTCTTTGGGCACAATCCAAACCGAGCCACTTGTAAGGCGGCCGCGGTTCATAATTTGCGATAAGGAAACAAAACCCAGTTCGGCATTTCCAGTGCTGACAAATTGATAGGTTTGGGCAATGTTTTCGCCAATTACCCAAGACGATCGTGTTGACGCTTCCACGTTTAAATGGCGCAATACATCAATGGCAGCGGCGCCGTAGGGTGCTAGCAAGGGGTTGGCGATGGCCAATTTACGATAGTTGCGGCCGCTTAAAACATCGCCTCCTGCGTCGACAAGTTCGTTATTCGGTGACCAAAGCGCTAAGGCGCCGAGCGCATAGGTGAAGCGGCTGGCTGGCACAACAAAGCCAGCTTTGATAAGTGCCTCAGGCTTGGTTTGATCAGCTGAAAGAAAAATCTGAAATGGCGCGCCATGAATGATTTGGGCATAAAACTTACCCGACGATCCAAATGAAATATTCAAGGTATGCCCCGATTTCTGGGTAAACGCCGCGCTAAGTTCGCGCATTGGTGCAGAAAAGTTTGAAGCAACCGCGACCATAAGTTGCTCCGCACTGCTGTCTACTGCGGCACAGAGTAAGCAGAGTGTGCTTATTAGTTGGGCGAACCTAGTCATTATTATCCTTGTTTGTGACTGCACTCAAAATAAATCAGTTTTCTAGTGTTCATTACCACACAGTGCCTGTAAGTATCTACCACTGTTGCTGAGTCTAGGCTTATTTATAGTATCGCCCTGGCGTTTCCATAGCTCGATTTGATCAGTATTCCGCGGCCGAGTTAGGCCAGCTCTCCTGCCCGCCTAGTATAGTGGACCAATTTGAATCGACAGGGCCAAGATCAAAAAAGTATCGGGCGGTTGTACTCATGCCAATATAATCTTTGGCTTTTGCAAAACCGTGGGTAAAGTCCATTAAGATTTCGTTTATTCCGACCAATACGGATTCGGCAACGTCTACCTAGAATAGATACCGCTGGGAGCAGATGATTTAACCGTAAACGATTTACCGCGCCGCAGGTTTGATACTTTGCCAATGCTGCCTTGCCCATGAGAAGCGTCTCATCAATAGTCTGTTTTAGGTCCGACTGTGGAAAGCGAGTGCAAACTTTTTTATTGCTGACGGCAACGCAGATAAATTATCAGATCGAACATTGGCACCGCGTTTAGCGACAAGCCCCCAATACGCTACTTGACTGGATATTTAAAAACCGAGATGAAAAATACGGCCAATGGTTACTAGGCCCAGTAGCCATATTATTCCGAGCATGCCGGTAAGATAAAGAGGTCACAATGCAGCATTTGAATGTCTTGGCAAATCATTTTTACAGAGTACTTTATCCGCTAAAGCAAGGTGTTTTATAGGTATGAGCCACTGCCTATTATGGTCTCTGGTTAGATTGATATTAAATTAATAACATGATGCTGGCCGATTCTCGTCCACATTTTAAAATTATTTGCTCTCAAAATCTGCTGCTTATTTTATTTGGGTTTTTACCTTAGTGAGTGCTCGAGTTGCCATAGATTGGCGTCATAAAACAATATCTATGGCCTTTACCTTGGCTCTTGACCCTCCCACTATTGGAGGCATTACTGTGGCAAGCATAAAGTCTTAGCGTGTTTATGGAGCAGAAGACCATGATCAGTAACACCCCCCCAACAAGTGAAAAGCCAGCGCTTAGTCAAAACATGTCGGCAACACATTTTGAATTACCCATTGAGGGTATGACATGCGCCTCTTGTGCTGGCCGAATCGAAAAGTTGCTAAGCAGTTTACGGGGTGTAAATTCGGTGCAAGTAAATTTGGCCACCGATTCTGTACATATTGAGTTGCCTGATGATGTTGCAATACAGGGGGTCTGCGCCGCCATAGATGATTCTGGCTACGCTGTGGCAGGGGAGGAATTTCAATTAAATATCAGTGGTATGAGCTGTGCATCGTGTGTGGGACGTATCGAAAAAGCGCTAAGTAAACTTAGCGGAGTCCGCGCTGTGAGTGTCAATTTAGCCACTGATTCAGCACACATAAGCGTGATCAAAAATCTCCTTAACGTCTCACAGCTTATCGTTGCAATTAAAGATGCTGGATACACTGCAATCTCAGCAGATGAAAATCAGGCTGGTATAGATGATTCGCTACACTCTTCGCAAGGCGAAGCCAAGACAAGTAGAGAAAGTCGACATTTAATGATCGCTGTGGCGCTGTCGGCACCTATGCTGTTGGGAATGATCTTTTCGGTTTTCGGATTAGATCTCATGCCACCGCCCTGGCTGCAATTCATGCTCGCCACGCCCATACAATTTTGGCTGGGCGCGCGCTTTTATCGCGCTGCGTGGTTCGCCGTTAAAGCTCGTACTGGCAATATGGATTTGCTCGTCGCACTGGGTACCACCGCCAGTTATGGCTTGAGTATCTTTGAATTATTCGCGCAGTATTTGAGTCAGGAAACCCACCAGGCGATGGGCCATTTCTATTTTGAGGCCTCAGCCCTAGTTATTACTCTGGTGCTTTTGGGTAAATGGCTGGAGCGTTGGGCCAAGTATCAAACCACTGCGGCTATTCAAGCATTGCAGGCTTTACGGCCAGCTTTGGCAAGAGTTAGGGCTGATAACAAAGAAAGTGACGTCGCCATCGAAGCAATTCATACCGGCGATATTGTAGTGGTTAAAGCGGGTGAGCGCATTCCCGTCGATGGCACCATCGTCGAGGGAAATGGCTATTTAGATGAATCAATGATTACCGGTGAGAATATGCCGATTTACAAGTCCGTCGGCGATGCCGTCGTTGGCGGCGTCATCAATACCGACGCCCTACTGTTAATAAAAACCACTGCAGTGGGAACAGAAACCACTCTGGCCCGTATCATACGCTTAGTCGAAAGTGCGCAAGCCGCGAAGGCGCCGGTGCAACGCCTAGTCGATAAAGTCAGTATGGTATTTGTGCCCGTGGTGTTAGCGATTGCCATAGCCACTGTGGTTGGTTGGTACCTAAATAACGGTGATTTACAGGGTGCGATTATTAATGCGGTGGCGGTACTTGTTATCGCCTGTCCTTGTGCACTTGGTCTCGCTACGCCCGCCGCTATTATGACCGGCACCGGCGTGGCCGCTCGCCACGGCATCTTAATCAAAGACGCCCAAGCACTCGAGATTGCTCACAACATCACCACAGTGGTGTTTGATAAAACCGGCACCCTAACCAGGGGTAAGCCTAGTTTGCGCGAATTTATAGCCTGTGATGAGGATAGCAATCAATTACTCGCCTTGGCCGCGGCCGTGCAGCAAGGTAGTGATCATCCTTTGGCCCACGCCCTACTGAGTAAAGCCAAAGGCGAGAAAATCTCAGTAATAGCGGCTAGCGAGCAAAAAACCTTGGTCGGACGCGGTGTGTCGGCAACCGTCCAAGCAAGAGTTTTATTATTGGGTAATACTCGCCTAATGCAAGAGTCGGGGATTTCCCTAGGGGCCTTAGAGCAGCAAGCACAAGATCTAGAAAATGATGGCAATACTATTTCTTGGCTTGCAGAGCTAGGCGCCGCGCCGATCTTGATTGGCCTGCTAGCATTCGGCGATGAAATAAAACCATCGGCCAAATCTGCTATCGAGCGCCTCCAACATAAAGGCATAAAAACCTTGATGATTACCGGCGATAATGAAGGCAGCGCGCGCGCTGTTGCGTCAAAATTAGGGCTGCGGAATTACATTGCCAATGCACTCCCAGAGGGTAAAGCAGAAGAAATTCGCAAATTACGCAGCGCAAATAACATTGTTGCCATGGTGGGCGACGGTATTAATGACGCCCCTGCCCTCGCGGCGGCTGATGTTGGTATTGCCATGGCTACCGGCACCGACGTGGCCATGCACACAGCGGGCATTACCCTTATGCGCGGTGATCCTGGTTTAATTGCCAATGCGATTGACATCTCTCGACGCAGTTATCAAAAAATACGCCAAAATTTGTTTTGGGCCTTTTTCTACAATTTATTAGGTATCCCCTTGGCCGCCAGCGGTTTGCTAAGCCCGTCGATCGCCGGCGCCGCAATGGCATTTAGCAGTGTCAGCGTTATCTGTAATGCTCTATTGTTAAAACGTTGGAAGCCAAAAGCATAAGCTTAGCCATATGTAACAGTAGACGGCTAGCCGAGATAAACCAATGCTGGTGCAAAGACAAAGTCATATATAAAGAAAGACAGAAAAGTTGGAGAGAAAAATGAATATCGGTGAGGCGGCAAAAGCCAGCGGCATCTCAGTCAAAATGATTCGGCATTACGAATCATTGGGTCTTATTAAAGAGGCGGCACGGACCTCGGCAGGATATCGACTGTACTCTACTAGTGATGTGCACAACCTAATTTTTATGAAAAGTGCGCGCTCATTGGGATTTTCGCTCGCGCAAATCCAGCAGCTGCTATCGCTGTGGCTTGATCGTGATCGCGCAAGTTCCGACGTAAAAGCGCTAGCAATGGAACATATTGAAGAGCTGGATACCAAAATACGTGAATTGAGTACAATGCGAGATCTATTGGCGGGTCTCGCATCAAGTTGTCACGGTGATAGCCGTGCGGACTGCCCTATTTTGTTGGGCTTGGAAAAAAATTCCAAACCTAAAGACCATTAACAAAAACACCTTACTGCGTTTTGCTGATATTTTCAGCAAACTCGCTTTCGCTGATCATTCATTCCATAGTTATATGAGCAGCAGAAGGTCGTCGATGAGCTGCCAACCCGGCAATATGAATACCCGTAGGCGGCGTCAGCAATAATTGATCATTGCCAGACTTCAAAGATTCTAACCAAGGGGGCTGAGGTCGTCGCCCGCCCAAAGTGGCAGTTGCCAGCATTATGGCGCAGTGTTGCGCCTAAAAACCCCTTGGTCTGCAATGCCTTGCTTCCCGTAAATACCTATTATTAATAAGCCCTTAATAAGTGCCGCGCTGCTAAGATGCACCACCAGTACCGAAATTGCTTTGGTCAAACACTAGTCAAAACAGAAGACCGGTGCGTAAGATGGAAGAGCGCTATATAAGCCCGTGAAATAACGATATTTAAGGAAGTGGAAATGGGCCCGGTGCCAACGGCAAGAAAAAAATCTATCATAGGCGTGCTGCAGTTAACGGGCGTTGTTGTGCTAATGCTCTTGGCGTTCATTTATTCTAGACCTCCCGGAGTACCAGATGAGGTACCGGTGGCGAAAGATCTTGCCGCTGCACTGGGTAAACCAGCTCCGTTGGTTGCTGTGGTTAGACCGTCGGCTTTGCCGGGACAGCTCGCTGTTACCTCGACCGGTTCTGTGGCTGTGCGCAGCTACGTGACATTAATGCCTCAGGTTTCTGGGCGGGTTGTAGCGACTTCTCCCGCTTTGCGCAGTGGCGGTAGTTTTGCTGCAGGAGAAATACTGGTGACGCTTGAGCAGCGCGACTTTACTTTGGCGCTCGCTCAGGTGCAGGCCGATGTTACTTCAGCGCAAGCATCACTGCAGCTGAGTCAAGCGGAAGCATCAGCAGCAATCGCTAATTACCAAATGCTCAGTCCGGGTAAAAAGACACCGCCGCTGGTCGCTAAAGCGCCACAAATCGCTCAGGCTAAAGCACAGTTACAAGCGGCGGTTGCCCGTCGTGATATTCAACAAGTCAACCTTGAACGCAGCGTTTACTCCCTGCCGTTCTCGGGTCGAGTGGTTGAAAGCTCTGCCGAAGAAGGTCAAATGCTAAGTACCAGTCAATCCTTTGGTCGAGTGTACGCGCTGGATGCAGTCGAAATTGTTATCTCACTAGCACCTGAACAACTTTCAAAAATAGCGCCCGCAGAAGACCGTCTGGCAGTGATCACTGCCGATGGCATTAGCTTTGAAGGACGTATTGCTAGAGTTGCTGCCGAGCGTGACCCACGCACGCGCTTTTCGCAGGTTTATCTATCAGCAAATAATAGTGAGTCCTTAACGCCGGGAACCTTCGTTTCGGTTAAATTGAGCGGACCATTCATCGCCAACACGTTTAGGCTTCCGGAAAGTGCCCTGCAAGTTGGGCAGTCTTTTTGGATTGTCAAAGATGGCGCTATCACTGGAGTGGATGCAACTATTTTGGGACGTAGCGATGGTCATTATTTGGTTGAGGCCTTCGACTATGGCGACGGTATTGTTACTGGCACCGTGCCCGGCGCCCGCGATGGACTTCCGGTTCGCTTGGCAGAGACAGACTGATGATTGACCCCAGTAAGCTGCTCCCCCCCACTCCCGCTGGCGATAACTATCGTGGACTATTGGCCTATTTTGCTAAGAACCCGGTTGCCGGTAATCTGCTTATGGTCATCTTGCTGGTGGGTGGTCTGTTATCAGCACTGGCTTTGACTGCGCAGGTGTTCCCGACCATCGATCCAGGCACTGTGACCATTTCGGTTGCCTACCCTGGCGCAACGCCAACAGAGGTTGAGGAAGGCATTACTAGACGAGTGGAAGAAGCGGTTTTTGGTATTGATGGCATTGATCGAGTAATTTCTCGCGCTTCAGAAAATCTCGGTTCGGTTACCCTTGAGCTCAAAGATTTTGTCGATGCGGATAAGGTGCGTGATGACGCAGAGGCTGCGGTGCAGCAACTGATCGACTTTCCCCCAGAAGATGCAGAGCAAGCTAAAATTGTTCGTGCTGAAACTCTATCAGACGTTCTGACTATTGTTGTCAGCTCGGCGCTGGGCGAACGTGAGCTTCGGCGCGGCGCTAAAATGATCGAGGAAGAATTATTGGCGCTGCCCGGCGTCTCACTGGTGTCACTGCTCGGTGCCAAGGATTACGAGATAGCGATTGAGATCAGTGAGGATTCAATGCGGCGCTATGATCTGACAATGGCAGACGTCGCCAATACGATCAGGCGCTCGTCTATAAACCTGTCATCCGGTGAGATTAAGACCCAGGGTGGCGACCTCTTACTTCGCACGAATACCAAACGCAATTCCGGTGAGGCCTTCGAAGATATTG
>JBKEFB010000025.1:0-31829 GCA_046712405.1 Zhongshania sp. | reverse complement strand
CCAACAAAAAGCCCTAAGACGAGACAAAATTTACGTAGTAACAATTTCATATATCAAATCTTTTGGTGAGTATGGTGTCGGCACGTTGAACCAGAAGCTCAAAGGATGTGGTGTTTTGCATTAGTTTAAACAATTCTTGGGGCTGTAAATCAACAACGGACTGACCGTTAACAGACAATACAACATCGCCAGCTTGCAACGATAATTCTTCGAACAGGCGTTTATCTCGGCCCGGTTTTATTTCATAGCCAATGAGGCTGCCGCCGTCATTGACTGGGCTTACCGAGAAATATCGCGCCAACATCAACGGACTATTTTGTACGGTATCTCGGGCGTCGCCGATTAAGCGGCGAATCTCGGGCGTATAAAGATTTATAGTCTTGCTGCTGGACACGCTAGAGACAGCGGCGCTCGTGATCCCCGCCAGTTCGGCTTTTTTATCTAGTTCAATTTTTTCGCGTTTACGATTATTTTCTATAATTATGTAGTCAGCTAGCACAGCTAGCAGACGCACCGAACCTGGCACTTCAATTTTCTCACCAACAATATAGGTCTTGGTCTTGTTACCGTGACGAAGCACCGCAACACCGCGCTCGTCAGCGCCGGACACTAAACCGATGACGGTAATTTTCAAACTACTGCGGCCAACATCCTGCTGGGCGTCAACCGCGGCAACTTCGCTGACTGGTGGCACCCCGAACAAAGGCACCCCGAGCAAACTTTGAACATCGTAGGAACTGCCAGAAGCCTGCGCTGCGCCAAAGCCTGGACCGCCAACACCAGCAACCGCAGTGGGTAGCGTGGGATCACGCAACCATGCTGACATTTGCCAACACAGAGCCGCAAGGCCAGCCAACAATATTGCCCACAGCAGGACGTTCACAGCGGCTGCCGCGCGCGGAGGAAAACACCTTGTTAATGTCACAGAACGATCCACGTCTCAGACTTACCCCAAATTTGCCGCGAAGCGCAGAATAGTAGACGAACAATGTGACACCTGTCTTACCATAATCGGGACCGGAGGCCAAAATCAGGTTTTGTAGTCACAATATTGTCGAATAACGCCACTAATACTGATGTAATTCAAGCTTAAATTTGTCAGCCTTCTATTTAAAAATACAGTGCTTAGCATAATCCCTTGCTTCATTAGCCGACCAATCACCCTTGGCCTTTTTATCCATGCCTGCACACCACGCATCACCGCCGACCTCTGGCGCACACGCCGAGATCAAGCAAACCGCACTAAGTAGTCCAAACAACGTTATTGTTTTCATCACGTTAACTCAAGCTATGAGTTGGTCGTGGAATTGTAACAGAGGGGCAGCTTGATGAGGCACAGTCACAGCGCAATTTCCAATAAAAAGGCTGATTCCGACTACCAAGCCGTCCCTATTTAGCTTCATCTCAAGCAGCAACCATATCAAAATCAAACTTACTTATTCCGCAGTCGGGACATTCCCAGTCGTCAGGCACATCAGCCCATAAAGTGCCCGCAGGGATTCCATCATCAGGCAGACCTTCGGCCTCATCATAGATAAAACCGCAAATAACACATTCCCACTTATTCAACTCACTCACAATTCGCCTCCAATTTTATATTTGTTAGTCGTAGTACACTTCCACGCGTACAGCAACTACCCATCAAGCGCAGAGAGTATACTACCGAATTGACCATCGAAATATTAAGTAAATTCAATGATATGGCTTTTATTTCAAGCCCGCCTCCATTGACTCAAAGTCGACCATAACAACCCAATCCTCGCGATTCCGCTCTATAGTGATCGCCATATAGCCTATATCATCTAACCGCTCATAGACCTCGGTCAGCGACTGGCCACCTGACAAATCAACACCATTAAGTGCGCGTATTCGGTCACTGGGCTCCAAAGAAAGCGTGGGGAAAATCAATTTATCACGCCCCGGCGTTATATAATATTCTCGCCCAGCATCACCACTAACTACGTCGACGTTAATCGCGCCTAATAAAGATAGCGGCCGATCATACAAGCGATGACGGTAATCTGACACCAAACGCTGAACGTCTACATTGCCTCTTAAATCGATAATATAAGGCTCTTGCTCGACCACTCCTCCGACCCTTGCAGTTAAAACTCGCAATTTCATCGCTGCCACACTCGCCACTGATTCTCGCAACCACAAAAAGACGTAACTCCCACAATGATCGAGCAATACCGCATCCTTTAAAATACGGCTTAGCGACAAACAAGGTGACATTAGCAAATCGCCAGCGTGCGCCTGCCGCTCAACACCATCCACGTTAATCATGGCGTAGTTATCATTGCCACTAGTGTCGATCTTTTTCAATTTTAGCTCGGTATAAAAATACGGATCTTCACCAAATAAATCGGCGTTCTCAGCATTGAAAATACGTGCCTCTTCAGACGCTGCCCGCATCCCCGGAAATTGCGACACTACAGAATTCAGCGCTACCCAGGTCACAACAGCAAAAACCACACCACGTAAGGAGCTAAACACGGGGCAACCCAAGATCCAAAGTCTTAGGCAACATTTTATATAATCGTTTTATGCACATCATCGCGGGTAATTATACTCAATTAACAATTTATTTAATCTCACAGCCTGCGCTGCGCTACAATACATTTTTTTCTAACCGATCTTTTTTATGCAATTACATCTCGCGCCTATGGAAGGCGTAGTAAACGCCCGTATGCGCGCGCTCCTAACGGCGATAGGTGGCATTGATCGCTGCATTACTGAATTCGTACGGATAACCGACCAATTGCTGCCGGCAAGAGTGTTTCATCGCCTGTGCCCGGAGCTTGAACATGGATGCAAAACACCGTCGGGAACCCCAGTTTATATTCAGCTACTGGGCGGCGAGCCAGGCCCTATGGGCGAAAACGCCGCACGGGCAGCGAGTTTAGGCGCGCTGGGCATTGACACCAACTTTGGCTGCCCTGCAAAGTGCGTTAACCGTCACCGCGGTGGCTCAGTGCTACTGGACGAACCCGAGTTACTTTACCAGATCATCAAATCGATGCGCAGCGCTGTTCCAGATTATGTTCCCGTGACAGCCAAAATTAGACTAGGCTTTAATGATGACAGCAAACTCATCGATGTCGTGAATGCGATTAGCGAGGCGGGGGCCGATGGTCTCACTATTCACGCCCGCACCAAAGCTGACGGTTACAAGCCTCCAGCTCACTGGCATCAACTCGCAAAAGTGCATCAATTTACAACTATACCGATTATCGCAAACGGTGAAGTTTGGAGCCCGACAGATTACCAGTCTTGTCGGCAGCAGAGCGCCTGCAGTGACGTCATGCTAGGCCGCGGCCTACTAGCTAGACCAGATCTAGCCTTAGAAATAAAGTCTATTTCTTTAGGTGGGGAATATCATCGCCAACAATGGCCACACTTTCTTATACTGGTGGAGGCGCTATTTAACGATAGCGTAGCAAACTGCGCGCCACGCCATGTTGGTGGGCCAATAAAGCAGTGGCTGGGGTATCTGCGCAGAGAGTATCCCGAAGCTCAGCAGCTATTCGAGAATATCAAACGGCTAAAAACCCCAGCGGATATTAATGCGGCGCTGAGAGAACACCGCGACTACCAATTGACGGCCGCAGCCTAACTCAACAACATTCCGAAAAAACCAGACTAAGCAAACTTGGTCTTGAGATAGTCCAGCTCTTCGACGGCGCCAGAATCTGTTTGAGAAAGAATGAATTTTTCAACTTTCCCGCCAATTAGCGGGATTTTAGCCTTACATCGATGCGATACACCGTACTCGCAACCGTCGGCGGTTGCCAACAAAGAGATGCTAGCACTTATTTGTACCGGCTGGCCCTTGACGTCTATGGCCAGCGTACCTTGCCAGCCATCTTTGACAGGCTGCCAACTTTCTACAAATTCTAAGACTTGTTTAGCATTAAAGATTTTTGCTAATACCGAGGGAAGCTCTCGTATAACCTCCCTGACCATATGCACTTTGACAGTCTTACCATCTTCTTCAACGTCGCATTCCGCCGTTAACTCGCCTAGCGCAATACTTCTTTCTACGCGAAAGTCCGGGTCACATAGTACCGCCCAAACCTCATCAACACTTTTAGTAAACTTGCATGTTACGGTCATATCACATCCTCACTATTATTATTACTCGCCGTTAATAATGTACTCGCACGCCAAATAATATAGCCTAGGCCATTGCCGCGCTCTACAAGCATAAGCGATGGACTAGGACTTAAACACAAATCGATGCAGCACCATACCCGCAAACATCGCAGCTAAAAAAATAAAGAAGCCCAGAGCGCCAGTTAACAGAGCAGCCAATGCCGGCGCAGGACACAGGCCACTTAAAGCCCAGCCAATGCCAAACAACAACGCACCTAAAAGCAACTTGCCATCAATGTCCTTACGAGTAGGCAGAGAGAATTTCTCGGCATATTTAGGTGACGACATTTTAAACACTATGAAGAATCCAGGTGTAGCAATGAGCAAAGCAGTCCCCATCACCAGAGCTAGACTTGGGTCCCAAATACCGGCAACATCAAGAAAATTTTGGACTTTAGCCGGATTTGCCATACCAGATATAGTGATTCCAGCGCCAAATAATATACCAGCAAGAGCAATAAACCAGCGGCTCATACGCCCTCTCCCAGCAGATGACGAATAACGAAAACAGTCACGGCGCCACTGGCCATAAATACAAGCGTCGCCACCAGCGAACGCTGAGAGAAACGCGCAATCCCGCAAACACCGTGGCCAGAAGTGCAGCCCTCACCCATGCGTGTGCCGAAGCCAACTAGCAATCCGGCCAGTATTAAAACTGGAGCGCTTACAACACTGGCAACGTTGTCCAAAGCACCGGTTAATAGTGAGGCTATAAGTGCGCCACCGAACAAACCAGCAAGAAAAATCAGTCGCCAATGTTGCTCATCATTCCGCTCCATCATCGTACCAGCAACAATACCGGAGATCCCTGCAACCCTTCCCACAGACCACATTAGCACAAGCGTTGAAAGCCCGATTAAGGCGCCACCTGCGACCGCGCTTATAGGCGTAAAAGAAGTTTCCAACACCATAACAGATACACTCTCAATCTTTAAAAAACGCATTTTTCACAATCACATATTGACCACGATATTAAACTCTAGCCCCTAACAGGTATACCTTTTCAGATATATTTACTAAGGGCTTAAGATAAAGCTGTATAAAACTATAAAGTTATCGGAGAAAACGCGTGGTCAAGGACGAAAACCGACAAGGAGCGGCAACTGAGTGAGACGCTTAGTACTGGGACGTACAGTGCGGTCGCCCCAAAACCAAACTTCTATGCGCGCAAGGAACTTCTAGGCATTTCGGCACCCAGATGGTGATGACTTTTTGATAAACGGTTAAGCTCTTCAGCTTCATATATTTCTAATATCTCTGCGAGTTTACGGCTAATAGTGGTACTAGCTCTAATCATCTCAATTTTCGGCCATGTCGCACGTTCACCCTCTGCAATGAAAAACTGCAACTGATCAGGCGTCAACTCAGTAAGTAACTTTCTGGGATCGAAAAACCGATAACGCGGAATAATATTAATATCGCCGGTGTACTCCTGATTAATAACCGAGTAAATAATATTCGTCACTCGCCGAATCCGCGGCGAATTTTTAAAGTACTTACGTGCCACATTGTTACCGATTTTAGAAAGTTCTTTAATACTGCGACCACCAAGCTGTCGAATTGCCTTCCCGAGACCACTATTGTCCATTGCAGTATCTCGCACTGCCCAAAGTACAATCGGGTTTGTTTGGCTTACAATAAAGTGATTAACGCCATACAGCCGACTCAATCGCTTCGCAGGAAGATCA
The DNA here is from genome assembly GCA_046712405.1 of Zhongshania sp. GTDB lineage: Bacteria > Pseudomonadota > Gammaproteobacteria > Pseudomonadales > Spongiibacteraceae > Spongiibacter. The sequence continues at coordinate 25,986 of JBKEFB010000025.1, read as the reverse complement.
TCACTCACAGAACCGTCTATCCAGCGCCGAGTAGCTAAGTAAGGTTGTGGATGACCATGAACATTTTTTGCCTCGAGCATAACCGGCGGATAAATACCCGGCACCGCACATGAAGCTAATACGGCTTTACGAATGTAGACATTAGGAGACGCAATTGCGTTTAGAAGACGTGAAGTCTGGTGAACGTCAGAAGGAGAAATTGAAATATTAATATGTCGCCCGGTTCTCTCAAACGCTTCTTGAAAGGTAATATCTGGAATAAGTTTGGCAATTTTCTCTTTCAATGAATGGTGATTTATACGAGGAGATGACGTAGACATGCGACCATTGGCAAGTTCAACTTCTGCAAGCAACAATTTTCCCAGATTATCTGCATTCAAAAAATCGTGCAGCTCATCATCAGTTCGCGTACCGAGTACGCCGGCAATCATAGAGCCAGCACTGGCCCCAGAAATAACATCCGGCAACAAATCTTGTTCAACCAGTGCTTTCACTACACCAATATGAAAGTTACCCAGCACTGCACCACCACTAAGCATTAACGCTGATTTGCCATAGCATTTGCTGGCGCGGCGAAAGAAGTCTAGACGCTCAAGAAAGTTGGGAGATTCAGAATCTAACTGCGCCAAATGATCAAGCGCGTCACGAATACCGTCAACATAGTCATGTACAAGCTGTTTGGTGCCAAACTTAGCCCGAGCGTGGAGTACCGGCTTACCCATACCACCCATATTGCCGTGAATCCCCTCATTCAGGGAAAACAATAAACCAATATCGTCATTATTATCACGAAAATAGCACAGCCGCTCTAGGCGCGACCGAATCGACGCATAATCATAAAGGCTTGTTTTATCGATTTTTTTCCAGTGCTCCCTGCCAGAGCAACGATCATGCTCTTTCGCCAGAGCCTTCCACTCTTCGAAACTGCTGGCAAGCTGCAATTTATCTTCAAGTTTTTTCACAATTCAACCTATTCGTCATTCTGACAAAATATTAAGTATAGTGTCATAATGTTCTATACTAATCTAACGAATCACTATGGCGCTGACCATAAGCATTTATAACCATTTTATAGCATGGCATCCGCAGAAGCGACTTTGCCTGAAGATCACAGAACTTTGCTATAAATATACTCCATATCGACACAGGGCTTTAATGTCGAACTTATTCCATTGAGTAATTTAGCAAAACTTAAAAGATGATTTCCGATAACCGGCTTGCCCGTTGTGAGAATTGAAACCGCTATATCTCTCTCTGGATCGGCCCAACATATGATATTTGAAAACCCTAAGTGGCCGAAAGCATAATGGGTTTTAGGGCCATATAAGCCTACTGGACTCATACCAAGCATCATCCCGGCACTATAACGCATTGGCAGCACCAGCGAACGGTCAAACTGTGGTTTGCCCATTTCACGCACCGCACGATTGACCGTTAATGGCGTGAAAATTTTCTTGCCTTGCCACTCACCGGCCTGCAGCAACATTTGAAAGAAGCGACTCGCCTCCTCCGCCGTAGCATATAAATTAGCTGAGGCAATCTCGGCACTTAAAAAGGCATCGGTATTGGAAATATCGACGACCTCTGAAACACTAACGCCAAGAATTTTAACTAGCTGCCGGTCCACCGCCGCAATATTTGGTAAGCCCGTGGAGTAATTCCGAGCCACCTCGGCGTGATCTTTTGAGTCTAAACCGTAGCGGAAATACTTCATCCCCATCGGCTTACGGATAACTTCGTCCAAGTACTCGTTTAAGGTCTTACCAGTAACCACATGAATCAACTCAGCCTGAATAAACCCGCCAGTAATTGCATGATAGGCCAACACCCGGCCATCCTTGTGCAAACCAGGTTGCTTACAAACCAGCTCAAGAGCAACGCGATGGTTAAACAAAAGGTCTATCGGCACATCGTCCGGAATTCCGGGCACACCGGCGCGGTGAGTTAACAATTGATGTACCGTAATTTGCGCCTTACCTTCAGCGGCAAATGCTGGAATATAGTGGCTAACCGGGTTGAGCAAATCAATTAGACCATCTTCTGCCAATTTGTGGATCAGCATTGCCGACACCGCCTTGGACGCTGAAAACAGACAGACCGGCGTTTGCAGTGAAGCCAGGCGAGGCTGCGTATGAGTTGCGCCATCGGCATAGCCTATGGCGCGATTTAACAACACATCACCGCCGCGCCGAACGCATATACTCACCATAGGATGCATACCCGACTCAAAAATTGACTCTGCATGGCCCCACAATGCTTCGATATCCTGCTGAGCAATACCCTGCTCAGAAGCAGACACCTCATTGGGGTCAGTATCAGTTAAGGCAGCCACGTCGTCCGGTACTGAAATACCGCGAAATGCCAAATTCCGGCAACTACGGTATTGCTGTTTAAGCCACATAGAGACACTCTTCAATAAAATCAGCCGAAACTTATAGCACGGGCAGCAACTGCACTCCATAACACAAATGACATCGACAACTATCTTTATGGGCCACACCATCACAATGCGTTTTAAATAGTGCTAACAGTCTTGGCGATAAACCCACTCAGCAAAGACATCAGCCAGATCTTCTGCTGCCACTGGCGTTTCTCGCAAAACGCGAATGCGCCAAGTGTTATTATTGCCATAGCGATGAGAATCTGGGCGATCAGGGATCCTTCGATGTCTTAGACAATCAACCCAATTCGAATTGAACGATGATAGCAAAACATTATCTGCGTCATAGCTGCGACGCTAAGGCATGAACTTAGCCAACCAACCGGGGGTAATGTGATCGCTGAACTACGGCATTAATACAACACCACCAGCCGATGGGGACGGCAACGATAAATCGATATGACGATAATTAATCCTCTCTTATGGTGACTTTCTGGCGGCCAATCTAGAATTACGTCTCTCGTCTGCATGACAAGCCTTGCAGCAGTCAAACCAGTCACTAAAAAGGAATTTGTCGGCGACAGCCAACCCCACTCACTTAGGTTCACCCGCTGGGCCAGTTAGTGCCGCTGATATCTGCAGGATATAAACCATTATTCAATAATATATAGGCAGGGACAGCCTAACTCTCAGACATCCATCACCGCCATGACACATCAGCTAAAGTCGAAAAAAATCCTCAAGCCAGCGCCAACTATATAGTTGAAATGTCACTATCGACGCGCCAAGTGCTTTAGACGCCGCCACTGACTATATCTACCAGTTCAGTTGGATACCCGTGCAAATAGCCCTGCGCATAATCGACACCCATTGCCTGCAATTGCTCTAACACCACTTTGCGCTCAACAAACTCTGCGATGGTGCGCTTACCAAGCACATGACTTATGTCATTAATAGAACGGACCATCGCCTCGTGTACTGGATTTTTATCCATATCATGGACAAATAAACCATCGATTTTTACAAAGTCTACCGGCAGCTCTTGCAAATAACCAAAAGATGACATTCCAGTACCAAAATCATCAAGCGCAAATTTTCCACCCAACTCATGAACGCTGTGAATAAAGCGAGTTACAGCAGAGAAATTAGTAATTGCCACTGTTTCGGTAATTTCAAAGCAAATGATTTTCGGATTGATATTCGCCCTGCGAAGACCAAGATAGACAAAGTCTAAAAATGATTCCTGACACAAAGACTGACCAGAAATATTAATGGAATACATGACATCACGTGAATTCAGCTCAGAATTCCGCTGCAAGTAATCAAAGACAGTTTTAATGACCCAGCGATCAATTTGCGGCATAAGTCCGAATCGCTCAGCCGCAGGCATAAACTGCCCGGGCCTAAGGACCTCACCTTTATAGTGCATGCGCACCAGTATTTCATTATATATTGTGGTGCGATTTAATTCGTCAACTAGCGGTAGTATTCGCTCGGTCACCAAACTAAAATCATCTGCCGCGAGCGCCTTGTTAATCCGATGCACCCAATCCATGTCATCGTGTAAGCGACTAAGTTTTTTATCGCTCTTGTCATACACATGGACTCGCCCCCGACCATTTTCCTTTGCTGAGAACATTGCCACGTCTGCCTGACTCATCGCGCTCTCGCGGTCCGGAGTGTGCTCATCAACCAATACCACCCCGATACTGATGGAGGCGCGGTGTGAAATACCACTCCAGACGAACGGCATACGCTTAACAATCTTAATTAAGCGATTAGCAACCGAGCACGCTTCAAAGGTATCCGTATTACTGAGCAACACACCAAACTCATCACCGCCTAAACGGCAGAGCATATCACCGACAAAGAGCTCAAGGGCGAGGGATTCGGCGATGGTCTTTATCAAATTATCGCCAGCACTATGACCACTGGTATCGTTGATCAACTTGAACTGATCTATATCTATATAAAGCAAGGCATGAGTTCTAGAGCTAGTGGATGCATCATTGACCAAGTTTTCTAAGCGGCGCTCAAATTCTTGTCGTCCCATTAACTCGGTCAAAGGATCCAAATGAATCTGACCATCATCGGAGCGCAACGGCGATATATTATCGTCAACTACTGATAAGCAGCGTCCGACCACTACTCCATCACCGTCACAAACCTTAGTTACTGAAATTGAATATTGATGATCTTTGGTATGTGGCAGTCGCACTCCACAAGCCGAAATGTCACTTTTACTACTCCGAAGCCGATCTGCGAATAGCGTGTCTCCATCGATAACAACAAAGGGCAGGAAATCACCAAGGGGGACGCCATGACGATATTCATGCTGGCTCAGATCACTAGCCGACTCGTTTACGTAGCTAATACATCCACAAAGATCCACGCAAATAAGATATTGACCAAGACTGTTTAGTATCCAGTTTGAATCAATCCCAGCCATTTCAGAAAACTCTCTCATTTACTCTGCCAAAGGAATAGTAAAATAAAATGTAGACCCTTTTCCGACTTCAGACTCCAACCATATCTTGCCGCCATGCCAGCGAACGATTTTTTCACATATCGCTAAACCCACACCAGAATTTTCGGCGGCTCCATCGCTGTGATCGCGGTGAAAAAGGTTAAACAGGCCGCTATGATTTTCCGGTCGAATACCAACGCCGGCGTCGCTTACCGAGAACAACCAGTTCCTTTCATGTGTCATCGCGTTAATATAAATCTCTGGCTCTCGACCTTCGGTAAAAACAATAGCGTTACTAATGAGGTTTTTAAACAACTGCACCAGTTGGCGACGACAAGCAAAAACTGTTGGCAAGGTTTCGCAATGTAAATTGGCATGACTAGATTGAAATATATTATCGAGATCTATCAAGACATCGCTAATGACCGCATTGCAATCGACCAATTCCCTACTTTCGTTAAACCGACCCACAGAGGTAAGCGCAACCAGCTTATTTAATGCTGACTGCATTGCATAAACATTTTCTCTTACGTCCAGTAAATCCTCTGCCAGGCCAGGTGGAGAAATATCCTGAGCTTGACCTCCGACTCGCCGCATTATAGATACCACATTATTCAAAGGCATCTGTAAATCTCTTGCAGCCAAATGTGATAGCTGCTCAATCTCATTGACCAAACCGGTAAGCTGATGGCGATTTCTAGCGAGGGCAATTAAGTCACGATAAGATGATAAGGCGGTATATATAACAGAGAATAAACGATCTTGAGTTAACTCAGTTTTCGCTCGATAATCATTAATATCATAAACTTTTAAAACACGACGCTCCGGTGCTAAGCCAGGCTGACCGGTGCGTAAAATAATTCTAACGAAATGATTACCTAACTCCTGCCGAATATAACGGGCCACCTCCAAACCTGCATCATCAGTTTCCATCACCACATCAAGGAGAATAATTGCGGTGCCCGGATTATCCTTGATTAATTTGCGCGCCTGCTGACCAGAATAGGCACTCAAAAACTCAAGATGTCGGCCACCAAAGCTAAAATCATGTAAGGCCAAACGAGTGACGACGTGAATTTCTTCTTCATCGTCAACAATAAGAATTTTCCAAGCATTGTTCTCTGACGTTGCACTCTGATCAAGTAAAATATTATGTTCACTTGCGAGAATCAAGTCATCGTTGTCAGCCATTTTATGCTGAGTCTTATTATAGACATCTGTCATTATGCCCTGCCTTCTAATAGAGCGATCGTTTCGTGCGCAATAGCAACATTTTTAACAAAAAGTTCAATCATCTGAATATCTGGCACCGAGAACATATCCTTGGCCGAAACATAAAGCAATTGCTCAAGACCCGACTTTGTAATGTAATAACTTACCCAGTAGTTATCTCCATAATTGCTCTTCTTGCATTTCAATACATAACGTATCCGCTCAACAACCGTGGCGTCAAAAGAATCTAAATTAACGTCACCGGTGTAATTTTTAAACTTGCCAGTACCGGCCATTATCTGCAAGCGCTCCACCTCCGGATGGGCAACCAGAGCCGAAGCATTAATAAGGACAGCATCGCTATTTAAATATAACAATGCCGTTAGCTGCTCTAAAACACCTTCAAAAAACTGCGATATATCTCTAGTTTCAAATATCGTTGCCGATGCAGAGATCACTTTCATCAAACCTTTTCTGTTTTCTTCCAGTGCAAATATGTCGCCATAAGAGCGAAGACTTGAATATACAGTAGAGAATAACTTCTGCCGAGTCAGCTCAGTTTTCTCTTTATAGTCATTGATGTCGTACTGAGTAATAACTTCTTGTTCGGGTGATTGTCCTGACTGACCGGTACGCAATACTATACGCACCATTCTATTATTTAAATCACGACGAATATAATGAACCAGATCTAACCCAGCTCGATCTGTTTCCATAACGACATCGAGCAAAATCACAGCGATATCAGGATTAGCATGCAATACTTGGCGCGCTTCCGCCGCCGAATATGCGCTTAAAAATTCCAGCCCCCGGCCACCAAGGTTAAAACCGTCTAGCGCAAGGTTAGTAACCGTGTGCACCACCTGCTCATCATCGACGATAAGTAATTTCCACGGCTTAGCGTTTGCAGTAATAAGACCCTCCGCAGGTTCTTCTGCAAGGTTTAATACATCGGAATCTGGCACCACTCTATGCTCATTCGAATCATTCATAAGACCGTACCTCGCCAACACCTTTCCCCAAGAAGAGACTAATTATTGTGCCTTCCCCCTCTTTACTTTCAACTCATGTACTGCCAAAAAGTTTTTGCGTAACCTGGTTATCGACAATATGACGTCGTAAGCCACTCCCACCGCGATTAGTGGTGAAAAAATCCAAATTCGAACAAGATTTTTCGGCGAAAAAACTCGATCATCATCAAAACGGATACAACTAACCTCATTCTTACGTCCGCTAACGTGATGTAATCTCAGACCAAGCAACATTTGGCTTAAGTACTCTTTTAAATCAAATGGACGGGGATCACTAGCGCCATTATCAACTGCGACTCGCTTGAAGTTCTGGGTAAGATTCATCGATACATCAAATGCAATATGGTTGATGACATCAGGACTTATCGAGTGATATCTACTCTCCGCAAAAAATGCCAAGGACGAAATTACCTTGACGGCCTCAGTTTCGCTGTTAGACGCACGCATTAGTTTTCCAATTAATACATCAATATTACTATACCGCTCATCTCGACACTGCTATGTAGATCCAAAATATGTAGCCATCATAAACATAACCATCAACGCAAAGTACACTAGGGTAATTGCGCCAAAGAGCACCATAAAAGGCATCGCGTTAATAGATCGCCTCAACACAGGAGCATTGCCATATCTCTATATTTCATGCCTTACTAAAAGCATCAGCATGCTCTAATTAATTTCGGTTTATGGCTGCGGTAGTCGCGAAACCCTATTTCATAACTCTACAGGTAATATGCCTACAGAATGAATAGTGTGATCTACTTACTGAATGCACCACTTTGCCGCGGCTTTGCCAGCAATTCATAGCTAAAGAGAAGGCGAGAGACAGTCAGCCACTTAAAGGGAGCTGGCTAAAATGCCCAAGGGACATCTGCTAATTTTGACGCTGCAGACACCTAGTGGGCTTGGCTTTAACCTAGTCTGATTTAGTTTAGGTAAAAATCGACCCGATCATCCCGAAAGATATCGGCACCCGGAGCCAGTAAGTCCATATAGCGATCAAAGTATAAAAATTGCTTGAGTAACATGGTAAAGGCCCGTGGAAAGCGAATCCCGTACTTTCTGGCAATCTCACCAAGCTCGCTGAGCAATGAATTAATACCATCACCAGTACGATTTTCAATGACTTTCTGTGGATCTAAAGCATTTAAACCTTCGAATAATTTCTGAATATCGAGGGTAAGCGACTCAACGTCGACCTTGTCTCGAGTAATACCGACACTCACCATGGATTCTGCCATCAACTGATAGTTTTCTTCACTGATTGCCATAAACAAACTAAAAATGGCCTGCCATGCCTCTGGCTGAATTCGACCCACCATACCAAAATCAATAAATCCAACCTTGCCGTCGGCTAAGATCAACAGATTTCCGCTATGCAAATCGGCATGAAAGAAGGGGCACTGAGTCAGGCTTGCAAACCACGTATTTAGGGCATTGAACAAACTACTCGCGGGGTTAAACTCCCCCTTAGCCATTGCAACCTCATTAGTGAGCGCCACCCCGTAAAAGCGCTCCATTGTAAGCACCCTACCACCGGAGGCGCTGGAGTAAGGTTTTGGTGCCAAAACCACGTCATTACCGCTATCACTTAGAAATTCTCTAAAAACTCGGAGATTCTCAGCTTCTTTATAGAAATCACACTCGTCGATCATAGACTGGTACATTTCCTCCACCAGCCCGGCAACCGCATCTTTATCTGTATTCGGTAAAATGAGTTCAAAAAGTCGAATCAACAGATAAACAGCATTCATATCTGTGGTCAAAATGGCCTGAACACCCGGTTTTTGCACCTTTACAACCACGTCTTCGCCAGACAATAACTTAGCAGCATGAACCTGAGCAATTGACGCTGACGCTAATGCGGTTTCGCTAAACTCGGCAAAGACTGCTGAAATCGGTTGACCGAGATCCCGCTCTACAATGCGTCGAATTTTACTAAATGGAAGTGATGGCGTTTGATCTAAGCAGTGCTGAAACTCATCCACGTACTCTTTGGGAAATATAGACGGCGAACTGGCAATAAACTGTCCAAATTTAATATAAGTAGCGCCCAAAGACTCGAATAATTCTCGCAGTTCTAAAGGGGAGGGCTTGCGTCTTTGCAACACACATTTTAGCGCATGTGGAGACAAGGCAAACGTCGTTTGCAATGCCCGCCAGGACCCTCTCACGCCGAATTCCGCCATACTAACTCTGCGGCCGGAGGTGTCTGTCACCGCATATAAGCCACGGCCCTTAGACGCGGCAAGCAGAATGCTATCCTTTATGCGAACAGATAGTTTTCTAGTCATAATTCATTGTTCCCTTAATTTCGGATAAAACTCACCACCATGTTTAGCTTCCCACGACATTAGCGCTAAACTCGTTAAGACAATACGCAAGGAGTATTCATAACTCAGAAGTTACGCCATTGTAATCAGTCTTGCATCATCGCTAGGTTACACTATCATTACCATTTGCTGCCCTTGAGCCGCACATAATAACGAGGAGGAAATCCTTCATGCACAATACCGCAATTATATGTCAGGAAGCGCCCGTTCCGAGCGATATCGGCAAAGAAATCACCAATGAGCACTGCTCTAAGATTAACTCGCAGACCTACCTTATCGCCGGCAAAGAAATCACCCTGCCAGTCAAGGTCGGTGCCGCGGCTATGCTGATGAATGTATTTGTGGTCGATGCCAAAAAAGCACAGCAATTGATCGCCGCCAGTGGCTTTAAGGTTGTTGAAATATGGCCAGGTAAGGCGCTAATGCAATTACTTGGGGTCGACTATCAGCAAAACGACCTAGGTGACTACAACGAAGCTGCGATTGTGTTTCCCGTTATCACCCCTGGCGAGCCAAAGCCGCTCCCTGTTATTGGTACCGTTTGGCGCATGCTCAGAGGCTCACTCGGCAACTATGTGTATCGCATGCCAGTGAACCAGGGATTCACTACCCATGCAGGTCGCTTTATTTGGGGGTTTCCCAAATGGGTGACCGATGTCGACATCCAATTTGGAGATAAAACGGCGTCAGCACAATTCAGTGATGACGGCGAGCTAGTGTTTGCCATCGATGCCGCAACAGGGTCTAAAGCTAGCGCCAAGCCCCAGGCAGCACCGTCGTTAGCCATTCGTGACAAACTAGCATGGAAAACTATAGGTATAACAGAAGGTGAAGGGCTGACCTTTAAATTAGGTGGCAACCTACCCGATATTGGTAAGCATCACCCCTTAGCCTTGCAGCTCAGGGAGCTGGGATTGCCCAAAAAGCCAATGTGCACGATATCTATTCGCCACGCAAAAATGCATTTCGATGAGCCTGAAGCGGTCGCTATTGGCAGCCCTTTTACAACCTAAAGTTAATCGGAAGGCCTTAATGGGCCGCCACTACCATTTGCAATGGCATTAGCCGCTTCAGCAATAAGCGCCGGACCGCGATAAATAAAACCGGTATATATTTGCACTAGCGACGCCCCAGCTGCGATTTTGTCCATTGCGGATTCACCATCGCTAATACCGCCCACGCCAATAATAGGCAGGCGACCGCCTAGCGCATCTGCCAAAATTCGAATAACCGTAGTTGAGCTATCTCGAACCGGTCCGCCGCTCAAACCACCCACCTCCGTACCGTGACGAAGCCCAGCTACTGCGTCCCGCGCAATGGTAGTGTTAGTGGCAATCACACCATCTATGCCCTGCGCCACAAACACCTCGGCAACGCGACGAATATCATCTTCGGCCATATCCGGCGCTATTTTCACCGCCATAGGAACATAGCGACCATATTGTTCAGCTAGTTCTAGCTGAGCTTTTTTAAGCGCAGCGAGTAAATCGATCAGCGGCTGACCAAACTGCAAGTCTCGCAAACCCGGCGTATTAGGCGAAGACAGATTCACGGCGATATAACTGGCGCAAGAATAAACTGCGCGCAAACCTTTCAAATAATCGTCAACCGCATGCTCCGCAGAAGTATCTTTGTTCTTGCCAATATTAATGCCAAGCACACCCTTAAAACCGCTAGCCTTAACCTGCTCAAGCAAATGTTCAAGCCCTAGATTATTAAAACCCATACGATTGATGATCGCTTTCGCTTCCGGTAAGCGAAAAAGGCGAGGCCGAGGATTACCCGCTTGCGCCTTTGGCGTTACCGTACCCACTTCTATAAAGCCAAATCCTAGGGCCGACAATCCATTTATATACTTGGCGTCCTTATCTAACCCCGCCGCCAACCCCACAGCATTAGGAAATTCTATGCCCATCACGGTAACCGGTGATAACACCATTGGTTTGGCGAACAAGCGACTCAAACCCAATTTTTGCAATAACCACACCAAACCTAAAGACAAATCATGTGAGGTTTCAGTGGGCAGGTAAAACAATATGCGACGCAAGACAGAATACATGATGGTAAACCTTAACTCAGTAACGGCAGAATAACGAAAATGACAGTATGAATAAAGATTTATAGGCAAGCCAAAGCGGGCCCAATGGGTTTACGCTGAAGTATGTAAACCGCATTCGCGATTTTCTGCCACCTTAGTTGGATCGAAATAATGTTTGGATGACGGCAATTTATGCGCTGCCATAAACGCCAACACGTCTGCTTCATTCCAATAAAAAATAGGCGCCACTTTTAGAATACCGCGACCATCCCACGACAAAATATCTAACTTCTGACGAAACGCGGTTTCCTCTTTGCGAATACCCGTCACCCAAATTTGGGGGGCTAAATCGGCAAACGCGCGACTGAAAGGCTCCAGTTTTACCTGCCGAGTAAACTCCTTATGTAAATCTGGATTATCGTCAGGATGTGGAATACCGCCCATAATGGCATTGCGATGCTCAGCCGTTATCTCGGGAATATATAATTTCAAATTCGGGTTTAACAGCTTTTTCAACTGCTCAGCAACCCGATATGTATCTGGCACATTGTAACCGCTGTCTGCCCAGACCACCGGCATCTCTGGCGCCACATCGGTAATAAGCTTAAGCATCACCGCAGCATTCGGGGCGAAGCTGGTTGAACCCATCATTGGCTCGCCAAGAGAGATCGCCCATTTAATAATGTCAGCAGCAGACTTGTGGCGAAGCTCAGCATTTAATGCTTTTAGGTCCAGATCCATCATTTTCATCAATTCGAGTTTAATTAAGCGCGCAACTGTATCACAAAGCAGTCAAAATTCAGAATAAAAGCTTTAAAATCATACGCTTATAACTTAAGCATATATTGTTATAACAATTTTAACAGCTATTGCAAAATAAACATCACAGCAGAAAATTCCCTGAAGCTAGGGGTAAAGAATTACTGATCGCCAACATGTCCCCAGACCGCACCTGCAATGCAGGCGCGATGGGAACAATTAGATTTTTTACTGATAGTCCTGCAAACTTTTTGATACCACCTCATAAACATCACTAGATAGCTCTGGAGCTGCAAGTACGCGCTGTAATTCCGCGCGCATGAGCTGCTGAGCGGCCGGCAAGTATTTACGCCACTTTGTTAGCGGCACCAGTAAGCGAGACGCTATCTGTGGATTGCTGCGGTTGAGCAGCAAGACCTGATCTGCTAGAAAACGATAGCCGGCACCGTCTTCGCGATGAAAATTAACCCCGTTTTGACCACAAAAGGCGCCAATTAATGCCCGCACTTTATTGGGATTGCGAATATCGAAAGTCGGATGCGACATTAGTCCTTGGACGATTTCTAAGGTGCCCGGCAAGCGACACATGGCCTGCACCTGAAACCACTGATTGATCACCAAGGGTTCATGCTGCCACTGCTGATAAAAGCGCAGCAGAGCCTCTGCCTTGTACTCTGCAGCACTGTTTACTAAACACGACAGAGCCGCCAGACGGTCGGTCATATTAGTACTGCCCTCATACTGACTAACTGCCAATGCGATACCCTGCTCATTGTCTAACAACATGAGGTACGAAAGCGCGGCATTCTTTAAACTGCGACGGGCAATTTGAGCCGCGTCTGGCGCATAGGCCACGTTACTTTGACAGCGAGAGTAGCAGGCACTGAATTCGCTGCTAAGCGCAGTTGCCAAGGCTTTGCGTAAAGCTTCACGAGCGCGATGAATACCATGGACATCGACCGGATGAATAATTTCTGCCAAATAAGCTTCTGACGGCAATTGCAGCATCAGCGCCACCATCGCCGCATCGAGAGATGTATTTGCCAGCAACTCGCGACAAGCACTTATGTACTCAGGATCAGGAGCGACTTGCTGGCCCGCCACTAAGGCAGCAATCGCCCGTTTAATTTCTACCAAGCCAAGCTGCTGACTAGCGTCCCAACGACAAAAACCATCACTATCATTACGCATAAGGCGCAACAACTGATCGCTGCTATAATCAAAATCAAGCTTTACCGGCGCAGAAAAATCCCGCAGTAAACTCGGCACAGGCTCTTCTTGAATATTTGTAAATACAAAATGCTGCTCTAGCTGAGTGACGCTCAGGACCAGTTCAGTATTATCCCCTGACTCGATATTAAGTGGCGCATCTTTTAACTGCAGAGCAAGCTGCCCCGCTTCACCGATTAGAGCCACCGCAAGAGGTATATGAAAAGGCGCTTTCTCGGTTTGACCGGGTGTTGATGGACAAGACTGCTTAACGACTAAGGTATACGTTTGGGCTTGCTCGTCGTAAGTGCCGCTGACCTGCAATCGCGGCGTACCCGCCTGGGAATACCAGTAACGAAACTGCTTAAGATCGATGCCACTGGCGTCTTCCATTGCCAATACAAAATCTTCACAGGTCACCGCTTGACCATCATGGCGATCAAAATATAAATCACTGCCTTTGCGGAACAACTCTGGCCCCAGCAGGGTATGAATCATGCGCACGACTTCCGACCCTTTTTCATAGATCGTCACGGTATAAAAATTAGAAATTTCTATAAACGAGTCTGGACGAATCGGGTGCGCCATCGGACCCGCATCTTCGGCAAATTGCGCGGTACGCAACAAGGTCACGTCCTCAACCCGCTTAACCGTTGGCGACCCCATGTCAGAAGAAAATGCCGAGTCGCGGAATACCGTAAAACCTTCCTTAAGACTCAACTGAAACCAATCGCGACAGGTGACGCGATTGCCAGACCAGTTGTGAAAATACTCGTGAGCCACAACGCCTTCTACGCGCTGAAATCCGGCGTCGGTGGTAGTCTCCTGCTTGGCTAGCACGCAAGAAGTATTAAAGATATTGAGGCTTTTATTTTCCATCGCCCCCATATTAAAATCGTCTACCGCCACAATATTAAATATATCGAGGTCGTATTCGCGCCCGTAAACGTCTTCATCCCAGCGCATTGCGTTCTTGAGTGACAACATCGCGTGATCACATTTATCGAGATCTTTTTCGTCAACATAAATTTTGAGATCGACGCTGCGCGCACTTGCCGTCAGGAACTGATCTTCCACCACGGCAAGTTTGCCAGCAACCAAGGCGAACAAATACGCCGGCTTAGGGAAAGGGTCGTGCCATACCGTTTTATGAACGCCATCCGCTAGGCTTTCAGTCTTAATAAGATTGCCATTAGACAGCAATACCGGATACTTCGACTGCTCAGCAATAATCTCTACAGTAAACACCGACATTACATCCGGCCGATCGAGATAATAGGTTATTTTGCGAAAACCTTCCGCCTCGCACTGAGTGCAAAACATACCACTAGACTTATAAAGGCCCTCAAGCGAGGTGTTATCTTGCGGCCGCAGACGGGTTTCACAGCACAGAGTAAATGAAGCCGGCACATTGGCTATACTTAACTGCTCGCCGCTCTGCGACCATTCACTATCGTTTAACTGGCGGCCATCAATACTAAGAGAAACAAGCTCAAGTGCGGTGCCATGAAGCTGCAATGGGGTATCTTGAGCAGCAGCATCTGGGTTGCGCCTAAGCGCAAGAACTGAGTGAACAAGACTGCTAGCCTCTCCTAATTCAAATCGTAGAGTAGTGCTATCGATTAAAAAATCAGGGACGCGGTAATCGCTTAAAAAAATAGTGCTAGGCTGCGCATCGCGCATGAAACAACTCCTGAATCTCTAAGATTCACTGCGTAATTCAATATGGTATCCGGCGTATTTACGAATATTAATCACGCCAGTGTCAAAGATCAGATACTGACCCTTTATGCCGGTCAAAGTACCCTCAACTACAGATACTTTATCTAAGTTGAATGATTTAACTTTCAGCGGGTAGGTCTCAACAGGAAAACGAATACGCTGCACCGCAATATCACTAATGGCCTGTATCGCCTGCAGCCCATGGCTCTCCTGCAACTCACTAAGACCCGGCTGGCAAAGTTCAAAAAGCTCTTCTCGGCGCGCAACTAAGTCCACTTCGCCTGGCTCACCCTTTAACATTGCCTGCCAACTGGTCTTATCTGCAACATGCGCTTTATATAAGGTTTCAACTAAGCCGGACTGCAAACGATTACTGACCCGAAAAATTGGCAATGCGGCTACAGCGCCCTGATCAATCCAACGGGTGGGCACTTGGGTACCACGAGTAATACCCACTTTTATACCTGAAGAGTTTGCCAAATATACAATATGATCAGTCATGCAGTGACTTTCGCCCCACTCCGGCTCCCGGCATGTGCCCTCAAAATAGTGACATTTTTCAGGGCTCATTATACAAGTATCACACTGTGCTAAACGCTGAAAACAAGGATAACAATAGCCTTGATTAAAACTCTTTTTGGTCAATCTGCCGCAGTGCACACAATTAATCTGCTGCTGAAACTCCATCCGTAAGGTGCGGCCAATTAAAGCATTCATTTCAAGCAGCTCATCGCCGATAGGCATGCTGTACACAGCAAGATCATCGACCAACTGAGTTTTCATTTTTGCGACAGGGCCGACTAGCGAGGTTATGCTCATTTAATTATTCCGCCCACTTCAATACTTGATCTTTCTCGGGGTCGTCATGACTGTGGTCATCGCCGCAGACTTCACCCTCTGCTTTCCTGCCGCGGTCAATAAAACCGACGCGCTGCTCCTCAGCACTGATCTTTAAATCGTAGGCAATGACTCCAGCCATACAATGCTCGCGCTGCTCAGGTGACACTACTCGACCGTCTGGCCACCTTCCTATTTCTACCGCGCGCTTGAGCCCCTCGTAAATTGTCGGGGTGATATTGTCGACTAACTGCTCATAATCCATCACTACTCTCACTGTCTTCTGGCGTTATATTCTTTCACTATCGCCTATCACCGCCGCTGGATAACGGCCACAGATTATATACCAAAACTTATATCGGTTTGCGATCTAGAAGCGCGGCCGCAAGACCTAAGACAAAGCCCAATAACAAACCGCTGACGTGAGCGGTATTAGCAATCGAGCCGAGACCCAATAATTCTGTGAAGCCAGCCACACAAACTAATAGCCATACCAACATTACTATCGCAACGCCTTTCGCCAGCGGAAAGACCTGCGTGGGCCGCAGCCGGTTCCATATCACGATATAGCCCAATAAGCCGTATATCACCCCAGACATACCGCCGAATAAAGAAACGCTACTGATGGCCTGCGCAATATTTGATCCCGCTGCAATGAGAAAGACTAATCCGAGTATCCGCACCGCGCCCTGACGGCGCTCGATCATACCGCCCAACTCCCAAAGCCACAGACTGTTAAACACGATATGCATCAGGCCAAAATGCAAAAACACTGGGGTAATCACTCGCCATAACTGTCCAACCGGCCAATCACCGCGCAGAGTGCCATCAACAATATAGAGTTGATAAAAGCTCAGGTAAGGCAAATATTGATAGTCGCGATCAAATACGGGCAATAATGCCCCCAAAAAACTTAAAACAAGTAATGTCGCCACCACCGGCACACTAAAAAAACGGCGATACCATGTCGACTCAGGCTGCACATTGAGGCGCTCCGAAGTGACTTCGATAAGCTCTGGATCGCCCACCTGCACACGTTCATAAAGTGTTTTAACCTGTGCCGCATGATGCTCTGAACCAACCCAGAGCACCTGCATACCACGCTCTTCGGCAATACGATGAGGTATTGAATCCTGCCAAAGTAACACCGAAAATCTCGCTAAATCTGCACTTAAGGGCAAGCGTAAACCCACTACTTCAGACATCCGAATCCTCTTTACCGATATGCGTTCCCCAGCCAAGCTTATCTCTGCAGCTTGCATAAAAGCTGTGATCCAAGGGATGCACCAAGCGCAATTTATGTGGCTTTTTACGCACATATATAACATCGCCGGGCTGGGAGGTGATTTTTACCTGACCGTCGCAGGTTACCGGTGGATGGACTACATTCCCGCTGCCAACCACCATTTTAATTTCACTTTTGCCGTCGATCACGATCGGGCGGCTGCTGAGGGTGTGCGGAAACATCGGCACAATAGCAATAGCATCGAGACGCGGGTGCATTATTGGACCGCCTGCAGACAGCGCATACGCTGTTGAGCCGGTCGGGGTCGCGACAATCAAGCCATCAGAACGCTGACGATACACAAACTCCCCGTCAATAAACAACTCAAACTCCATCATATGGCCCGAGGTACCAGAATTCAGCACCACATCATTCAGGGCGTCGCCACGACCGATAGGTTCGCCCTCGCGGAGCACTTCAACATCCAACAAAAACCGCTGCTCTAGCCGGTAGTGGCCATCTAGCACTGCGCCAACTTGCGTTTCTATTTCATCTGGAGAAATATCGGTTAAAAATCCAAGGCGGCCGCGATTTACTCCGAGAACCGGGACATTGTGGCGAGTCAATGTGCGGGCTGCGCCAAGCAGGCTACCATCACCACCAACAACAATAATAAGATCGCAGACCTCACCTATCATACGGCGCGAACTCACACGTAGATCGTGATCATCTAATAATTCAGACACCGCCTCGTCAAGAACTACACCCAACTCTCGGACTTGAAGAAATTCAATCAGACGCCTTAGAGTTTCAGCAACACCGTTGCCTTCGCGCCCCATCACACCTATATTGCGAAACTGTTCCATAGTACCTACTGTCGATTATTGGGCGCTCATTGAATTAAAAGCGCAGGTCAGTTAGACGTCATGGGCGAGTTTGGTACATAACAACGCTAAGCCGCAAGTAAAAACCCGCAGATTTCTAGCATGATCACCTGCGTTTAAGTCAAAGTTGACCCACGGAGCCAGACCATCACTACTACCAAGTTGCCATATTTTAAGTCCCACCTCGTTCGCGCTTTAGCCTGGAGCTGCTTTAGTGAAACTCTCATTAATGAAACGGCGCCAAGCGCGCCCATCTGCCGTCCGAACTTACCACTAACGGCTTATCGCCTAGACTGGTTGCAAAAACTTGACGCCAACGATCTCGCTCTTAAGGAGTATCTCCACCAACACTGTCACAGCACGCGGCTCGGATTGGTATTTGAAAGCTTCTGGCATTTCTTTCTAACGGAGGACCCCGACACCGAGCTTATCGCCCATAATATCCCCGTTCGCGATGGCAAGGTCACACTGGGAGAGTTCGACCTGATTTATTATTGCCGAATCTCCAAACGCCACATTCACCTAGAGCTCGCGGTTAAATTCTTTCTTGGCATTCCCAGTGAGCACAAAGCACCCAACTTTGACCAATGGTTTGGCCCCAACCGCGCCGACCGCCTAGATCGCAAACTTGCCCGACTCACCCAGCACCAATTGCCGCTTGCCTATACTGAGGCCGGTCAAGCCATCATTAACCAACTGGGTATCGAATGTATTGATCAAGAACTGCAGGTGAGTGGAATTTTATTCCACGCCAATATCGAGGATACCGAGAATTCACCTTTGAACCCCAATCACCAACGCGGCGATTGGCTCAGTATCAGCGCATTCCAACTAGCCCAGTCAAAATCAGGCAAGCAAGATGGCTGGCGGTATATCGAAAAACCCAGCTGGTTGGGAGCCGAGTTTAATACCGCAATACTATTGACAGATAAGCATCTAGAAATGGCGACTCATAAACCCATCATGCTGATTAATGCTCAGCAGCAACGGCGTTTTTTAGTCGCAAACGACTGGGCAGACTAGCGATCCGCCGCGTCCTAATCCAAGCCATAGCCCCGCCGCCCCTGCAGGCCGCCGGTATGAACAAGTAATACTCGGCCGCCTGGGTCAAACTCGTTATTGTCGACCATATACTGGACCGCATACGCTGCTTTCGCGGTATACACAGGGTCAAGCAAGACATTCTGGCGACGCTCGAATACCGTCATATATTCCGCCATATACTGCGGCAATCGAGCATAAGTACCACCATGAAAACGATGATCCAGCTGCCAATTACCCCTGTCGCCACCCAACTCTGACAATAATATCGCAATATCCGAGGCCATAAATTTCTCGGCCTTTAATACCGGTATTCCTATCACCTTTACCCCATCGGCAATCTTTGATGCCACGCCGGCTAAGGTTGTGCCGGTGCCACAGGCTAGTACTATCGCAACATAGGATTGACCGGCGGTCGGAATCAAATCGACGATACTTCCGCACCCATGAGCGCCAAGCGCATTGGCGCCGCCTTCAGGAATGATATAAGTATTAGGATATTGAGCGCGCAGCTCAGCAATAAATTCCGCATCGCCACGGCGACGATAATCACTGCGACTCAAATAATGGAGAGACATTCCCCAGTCTTTGGCATCTTGCAGAGTTGGTGTTAGCTGGACGTTCGCATCTGCACGCACACAGCCAATAGTTGCAATTCCTTTAGCGCAACCCACGGCGGCTAAAGCGTGCAAATGATTTGAGTATGCGCCACCAAAGCTGAGTATGCCGGGTGCGCGGGCGTTTTCGGCAGCAGCGATATTTGGTAATAACTTAAACCATTTATTGCCCGGTGCAAGACTGTCGAGCGCGTCTAATCTAAGTACATCGACTTTTACCCCACTCACCGAGGTATACAAATACTGAATCACTTGAACCTTACCACCTTGATTTAATCAGTCCAAAAAAGCAAAGACTTCACGCCTACCTTGAGACGCTGCGCTCCTGACAGCGATCACCTTCAGCCCGGCACTTTTGTCTCAAGGGAATTTGATCGTTATTCAAACTTTTTGAAGGCCTCATCCACAGGTGTTTCAGCGAGGTGGTTGACATAATTACTCATGACTTTTTGTGAAATACCTAACACGATCTCTAGTAGGTTTCGTTGCTCGTAACCGGCTTCAAAGAAAGCAGAGGTTTCATTCTGACTGAGTTGGCCGCGATTACGTACTAGCGCTAAAGTTGTCATGTGCAGAGCTTGAAGCTTTTCGGTAGGCAGCTTTGTACTATTCCGCAATGCAACAATTAAAGCATCATCCACCTTCATCATATGCGCAATGCCAGTATGGGCAGGAATGCAGTAATGGCAATCATGCTCCACATTAATAGTTTGCCAAACTACCGTTAACTCTTCTGCATTGAAACTAGTTTGCTGAAACAAGGTATGCAAAGTTTGATATGCTTCAAGCAAGGGCGGTGATTCAGCCATCACAGCATGAAGATTTGGAATCATGCCAAATGCTTTTAAGGAATGGGCTAATAAAGGCTGACTGTTCTGGGGTGCTGTTTGTTGATCATATAATTGGAATTTCATTGGTGTTTATCCTGTAAAGGGTGAATGGCAGTTAGTAAACATTAGCCAATAAGCTGAAACTCAGAATCCATGCCTTTATTACGTGTCGGAATAAGGGCTTGATAGTCATCTGAATGATACCAATCAAGTGCTTTTTCTCGGCTTGGAAAAGCCAGCACAACTTGAATCTTGTGCGCAAAATCGCCATGCAGTTTCTCGACTGGGCCTTTCGTTAGAATTTCTCCGGAATACTTCGCCAGCGTAGCCGGTACATAAGCACCATACTGCTGAAGTTTATCGGTATCTTTCGGTGTGAATCCGACAATGATAAATGCAGACATAATGTTCTCCTTTAGTTGTTGCGTGTCTTAGTGATAAATGGTTTCGTATGTCGCTAAAAAGCTTGAATGGATCATATAAGAGGGTAGAATGATGAACAATACCTCCATTATTTACTTACTGTTTAGAAAATATGAACAATACAAAGCAGCTTTCCAGGTTAATGATCTTTGCCAACGTCGCGCAAAAAGGATCTTTTACCCAAGCGGCAGCAGCACTTGGTATTACCAAGTCGGCCGTCAGTCAGCAAATAAAGTTATTAGAAAGTGAACTGGGTATTCGGGTACTAAACCGAACTACGCGTGGGGTATCACTGACAGCTCTTGGCGAAAAACTCTTAATACGCTGCCAATTATTGCAAGATCAAGTTGAGTTAGCATACGCGGATGTTGCCCATGCTGGAGACAACCCAAGTGGTCGCTTTGCAGTGACCTACCCTCATGCTCTTGAGTCAATTGTGGTCATGCCAGCTATTGAACAATTATGTTGTGAGTTCCCGGGGTTAGAGCCGGAGTTAGTCGTCAGTGATAAGAGCCAGGACCTTGTTGAAAACAATCTTGACGTGTCGATTCATGCAGGCGAATTAGCCGACAGCAGCTATAGAGCTCTACCCGTCGGTACCATTAAGGAAATATTTTGTGCCACCCCTCTTTTTCTGAGCCGGAACGGCACACCAAAAACAGTCGAAGAACTGATGACGTTGCGTTGGATTTCAACAGGCTGGCAGCAGCCTAAAATGTCTATTTTCGATATCCAATCAAATGACAAATCAATCATCAAGCTGCAACAATTTGCGCAGGCAAATACCCTGCCTAGTGCCTTAGAAATGGGACTGCGTCACATGGGGATTATATTAATGCCCGATGTGACCGCCAAACCGCTGATTCAATCAGGTGAACTGATTCATCTGATGGATACTATTACTGGACCATCGTGGCCGGTGTATACGATACACGCCTATCAGGCAGACAAACCCATTCACCTTAGTCGTTTTCATCAGCTGATTTGCCGCTATTTCAATAGCCGGCACACATACTGACAAGCGGTCATGCGCTAGCCAGTCTCGACACTGTGTAGCTGACTCCCCGCATCGCGACACAAAAAACGCCAACGGCTCACGAAGATATTCCAGCATTTCATCTTAAGCAATAACCAAATGCTCAACGCCGAGGTAATAAGTAATGAATACCACGCCTTTCCAACCATCACCTAAAGCGGCTTATCGTCCCTATCCACCATTAGTACAGGATTTTGCTCTTGCTCCTGACACGAAGAGCACCCTCTAAGCTTAAGGTTTTGTCGACTTACACAAAAGCGGATTGAACCTCACCAATGGCGAAATCAAAATTAGCTATCACGTTATTCAACACCGCCTCAAACTCAGCAAAGAACACCTCTTTGACGACCACCCGCCTTTAAAAGGAAACGGCTGCTTCCCTTAACCCGTTCAAATAAATCTACGATGACACTTTATTATATTGATGGCACACACATGCAGAACCTAACAGGCAATACCTTAGTCACGCGGAATTACTCAAATAAAATGGTAGAAGACAATCACAAGGCACATGAAAATAGCGCAGTAGGAAGCCGCAAATAGAAAAGCAGAGGAATTATGCAGTAACAAGATGTTGTTGGCGGACCGGACGAGACTCGAACTCGCGACCTCCGGCGTGACAGGCCGGCATTCTAACCAACTGAACTACCGGTCCAGATATAAACATAAACCACAGGCATCAGGCGAGCCATGCGAAATATGAGACAAACAAGAGGAGGTCTACAGCTTAAAAGTTGGCGGACCGGACGAGACTCGAACTCGCGACCTCCGGCGTGACAGGCCGGCATTCTAACCAACTGAACTACCGGTCCGCATACTTTTACTCGATTATGGTGGGTGATGACGGGATCGAACCGCCGACCCTCTGCTTGTAAGGCAGATGCTCTCCCAGCTGAGCTAATCACCCTCTCAATCGAGTGAGGCGCATTCTACAGGAATCACTTTGGGTGTCAAACGCTACGGGGTGTTTTTTAACGATTTCCAAGAAAAAAAGCTATAACACTGATTTTGTTCATTTTTTGTCCAAATTCCCCGGTCCTAAAAACGACCTGCAAGTTAATCAAGTAAGGCGAGCTGTACAGCGCCCTGCTAGCTGATTAACATTGGCGCCCAATCTATATTAACTGATACCGAACAAGCGCCCCTGCATCCCAAAATCGAGACTAACACGTGGAAATATACAAAGAGTTTACCTTTGAAGCAGCCCACCGACTTCCCAACGTTCCAGAAGGGCATAAATGTGCTCGGCTCCACGGCCACAGCTTTCTGGTCAGAATATTTATCGCTGGCGATATCGATCCCCACACAGGTTGGCTTATGGACTTTTCAGAAGTGAAAAAAGTGTTCGCACCCATTTATGAGCAATTGGACCATAATTACTTAAATGACATAGACGGACTCGAAAATCCTACCAGCGAAAATATTGCGATCTGGATATGGACACAATTGAAGCCCTTACTCGGCGCACTAAGTCAGGTCGAAATTCGAGAAACTTGCACTAGCGGGTGCATTTACAGGGGAGGATAATTTCTAGTCCACGCACCGCTAGTGAGCATCCTCGAAAAAATATTCAGCATTAAGTGGAAATACGTAACAGGTAACATTATTCAGGCCTTGACGTAACACTTATTCACAGATAGGCACTCAGGAAGTAAAACTTGCCACTTAGCGCAACAAGGTTATAACAAGAATCATAAAGCAACCCTAAGTAATTGTTTTTAAACAATTTTATTAAAATGGCTGTTTTTTGAGCAATTTGTTAACATGCCGATTAACCCTCTCTCTCCTGCGACAACCTACAAGTTATCCACCAAGTTACCCACAGATACTGTGGACAATATTTCACTTTAATAACAGCACCAAGACGTCACTACAAGAAGTTTTTATTTTAAATTAATCAATCAAAGGCTTGTAATTTCTACAAGCTACGAAGGGCCTAGCAACAGGTATCATCGCTAGCTCGCCTCGAAATAAACCCACCTCAGCGTCAGTAATTCAAGAATCCTATAATGTAATAATTCCGCCACAATAAAATACAACCTGTCATATTTCTGTCATAAACTAGGTTCGATACGAAACCTCACCAGCTAATACAAGAAAAAATGGTCCTGAATTTATCTTGCATGACACCGAGACACCCATATGAAGCAACACTTACTACTTACCGTTTTTATGCTTTGCGCTGCGTCGCTTGCGCACGCAGATGTGTCCTTCTATGGTAAGGCTAACGTCTCACACCAAAACACCAAACGGGAAATCGGCTCAACCGCTAATCAATGGGAATTAAATAGCAACGCCTCACGAATCGGTGTAAAGGGCGCCATCCCAATTAACGACACTAATATAAGCGCGATTATTCAAGTCGAGTTCGAAGTTGCTATCGATGATGGTGAGACCGGGAGCAACCATAGCTTAAAGCAGCGCGACATCTTTGCCGGCCTAACTGGCAGCTGGGGTACTGTGGTCGCAGGACAAATGAATTCCGCAACTAAAAATATGAGTCGAGATATCGACTTATTCAACGATCTTGCTATCGGAGACGTCAAATCCATATTAAGTGGTGAAAACCGACTGAAGAACACTATTCGCTATAGCACACCCAGCCTATTCAACCACCTAAGCGGCAGTATTGCGATCGTACTGAGCGAGAACAGTAGCACCACCCAAGACGGTTCAGTCGATGGCTCAACCACTTCACTGCACTACGATAGCGATAGTGTGAGCGTCGGCTTTGCGCATGATCAAGAAATTAAGGGCAAAAATGTTAATCGCGCGACTGCACATATAGAGATCATGAATATTGACATTGGCATACTCATTCAAATATCCGAAATTAGTAAACCAATAAACAATAACGACGAAGATGAAGAAGCCGGCGTGATAAGTCTGTCCTATCACGCCAACAATAAACTCGATTTTAAAGTCCAAATAGGACACACCGAGATCGACTTATTTAATGGCCATAAACAGTTAGATCAGATCGCAACAGGTATCGACTACAGAATTAGTAAGTCATTAATAGCTTATGGCTATAGCGCCCAAGTGACAAGCAAGTCCAGTGCAAGCAGCATCTTAAAAGACCGCACGACCGCTATCGGTATGGCACTGCGGTTTTAAGCCTGAACTTTAACCGTCAACTTTATTTGAACGAAGGGCTGCGTAAAATGGTCATACAAAAGCAGTTCATCACTCCCTGCCGAACAATAAAATCCCTCTTTGCGTATGGTGAGTGAAATGGCAGTGAGGGCGAACGGTAGTTGACGTTTGGCGCATATGCTGATTAAGCAAAACTCAACGCCACCCCCAACCTTGCAATAAAAATTAAACACCGACAATCGCGGGACGGTGAATACAAAAACTGTAGAACGTTATTACTCTTAGTTCTTGTGACGAGCTACGCTAGCTAAAGCTCATCGCAAAACCCAATAACTTAGCGACCACACCGTAAACCCAGGTCTTAATAGTTTTCCACCACTCGGGCTGCTCGCGACTCTCCTTATCTACATTAGCTTGCTCTAAAATATACGCGTGCAATGCATAGGCATCTGCCTCGTTTAGAACTTCCGAGAAACCGACCATCCCCGCTTTTGCCATAACACCATCAAGCACAATCGCATTAAAATTATCATGGAACGCCCCGGGCAAATGACGTAAATCAGGGATCGCTCCGTTCGAAATAGCTTCAGTGCCATGGCAGGCACTGCAATAGGCATAATATAATGCTCTACCGTTCTCCAGCACCGCTTTATCTGCCGTTAAGCGCGCTGGTGGCTCGTGCATTTGTTTGAGTGGGTTGGCTGGTAATGGCGCCGCCACACCCCCTAACTTAAAGGTCAACACTCTGCTTGGTGGCGGTGAAACGTCTTGCTCTAACCCGGCAATCAAACCAAAAGCACCGCCCCAGCCAGCCAAAATAGTTACATACTGCTCGCCGTCAACACT
>JBKEFB010000024.1:0-32670 GCA_046712405.1 Zhongshania sp. | reverse complement strand
AATCAATACCTGTATCGGCTGTAATCAGGCCTGCTTAGATCATATTTTCAACGGCAAATTGACCAGCTGCTTAGTTAACCCTCGCGCCTGTCACGAAACCGAATTAATAATCACGGCGACCAGTCATCGTAAAAACATTGCAGTAGTCGGCGCCGGTCCTGCGGGCTTGGCATTTGCCACCACAGCGGCGGAGCGCGGCCACAACGTCACTTTATTTGATTCCGCAACGACCATTGGTGGTCAGTTCAATATAGCCAAGAAAGTGCCCGGCAAAGAGGAATTTGAGGAAACTATTCGTTATTTTTCGCGCCGTTTAGAAGTCACTGGCGTAACAAGTAAACTCGGCGTAGCAGTTAACCAACAAATCTTGAACGATGGTGGCTTTGATGAAGTGGTACTTGCCACCGGTATCAAGCCACGTACACCGCCTATCGACGGCATCGGTCATACAAAAGTAATGAGCTATCTCGACGTAATTCGCGACGGTAAGCACGTGGGCAAAAAAGTCGCCATTATTGGCGCCGGCGGCATTGGCTTTGACGTGGCTGAGTTTCTTACTCACAGCAGTGACGCCAGCACCAACATTTCTACTTTTATGCGTGAATGGGGCGTCGACATGAGTTTACAAGCCCGCGGCGGTATAGAAGGCATAATAGCTGAACCAACAGCTTCACCCCGTGAAGTGTTTTTACTTCAGCGCAAGACGTCTAAGGTCGGTGGAGATCTAGGCAAAACTACCGGCTGGATTCACCGCGCCGGCCTGCAGAAAAAAGGGGTTAATATGATGCCCGGCTGTGAGTACGTAAAAATCGATGACGCCGGACTACACATTCGCATAGGTACCGAAGAACGAACACTAGACGTTGATAACATCATCATTTGTGCTGGCCAGGACTCACTAACCGAGCTTAGCAAAGGACTAAACGCCCCTTGCCATCTAATTGGTGGCGCACATTTAGCCTCTGAACTAGACGCTAAACGAGCGATCGACCAAGGCACACGTTTGGCGGCTGCGATCTAAAACCAAGCCTGCGTGGGGTGCTTGCATTAATCACCCCACGCATGATCAGCGGGTGTTCTTATTTGTCTCTGATTTGAACCTGTAATGTAAGACTAACTAACAATCACGAATACCACCGCCACTTGAAACCCAGCAATCTGCCATTGCACTGACAATTTAGCACGAATATTCTAGGTTAAACTCACAAAACATTTTATTATCCGTTCAATATCAACGGCCCGCTATTGTCGGCAAAGATAATTAAATCATGGTTGTTTGCAAGCAAGTCACGACAATAGTCACCAATTGCTATTAAAGCGTCTTACTATCCCGATCACCGTCCAATTGCCGCTTTATGATTCCTATTAAAAAGGACTTACATGCTCCTTTCATGTCGCCATTTTTTTCGCGCATTTACACTTATACTGTTTCTAGCCATTTATTTAACATCAGCAGCCGCCGCGCTAGAGATCAAAGATGGAGATCGTCAGCGCTTTGCAGCGAAAGAAATCTTGCTGACAGAAATGAGCGGACTTGCCAGCAGCTACATGCACGAAAATCGCTTTTGGGCACACAATGACAGCGGTGATCGCGGACGGCTATTCTCATTCGATGATAAAGGCAACGCTGTTTCCCAATTACTTATCAATGGCAGCAGTGCCTTTGATTGGGAGGACATGAGCAGCTTCAAGGATAGCAGCGGTGCATATTTACTCATCGGCGATATCGGCGACAATATGATGCTGCGCCCATTCGTCGACATCTATCTCGTCGGTGAGCCAGAGCACGTTAACAAACCAATAGTCCGTAGTAATATCATCCGTCACTACTCCGTGGTGTATGAAGATGGCCCACACGATGCCGAAGCCCTTGCAGTTGATGCCACGGAACGTCTGGTGTACATCTTGACCAAACGCGACAGCCACCCCCGCCTCTATCGATTTTCCCTTGATGCGATAGCTTCTAAGACCATACCGCTGACTTATATGGGTGAGGTTCGCAGTATTCCCAGCGTCGAAAAACACACTGCACAGCACCAAGGTGGTATCAGTGGCGGCTCACCAACCGCCATGGAATTTAGTCCCAACGGTGACATCGCCCTGATTGTGACTTTACGAAACACCTATTACTTTAAACGCGGAAAATCTGAAAGCTGGTTAGAAGCATTTAATAAAAATGCTTTCGCAGTTACTAAAAATCGCATGCGTCAAACAGAGGCCGCAACCTTTACCGCAGATGGAGAAAAAGTACTAATTGGCTCAGAAGGTAAGCCTGCCATCCTAGAATTGTTCAATACTCCGCAGCACTAGCAAACCAAAAAAAATGCCGGCGGCTTCGCGCGCTGGCACTATTCTATTAACAGTTATCGATGTAAAAGCGTATTAAGCTGACACCGCTGGGGTGATGCACAGTAAACTTAGAATCACACCAATCCCAGCAAACCATACTAAACTGCGCACTGTTGCCCAATTTTTTAGATAGCAGATTGTGAAGATGACACGAATACCAATATAGGCCATAGCCAACAGGTTGACAATTTCTTGTGGGGCTCCACCAAATTGCGCAATAATCACTGCCGCCGCAAACAGCGGAAAACCCTCAAAGCCATTTTGCATTGCGGCAACAGATCGCGCTCGCCAGCCATCTAAACCACTCAACCATTGGCGAGGATTATTATTATCGAAATGACCTTGTTCAGTTTTACCAATCTTAGCAATTAAGGACGTCAAACCAGGCATAACGCCTGCAATAAAAACACACCAAAAGGCAATACTCATTAACACTCACCCGCATAAAAGTTATTAGTTTTAATTTTTCTTCTCGTTCTTCCCTGGCCACAACCCACGCAAAATAGAAACAGGTCACAACTAAGAATAGAAATATTTCTTAATTAACAGCCATCAATCTCTAGCGTTGGGCATTACCAGCGTTCGCAGCCAATTAAAAAACCCATTCTTGCTTAAGACCATTTTGTCGACTCCGTCGAAAAAAGTCTCTAATTGAGCTGGATTAGAAAAATAATCCGCGCGAGTTTTTATCGGCCTAGCGGGGTCAAGTTCTTTGACAATAACCGCTGGATTGCCCGCCACAATCACATTAGCAGGAACGTCTTTACTCACCACTGCACATGCAGCCACAACACTATTCTCACCAATCGTAACGCCTTTCAAGATTGTGCAGCGATCGCCTAGCCAAACATTATTAGCGATATGAACCGGCGTGACTGCCTCACTGCGGCTGCTACGATCATAAAGGTCATGCCAATCACTGTCGGTAATATAAACGCCATTCGCGATCATCACGTTATCACCGATCAGAATTTCATTAGCGGCAGAAATCCGTGTGCCGGGGCTAATCAACACATAGTCGCCAATTTTAATGTGGCCACTTTTTTCATCGCTGCCCCACACTCCAATTTTGACGCGATTTTCAGGCTCACCGATCACCGTTGCACACCGTCCTATTTCGATATTAGGTCCTGAAATAGAAATATACCAAGGCTTCATAAAAGTGTGATAATCACCAAGAAAGTCGCACGCAGGCTTTAAGAATTGCTGCGTGTAACAGCTGCGAAAACGCAAATAATTTTTTTTCACCCAGTAAGGTCTTCTATCCTGACGCATTAGCTTTCCATTATTTTAATGATGCGCTAGTGTCGCAAGGAGCAACCTCTAGAGCAATCGATAACATATTACCAATTCATGAAAAAACGCAGTGACAACGCCCCACCGAGGGAAGTAACAAGTAATCAGAGCGCGATTCACCCGAATTTAGAAACAACGGTGAACAAACATCTGCGCCATCACTTTCAAAAACCCTACGCACAGCATAATGTTAACGCCTTCAAGGCCGCCGGTGACTGGCTAGCATCGCGATCGCAAACAGTCATACTAGACTCCTTTTGCGGTAACGGTGAAAGCAGTCGTGAACTGGCGCGACAATTCCCTAATGCTTCGATTATCGGCATAGACAAATCTGTAGCGCGATTACAGCGCCATCAGTCCTCACAACAAGAAACGCTAGCTAATTACCTGTTGGTACGCGCCGACGTAGACGATTTTTGGCGCTTAGCCGCCGACGCTAACTGGCAACTAGATAAACACTTTTTGCTCTACCCCAACCCATGGCCGAAAAGCGTTCAATTACAATACCGAGTACACGGCTCAGCGGTTTTCCCCGCGCTATTGCAGCTTGGAGGCCAAATCACACTGCGAAGTAACTGGAAGCTGTATGTTGAGGAATTTACCGCGGCGCTAAAAATTGTCGGCCATAGCGCCGACAGCTCGGCCTATCTACCCACAAAGACAATCACCGCCTTTGAACGCAAATACCATCTTGCCGGCCAAGCACTATGGGAATGTAACTGCACACTAAAGCGGTCGATTTAAGCCTATATTATGCCCCCTATTCTCTAGCCCGCTGGCAGCGTTATACTAGAGATACATTTACTGACGCTGCATGAACAATGAGTAATCCCGTAAAAAAAACCGCTATCATTCCAGATCCTGTTTGGCAGACTATCCGCAAAGAAACCGCCTGCGAGGTCGAGCGCGAGCCGGTACTGGCAAGCTTCCTACACGCGACCATTCTAAATCACGACAGTTTAGAAACCGCGCTCAGCTTCCATCTTGCGCATATTTTAGACAGCCCCGCGGCCTCAGCATTATTAGTGCGTGAAGTAATTGAAAAAGCCTTTGCTGCAGATCCCAGTATAGGGGACGCAATAAGAGCAGATATTTGCGCAGTATTCGAGCGCGACTCAGCCTGCTCTAGCCTCTCGGCGCCCTTTTTGTACTTTAAAGGTTTCCACGCGCTGCAGTGCTACCGCATAGCCCACTGGCTATGGACGCAAGGCAGAACGTCATTGGCACTATTTTTTCAAAATCGGATCTCTTGCGAGTTCAGTGTTGATATTCATCCGGCTGCCAAAATCGGCCGCGGTATTTTAATGGATCACGCCACGGGTATTGTCATCGGTGAAACTGCCGTGGTCGGCAACAATGTGTCGATCATGCAGTCGGTTACCCTGGGAGGAACTGGCAAAGAGGAAGGCGATCGCCATCCGAAAGTGGGCGACGGCGTACTACTAAGCGCTGGTGCTAAAATTCTCGGCAATATTCATATTGGAGAAGGCGCGCAGGTGATGGCAGGCAGTGTGGTTTTACGAGACGTTCCTGCGCATACTGTGGTTGCCGGTGTTCCGGCAAAAGTCATTGGCAAACCCGATTGTGCGGCACCCGCCCTGTCTATGAATCACCGCGCTTGCTGCGACGAGTAGCTGCGACAAAGACGGCCGCAGCGCAGAGTGAATCTGGTCACCGCGCGAAACCTGGTTTTGTGCTACTACCCCTTACAAGAGGGTCGAATACCGCTTGCCTTGGCCTTCTCATAAAGTGGTTTCGCGATCATCATTTGCCGCTGTAAATCTTTAATACGCGAAGAGTGCGAAGGGTGGGTCGACATAAACTCGGGTGGCTGAGCATTGCTTAAGGCACTCATGTTTTTCCACAAGTCGACGCTAGCTGCTGGGTTAAATCCCGACTTAGCCATGAGATCCAAACCGACGATATCCGCCTCTGACTCCTGTGCGCGACCGTAGGGCAGCACCACTCCGAACTGAGTACCTAAACCAAGCAAACCCATGACGGTCTCTTTTCCCGCACCTTCACCTAGTAATACGCCAACCAACTGAGTGCCGGTGCCCGTTATACTCTGCACCGACATTCGCTCAGCACTATGATGTGCCAATACGTGACCAACTTCGTGACCTATCACTGTCGCTAACTGATCGGTATTTTTAGCCACTTGAAATATACCGGTGTGCACACCGATCTTCTTCCCAGGTAATGCAAACGCATTGGCCGATGCCTCTTCAAACACCACTACTTCCCAGCTACCGCGCCACTCTCCTGGCAGTGAGACGGTAATAGCATCAGCGATGCAACTGACATATCGATTAGTTTCACTATTGATATTGATGGTCATTTTCTTCTTCATTTCGTCAAATGCCGTACCACCCATTTGCGACATTTCGCCATCTGAAAATAGCAGCATCTGACGACGTCCTGTTGGAGATTCGGCGCAAGAGGCAATTAAACTCGCCAGCACTATCGCCAATATTGGCTTTAACATTGTCATAAACTTACCCGCTCTTATCTGCTATTTTAAAACTATTATCGCATAGCCATCGTGGTGATCAACGGCTTAGCCCGCCAGATGCCAATAAGGGAGTGTATATTAGTGAAGGAGTCTTGCCCTTGGTGCACGGCCACGCCAGATTACATTCGATACCACAACGAGGAGTGGGGCGTACCCTCAGACGACGATAGTATTCACTTTGAGTTTTTGGTACTGGAGTCGGCACAAGCCGGCCTGAGCTGGCTGACTATTTTGAAAAAGCGCGAAGGCTACCGCAAAGCCTTCGCAAATTTTAATCCTCGGAACGTCGCTGCTTTTGACGACGCGATGATTAATACCCTTATGGCTGATTCTAGCATCGTCCGCAATCGTCTAAAAATAGCCACCACCATCACAAATGCTCAGTATTTTTTAATAATTCAACAAGAATACGGGAGTTTTGCCCGCTATATGTGGTCGTACTTCTGCAATACACCGATACAAAACAGCTGGAAAACTATGGCAGAGGTCCCAGCCACCAGCAAGGAGTCTGATCAAATCAGCAAGGATCTTAAAAAACGGGGATTTAAATTTTTCGGCAGTACTATTTGCTATGCCTACCTACAGGCCCTAGGTTTTACGAATGATCATTTAGTAACTTGCCCTCGCCACCAGGCTTGCAAAAAATTAGCTAACGACTTCCGACCGCACTGGCTGGAATATCAGCAAAGGTAAGCATCATGAAATTACTCGCTCTACTGAAATTCCTCTTACTGATTACGCTGACTGGTTGCAGTAGTACTCAGGTCGTCATTGACTATAATCCCCGCGCCGACTTCAGTCGCTATGATCGCTATACCATTTCGGACAACAGCGGCGCAGATCAGCTAATCTCGCTGTTTATTGTCGAAAATGTGAAAGAATCACTCCAACGCCGATTGAAAGCCGGACTCTACTCCTTACTCGACACTCAGAGTAATGCTGATTTTCTGGTGCGCTACTACATTGCTGAAGCGGCAGAAACTATAGATAAAAGTCCACGTCTAGGACTTGGCTTTGGCAGCTTTGGGGACAACTTTGGCATAAGTACTTCTGTGGGCATGCCACTGGGTAAAGACAAAATTAATCGCAATATTCAGATCATTATCGACTTATTAAATCCCGCCGACAAAAAGTTGACTTGGCGCGGTTCACTGATCATTGAGCTAGATGACCGCGACCCCAAAGTAAATGAAAACACTATAGAGCGTGCAGTTACCGAAATCTGGAGTCAATTCCCACCGACCTGAGCTTCACTAAGCCGCCGAACTGCGACTTATTTAAAACAATAGGGAAACAGTATCTGTAGGCTCTGATGATCCATCTTACGCATCAGGGCAATATTGCGCTCAGGAATATTATCAGGGTCTGGGTAGGAGGCTAACACTTCCTCAAGACTGCCCTCGCGAAGCAGATGAAATACTGGATAGGGAGCACGATTGGTAAAATTTTCGGGGTCAGCCTTTTCAGTTCCGGCAAACTGATAGTCAGGGTGAAAACTGGCTATTTGAATCTCTCCCTCCCAACTGCCTTCCTGCAGCACGGCATCAGTAATCTCCAGGAAATCATTGTAGTCATAAAAGTCCTGCAACATATTGGGGATCACCAGTAAGCTAGTCTCCAATTTACGGGCCGGTGTTTCTTCCAAGCGGGATAACGCTTGATGCAAGTCATTGACTAAATCTTCTGCATTGCTCGCAAAGCTGATATCAATAGCTACCCGCATTTCATGTAGCGGCTTTGCCGCAAACGGACACAAGCCCAACCCCAGCACGGCGTCTGTCAACCAACGCCTTACTTCGCCTTGAATCAGATCATTATCAGTTATCATTTCAGAACTCATTTTTGTTAGAGAAAAAGCACTGCACACTCTAATTTCACAAAATCGTTAGATGGTTCAGGTATTAGAGCAGTCTTACTTAGCAATAAATACAATAATACAGGCTCATCATGATCAAGGCAGACGTCACCCACACTGCTACACTAAGACCGTAAGTATGTTAGTT
This sequence comes from Zhongshania sp., assembly GCA_046712405.1. Taxonomy (GTDB): domain Bacteria; phylum Pseudomonadota; class Gammaproteobacteria; order Pseudomonadales; family Spongiibacteraceae; genus Spongiibacter. The sequence continues at coordinate 24,507 of JBKEFB010000024.1, read as the reverse complement.
GCCTATCTCTTGTGGTGGCAGCAGATCCATATAAAAAACCCAGAAAAAGTTTGGAGCATAATATGAAACGCTATTATTTTCTGACGGACAATTTAGACAAACTCACCACCGTCGAACAAGACCTTGCCAATAATGGTATCTCTAAACCCCAAATTCACGTTCTCAGCCGCGATGACTCCGGCGTAAGCAAGCGCAAACTCAACGATGTAGCAGCGGTTTTACGCAAAGATATTGTGCAAGCTATGGAGCGCGGCGCGCTAATTGGCTTGGCTGCCGCAGCCTTGGTACTCGCCGTAAGTCATTATTCAGGAGCAACCACGAGCGTTGGCTGGACACCCTTTATATTTCTAGCCATTGTGATGCTTGGATTCTTTACCTGGGAGGGTGGACTATTTGGTATCCAGGAGCCTCATCATGATTTCAAACGCTTTGATCAGGCACTGTCTGCTGGCCGCCATCTATTAATTATTGATATCGAAGAAAAAGAACACAACATTCTCAGCAGCGTAACGGCTTACTACCCCGAGCTAGAATTTTCGGGTACCGGTAGTGGATCACCAGGCTGGTTTATCGGGCTACAAAATAAGTGGCGGAATTTTGTTGAAGTCATGCCATAGCTAAGACGGGTATAAATAATAAAACGGTTTACTTAAAAAAACTCGGTGCGTTTAGCAGCGAGTTTTTGTTTTCACTAGGACTAATCGCGCTATCACGTTTGGATTAGCTCTGATGATACGGCGCGGACAACTCACGCACACACTCTATAAATGCCCCGGCATTAGCGGGGTCCACTTCTGGAGTAATACCGTGGCCAAGATTAAAAATATGTCCGGGACCGCTACCAAACCGCGCTAGAATTGAAGCCACTTCTTGGCGAATTCGCGCAGGAGAAGCGCGTAACATAGAGGGATCCATATTGCCCTGCAATGCGACACGATCACCAACTCGAGCTTTAGCAGCAGCAATATCCGTGGTCCAATCTAAGCCTAGGGCACTGGCGCCAGTATCAGCCATCATCTCCAACCACTGACCACCATTTTTAGTAAAGAGAATTACCGGTACAACCCGACCATCATTCTCTTTAATTAATCCATCAACAATTCTCTGCATATAACGCAAACTAAACTCTTGGTATGCGTTATGACTTAGGGCGCCGCCCCAAGTATCAAAAATCTGTACCGCTTGTGCACCGGCGCGAATCTGGTCATTCAAATAGGCCGTCACGCTCTGGGCCAATTTATCTAGTAACGCGTGCATTAGTTCAGGCTGATCAAAAGCTAAGGCTTTACTGCGACCGTGATCCTTTGAACCACCGCCTTCGACCATATACGTTGCCAGTGTCCACGGACTACCCGAAAAACCAATAAGCGGCACACTACCGTTTAACTCGCGTCGAATGGTTCGAACAGCGTCGCAAACGTAGGTTAGATGATTTTCACCGTCCACTATCGGCAAGGCATCGACGTCGGCCATGGTACGCACTGTTTTCCTGAAACGCGGACCTTCCCCCGTTTCAAAATAGAGCCCCAGACCCATGGCATCAGGAATGGTTAAAATATCAGAAAATAAAATTGCAGCATCAAGTGGGTAACGCGCCAAGGGTTGCATTGTGACTTCACAGGCGAGCTCTGGATTCTTGCACAGCGACATAAAATCGCCCGCGACCGCTCGGGTTGCGCGGTACTCAGGAAGATAACGCCCAGCTTGACGCATCATCCACACGGGAGTGTATTCAACCGGTTGACGCTGGAGTGCGCGAAGGAAAATATCATTTTTTAATTCAGTCATTTTTCTCTCAACGCTTTTTAAAATAACCAGAACACCGCAATAAAGACCTGATACAACACCTCGCACCCTGCCCTTATTAAAGCGCGCAACAATTACACTTTAAGGTAATCCAATATGCCTTCTGCGGCCTGACGACCTTCCCAAACTGCGGTGACTACCAAGTCCGAACCGCGAACCATATCACCGCCGGCAAAGACCTTGGGGTTACTAGTCTGGAATTTATAATCCTGCTCTTCAGGCGCCACAATACCGCCCCAATCATTAATGTCAACACTCGCCTCACCCAACCAAGACGGTGGGTTAGGCTGAAAACCAAAGGCAACCAGTACTATATCGGCAGGAATCACTTCTTCACTGCCTGGGACTGGCTCTGGACGGCGACGGCCGTTTTCGTCTGGGTCACCAAGCTTAGTCGTAACAACTTTGATACCTTCAACCTTGTCATCGCCAACAATGGCAATTGGCTGGCGATTAAAGAAGAACTGCACCCCTTCCTCACCTGCATTTTTCACTTCTTTACGCGACCCCGGCATATTCTCTTGATCACGGCGATATGCGCACACCACGCTTTCAGCGCCCTGACGAATAGAAGTACGATTGCAGTCCATCGCGGTATCACCACCACCCAACACCACAACACGCTTACCTTTTACATCTATATAGTCAGCGGCGTTGCCTTCCCAGCCCATATTCCGGTTTACGTTTGAAACTAAGAATGGCAATGCGTCGTAAACACCGAGCAGGTTTTCACCAGGAAAACCGCCTTTCATATACTTATAGGTGCCCATTCCCAAGAATACGGCATCGTACTCCTCGAGTAGCGACGCCATGCTAATGTCTACACCAACGTTAATATTAACGCGAAATTCAACACCCATGTCTTCAAGAACTTTACGACGGCGCTGAACGACTGACTTCTCTAATTTGAACTCAGGAATACCAAAAGTCAGCAAACCACCAATTTCTGGGTATCGATCAAAAACAATGGGCTTAACACCCGCGCGGACTAAAATATCAGCACAACCGATACCCGCAGGACCAGCACCGATAATTGCCACTTTCTTGTCTGTCCACACTCGCTTAGACATATCTGGGCGCCAGCCCATAGCTAAGGCTGTATCGGTAATATATTTCTCAGTAGAGCCAATGGTAACTGCGCCGAAGCCATCCTCTAAAGTACACGCACCCTCACACAGGCGATCCTGCGGGCACACCCGGCCACACACTTCAGGAAGACTATTAGTTTGATGACTTAGTTCTGCAGCCTCAAACAGATTGCCGTCGGCAACCAGTTTGAGCCAATTAGGGATGTAATTGTGCACCGGGCACTTCCACTCGCAATAAGGGTTACCACAATCCAAACAGCGGTGAGACTGTTGTTTTACCTCCTCTTCTTTATAGGGTTCATAAATTTCCACGAAGGACGTACGCCGCTCGACAATATCTTTCTTGCCTGGATCTTGACGACCCACATCGAGAAACTGAAATGAATTCTTTAAACGCTCTGCCATTTTAAAATTACCTCATTGCTACTCGGCGGGCTTATTCCGGACGTCTTCTGGTAGAGTCAAGCAAACGACTGAGGCTGGCTGCCTTCGGCTTAATCATCCAGAATTTGCCGATATAGTCGTCAAAATTATCGAGGATATGTTGCCCCCAAGCCGAACCTGTTTCCGCAACATATTCGACGATATTGCCACGTAAGTTTGCTCGATACGCTTCCATAGACTCGGAGTTTATCCGACACATTTCGACTAGCTCGCTGTTATACATATCAACAAAACGATTTGCCTGATCTAGCACGTAAGCGAAGCCGCCGGTCATACCTGCACCGAAATTGACCCCGGTAGGCCCTAAAACAGTGATAATGCCGCCCGTCATGTATTCGCAGCAATGATCGCCAGCGCCTTCAATAACAGCGTGTGCGCCAGAATTACGAACCCCAAAACGCTCACCCGCAATACCTGCGGCAAAGAGCTTGCCACCAGTAGCGCCGTAGAGACAGGTATTACCAATGATCGTGGTGTCTTGACTGTTAAATACGCTGCCTTTTGGCGGATATATCACCAGCTTTCCACCGGCCATACCTTTACCGACGTAGTCGTTGGCGTCACCTTCAAGGTACATATTCAAGCCGCCAGCGTTCCACACACCAAAGCTCTGACCTGCAGTACCCTTCATACGCAGAGTAACCGGCGCACTTTCCATACCGAGATTACCATGACGTTTGGCGATTTCTCCAGACAGACGGGCGCCAATCGACCGATCACAGTTTGTTACGGTAAATTCCAGATCCACACCAGACATTGATTCAATGGCTGGCAGCGCCGCAGCAACCATGGCCTCGGCTTTCTCGCCTTTATCAAACGGTGCATTCACGTCAACTTGGCAAAACTCTGGCTGATCTTTCGCCGCAGGATCTTTAAAAAGGATAGGCGACAGATCCAGCAAAGCTTGCTTCTCGGTCTCGCCAGCCTTCTGAGCGAGCAAGTCGGTACGACCAATAAGCTCTTCTATGGTACGAATGCCAATACTCGCCATCCACTCACGGGCTTCCATTGCGACAAAAGTAAAGAAATTCATGACCATTTCAACAGTGCCGACAAAGTGCTCATTTCGCAGACGCTCATCCTGAGTCGCCACTCCAGTGGCACAGTTATTCAAGTGACATATACGCAAATACTTACAGCCCAGCGCTACCATTGGAGTGGTACCAAAGCCAAAGCTTTCTGCACCCAGGATCGCTGCTTTAACGACATCTAAGCCAGTTTTTAAGCCACCATCAGTCTGTACGCGTACTTTGCCGCGCAAGCCATTGCCACGCAGTGTCTGTTGCGCTTCAGAAAGGCCTAACTCCCATGGCGATCCCGCGTAGCGAATAGACGTAATCGGACTAGCAGCGGTACCGCCGTCATAACCAGAAATAGTGATCAGATCGGCATAGGCCTTGGCCACACCCGCTGCAATGGTGCCAACACCGGGTTCAGATACCAGTTTTACCGATACTAACGCCGAGGGATTAACCTGTTTAAGATCAAAAATCAGCTGGGCCAAATCTTCAATAGAATAAATATCGTGATGCGGTGGCGGCGAGATCAGTGTCACACCCGGCACCGAGTAACGTAACCTAGCAATCAGGGCGTTAACTTTACCACCGGGCAACTGCCCACCTTCGCCAGGCTTAGCGCCCTGCGCCACTTTGATCTGCAATACTTCTGCATTCACTAAGTAATGCGGGGTAACACCAAAACGACCGGATGCTATCTGCTTAATTTTTGACACCCGCTCAGTCCCGAAGCGAGCAGGATCTTCGCCGCCCTCACCAGAATTAGAACGACCACCGAGGCGGTTCATAGCGGTAGCCAATGCCTCGTGCGCTTCGGGGCTCAATGCACCCAATGACATACCCGCAGAGTCAAAACGCCGGAACAAGCTTTCAATCGGCTCAACTTCATCTAAAGGAATCGGCTTAACATCATCCTTGAAACCAAGTAAATCCCGGATAGTCGCAACCGGCCGGGTATTCACCAAGTCGGCGTATTTTTTCCAGTTAGCGTAATCACCACTTTTTACTGCTTGTTGCAGGGTAACAACCACATCGGGATTAAACGCGTGATATTCCTTACCGTGTACGTATTTCAGTAAACCGCCTTGATCAAGGGGCTTGCGCGGCAACCATGCAATCGTTGCCAAGGCTTCCTGATCACGCTGTAATTCTGCAAATCCGGCGCCGGCAATACGGCTAGCTACGCCTTTAAAACAGGTATCAACAACTTCAGTCGCCAAGCCAATGGCTTCAAATAACTGCGCACCACGATACGATGCGATGGTCGATATACCCATTTTGGACATGATCTTAAGCAGGCCTTTGTTAAGGCCTTTAATATAATTGGTATGGGCAGTTTGCTCGTCACCCAAAATTTGGCCGCAGCTCAACATATCGCTGATAACCGCAAAAGCCATATATGGGTATACCGCAGTGGCGCCAAAACCAAACAAACACGCCATCTGATGTGAATCGCGAGCACTACCGGTCTCGACCACAATATTCGCGCTGCATCGCAAGCCTTGCTTAATCAGATGGTGATGAACCGCACCCGTTGCCAACAAGCTATGCACCGCCAGCAGACCGGGCGTTAGGGCGCGGTCACTGAGCAATAAAATAACCTTACCATCGCGCAACGCTGTCTCAGCCGCCAAAGTAACCTCCGCAACAGCGTCTTTCAGAGACGTCAGCGCCGGATCATAGGTCAAATTAATACGAGCGAGTGGATAGCGTGGTGAATCTACGCTCATCAAACGGTCAAACTTATCTGGAGACAACACCGGACTAGTTAAGATAAGACGGTCAGCGTGATCCGCAGTTTGCTCAAACACATTCTGTTCTGCGCCCAGCAAAGTCTCCAAACTCATCACGATAGTTTCCCGCAGCGGATCTATTGGAGGGTTGGTGATCTGAGCAAACTTTTGGCGGAAGTAGTCATACAATGACCGCTTCTGGCGCGATAATACCGCCATCGGCGTATCATCACCCATCGAACCAACAGCTTCGTTGCCACTGTCTGCCAATGCGGACAGCACTTGCTCGCGCTCTTCAAAGCTAACTTGAAAATATTTCTGGAATGCAGCCAGTGTTTCACTTTCAGGTAGCGCGGGACGATTGCCCTGCCCAAGCTGATCCTGCAGACGGTTACCATTTTCTCGCAACCACTTTTTGTAGGGATGAGCAGATTTAAGGCGATTATCCACTTCTTCGGTGTGCAGTAATTCGCCTTTTTCGGTATCCACCACTAAAATCTGGCCAGGCCCAACCCGACCTTTGGAAACCACATCTTCTGGCTGGTAGCCATAGGTGCCTATCTCTGAGGCAACCGTAATGAAACCGTCTTTAGTAATAACCCAGCGTGAGGGGCGAAGACCATTGCGATCTAAGACACAAACAGCGTAACGACCATCGGTTAGCACTAGGCCGGCGGGGCCATCCCAAGGCTCCATATGCATGGAGTTATATTCGTAAAACGCCTTCAGGTCGGCGTCCATATGTTCAATATTTTGCCAAGCGGGCGGCACTAACATCCGCACAGCACGGAATAAATCCATTCCGCCAGCAACTAGCAATTCAAGCATATTATCTAGACTTGAAGAATCGGAGCCGGTCCGATTAACCAGTGGCGACAATGCCGCAACGTTGGGTAATAATGAGCTAGTGAAATTGCCAGTACGCGCCTCTGCCCAATTGCGATTGCCTTCAATGGTATTAATTTCGCCATTGTGAGCTAGCATCCGAAATGGCTGGGCCAGTGGCCAGCGAGGCATGGTATTAGTAGAGAATCGCTGATGAAATACACAAATTGCAGTTTCTAGCGCCGGGTTAGCAAGATCTGGGTAGAAACGCGGCAAATCCACCGGCATCACCAAGCCTTTGTAAGCAATTACATCAGCCGACAAACTGGAAATATAAAAATCGGGATCATCAGTTAATGCGATTTCGGCCTCGCGCCGAACAACAAATAAGCAGGTGCGCAGCTGTTGCGCATCCATACCGTCAACATTAATGAATATTTGCTCTATCCGCGGCAGACTTGAAAGCGCGATCTTGCCACACACTGTTTCGTCCACGGGCACTACTCGCCAGCCTGCAGGTTGGAGACCGTTTTTGACCAGCACGGCTTCAAAGCCAGCGCGGCCGGCGGCAGCCGTTTTTTCATCCCGCCCAAGGAAAATCTGTCCAACCCCGTATATTTCACTTAGCTCGCTACCACATGACTCTTTCGCCACAGCGCGCAGGAAACTGTCCGGTTTCTTAAGCAATAAGCCACAGCCGTCCCCTGTTTTACCGTCGGCAGCGATGCCACCACGGTGCGTCATGCAGGTCAGCGATTCAATAGCGGTCTGCAACAATTTATGGCTCGGCTCGCCCTGCATATGGGCAATCAGGCCGAATCCACAGTTGTCGCGCACATCTTCAGGTCTGTACAGGCCTGTACTCATAAAACGACTCTCGCAAAATTACTAAGGAAAACAAAAAGATGGTCGAAAAGAATGTTCGCGGGATTTTACACATACCCGAAAAAAGGAGTGACATTCTACACGGATGCAGCAAAAGCAACAAACATCGCCACCGAAACGATCAATTTTTACACAGTCCGCACACAATTATGCGCGAACACCAGCAGCGCGCAGCACAGTAGCAACGGTCTCTTTAGTTACGTCACTGCTCACCACCGATTCCCCCAAGCCATTTAATAACACCAGACGCAACCGGCCATCCAAGACCTTTTTGTCACGCCCCATGAGCTGCAAAAATTGATCAACATTCATATTTGCTGGCGGCAAAATCGGTAAGCCGGCAATTTTTAGCAGCTTTTCTCCGCGGTTTAAGATATCGGGGCTCAACCAACCCAGCTCAACCGATAAAGCCATCGCCAATACCATGCCCGCCGAAACCGCTTCACCATGCAGCCAATTACCATAGCCTTCAGCAGTTTCAATGGCGTGGCCAAAGGTGTGACCAAGGTTCAAAATAGCGCGACGACCGCTTTCCCGCTCATCTTCTGCAACCACCTCTGCTTTATTGACGCAAGACCGGTACACGGCCTCAGCAAGTAAATCGCTGTCGCGACTCATCAAACCAGCAATATTTTTTTCCATCCACTCAAAGAACGGCGCATCACAGATTAAGCCGTATTTAATAACTTCCGCCATACCCGCAGCAAATTCACGGTCTGGCAGGGTATCCAGCAAGCTCAAGTCAGCAACCACACAATTAGGTTGATGAAATGCACCGATCATATTTTTACCAAGCGAATGATTAACCCCTGTTTTACCACCAACGGAAGAATCAACCATCGATAACAAGGTGCTTGGAATTTGAATAAATTGCACGCCCCGCTGATAGCATGCCGCAGCGAAACCACACATATCTCCAACCACTCCACCGCCCAGTGCGATCAGGGTTGTGCCTCGATTGTGGTTTTTCTCTATCAGGGTATCAAAAATTTGTTCGAGCGTAGCCAAGGTTTTGTAAGCTTCACCATCAGGCAGAACCACTTCACAAACCTCTTTATCACCAAGTTGAGTTTTCAATTTATTCAAATAAAGCGGCGCAATAGTGTCGTTTGTCACAATACACACTTGTCGGCCGGCGATATATTTACACCAAAGATCAGCTTTACCGAGAAGATCGCGGGCTATAAAAATAGGATAGCTACGCTCTCCCAGATCGAGTTCGAGGTTTTTCATCAAAGATGTATCCGGGAAAAGATTAATATACTGACCAAGCAGGCCAGTATATCAATATTGCGCGCTCAGGTCGTCAGCGCCGAGTTTGGAACATAGCTCCTGTACGACAGATTTGGGCGTTCGGTTGTCGGTCAATACAGTATAATCTGCTATTTCCTCATATAAGGGCTCGCGCAAAGCCATTAAATTACGCAGCGTGACACCCGGATCACCGGACTGCAGAAGGGGGCGCTTGCGATCACGCGCAGTCCGACGTATTTGCTCATCAACAGAGGTTTTTAGGTAAATGACCGTGCCTTTAGCAACCATCAGCTTTCGGCTATCACTACGTAACACCGCACCACCGCCGGTTGAGATGATAAGCTGAGCAGCATCACTCAACTCAGCTAACATAGATTCTTCGCGGTCGCGAAAGCCCTCTTCGCCTTCCATATCGAAAATCCACGGAATATCGACGCCACTGCGCTCTTCGATCTCGCGATCGACGTCACGAAAATCAAAATGCAAGGTATCGGCAAGTAAACGGCCTATGGTACTTTTCCCTGCACCCATAGGGCCGACCAAAAATACCGCTCCAGACTTCATCATCACAACATTAATCTACCAAGCTGTCGGCTAGAATTCGCGGAGTAATAAATATCAGCGTTTCCTGTTTTTCACGCGACACCGTTGTACTCTTAAATAAACGCCCTATAAATGGAATATCACCGAGGAAGGGGACTTTGGTCTCAGATGAGATATCCAATTGGTCATACACACCCCCCAATACAACGGTCTCACCGTTGCGGACCAACACCCGAGTTTTAAGCTCTGTGGTGTCGATAGTCGGTACTTGCCCGCCCAAACCAGTGGCAATAACTAACGAGCCAATCGTATCCTGGTTAATCGTCAAGTCCATGATAATACGATCGTCGGGGGTAATAATAGGTGTGACATCCAGTTTTAAGACCGCCTCTTTAAAAGCAATCGTCGTCTCGCCATTGGCAGAAGACTCTGGATACGGAATTTCAGTACCTGATTTGATAATAGCGGGCTCTTTGTCGCCGGTCACAATCCGCGGCTGCGATATAATCTCCCCGCGACCTTTAGATTCTAGCGCAGATAACTCTAAGTTTAAGAGAACATTCGAGCCAATGAAACCGAGAGCAAACGAACCCGCAGCACCAGATACACCCAAATCAGTCACTAAACCAGGTGTCGCAGTATATGTCGGAGAACCCGAAGCTAAAGAACTTAAGTAATTATTCTGAGTGGCTTGATCACTAGCGGTATCACCGTTTGCAGAATAAACTTTGTCGCCATCAGTCTCAACATAAGCACCACCCCACTTCACGCCGAGTGAACGATCGAAGCTAGAGCTAGCCCGCACAATTCTCGCCTCTATTTGAACCTGACGGACCGGCACATCAATTAATGCAATCAGGCGACGGAACTCGTCTAACCGCTCGGCGGTTTCGGTAATCAATAAAGAATTTGTACGCTCATCGACGATGACCTTGCCTCTCGGCGACAAAATACTGCCGGTCGAGTTTTCATCCGCTTCGCCGTTACTGTTTCTACTTGGCCTAAACAACTTAAACAGCTCTGCGGCGTCAGCATAGCGAACACGAACAAACTCACTTTGCAGCGGCGCAAGCTCTTCTAACTGTCGCTGAGCTTCAATTTCCTGACGCTCACGCTCCGCTATTTCGGCGGCAGGCGCCACCATTAATACATTGCCAACTTGTCGCTTACCCAAGCCCTTGGTTTTTAATACCAGCTCCAAAGCTTGGTCCCAAGGTACGTTTTGCAAGCGCAGAGTGATACTACCTTTAACCGTGTCACTGGCAACTAAGTTTAATTCGGTGAAATCAGCAATAAGCTGTAATACCGAGCGAACTTCAATATCCTGAAAATTCAAGGACAGTTTTTCACCCACAAAGACAAACTCTCGGCGCCGATCCTCCAACTCTTTTTTCGTTAGCGGCTTAACACTAATAACGTATTCGATATCAGTCTGATAAACCAAATAATCGTAGTCGCCGCTGGCCTCTAAAGCCAACTTGGTGCCCCTGTCGCCCATACGCGCATCAATACTTTTCACCGGCGTCGCAAAATCAACAACATCAAAACGGCGCTGTAAATTCTGCGGAAGGCTAACACCATCAAAATCAACTTTGATTTTTGAGCCTTCAACAAATACATTTACATTTGCATTCGCGTTAGCGAGCTGAATGACTAAAAGCCCTTCACCATTTTCACCCCGACGAAAATCTATATCGGTAATACTGTTCTCGCTACTTACCGCAGTCTCAGTTAAAACCTCATCGTACTTCTCCTTAAGATAAGCTTGGCTACCGCCACTACCCACCTCAACAATTAATACATTACCTTCTTGGCGAGTTTGATATGACGCCAGCTTAATCAAGTTCAGCACCACGCGTGTGCGGTCACGACCGTCTAAGACGACGGCGCCACTGGCATTATCATAGGCTAGAGGAAATCTTTTCTGTTTGAGCATATTACCCACACCCACTAAATCTAAGGCAATTCGGGCGGGATTTTCAATAGTGTAGCCTTTCACCTCAGGCGCCGAGCCATCAAACGTTAGCCTAGCCTCAAAGCTGCCACCACCCAACGAATTGAACTGTACATCTTTTAAATTAGAGGCCATGGCGGTCACCGTTGCCAGGAGCAAACATATTCCGCTAAGGAGTTGCCGTCCCAAACCACTGTGACGGCAAGGTCTTTCACACTGCATTTGCACTCGGACCTTCATCTACTTCCCCGCCTTTATAATTCTTACTTACGGACTCTCAATTCAAGGGAGCGAGGCCTTTCAACCCACTCATCCCCGCCGGTAGAAACAATCTCCACCACTGTTAGATAATTTTCAGCGATACCAATGATTTTCCCGAAATTCCGGCCAAGATAATTACTTTTCCGCACTCGGTGAACGCCACCATCAGCATCTTTTACTAAGGCCCACAATACGCCACTTAAGCGCACGGTTCCGACCACGGTTATAGAGTCCAGAGAGAACTGCTCTAAGAACTCTTTCTCGCGCTCTAAATCAGGTTTAATATTACTATCCGATACAAGGCGAGCGCTCTCTTTGACATCTACCGGCCGATTGAACGGTGCTCGCAAACCAGAGGCGGTATAACTAAAGGCGCGATATGCTTTTAAAGCTGGAATCGGAGCAATTTGACCAGACGGCGATGCACGCTTCTCGGCAACAAAAGAATCTAAATCGGCATATTGATTACCGCCACCGCAGGCAGTAAGTATTGAGGCACCCATAACGACCAACACCAAACGAGAAATCATTATTAACTGCCTCCCCACTGGTCTTTATATCGATAGGTTTTGGCCGTTATCGACATAGTTTGCCGACTTAACTTGTCATCTGAATTAATAGTGTAATTATGCAGGGTAACTATCCGTGGCAAGCTGGCAATGCCACTCACAAATGCGGCAAGATCGTGATAATTACCACTAACTTTGATCGCAATCGGTAATTCAACATAAAACTCTCTCTCACGCTCCGACTGCAGCTGGATACTACTTATATCCAAACCATTAGACACCGCTTTCTCAGTCATATCCTCGAGTAGGCCTGGCACCTCAGTGTCGGCTGGAAGCTGGCTCAAAAGAATACCAAAAGACTCTTCCATTTCAGCCATTTGCTTCTTCAAAGGTAAGAGTTTCGAGGCTTTAAACGCTTTCTTTTCAAAATCACCTTTAAGCTTAAGCTCTTTAGCCTCAGCACTGCCTAACTCTAGCCGCAAATCAGCGATGACATAAGAATACCCACCAACGATACACAAAATGAAAACGCCCACCCAGGCACCAACCCGAATTAACTGTGGCCAAGCACCAATATTATCGGCATTGAGCTCACTACGGTCAAAGCTCTTTAGCTCGTCTACCAGCTCTTGCCACGCCGCCAAGGCCATCGCCTCCTATTTCTCGTCATCAGGCGCAGGCGCACTGATTTTGTATGATAATTTAAAACTGCTCGCCTGCTCGCCGTAAGCTGATGCCGCACTCACAGCCGTCAGATTTGGATCAGCAAACCACGGTGAAGCATCTAAGCTACGCATCAAACTCGACACCCGGTTATTCGACTCTGCAATCCCCTGAACATCAATAAGTCCATCTTGTCGACTTACCGAGGTATAAAATAGGCCGTCAGGTAAGGTTCTTACCATCTCGTCAAAGACACGAACAATTAATGGTCGAGTACCCTGTAAATCCTGAATAATTGTCATGCGGTCTAGGAGTTGCTGACGACGGGCTTCAAGGTTTTTAATTTCCGCCACTTCTTTATTTATTTTGTTAATTTGCGCCGTTAAATAGACATTCCGACTGTTTTGATGAGTGATAGCACTGTTGACTATAGACATCGCCAGCACCACCAACAATACCGCTAATAGTGCGGACCCGCCTAACACCAGAAAAAACTGTGTTTTAATCAGCTGGCGACGGTCTTCACGCCAAGGCAATAGATTAATAGCTGCCATTAATCAAAACTCCTGAGCGCCAAGCCACAGGCAATTAACATCGCCGGTGCGTCGTTAGCCAGCGTCATCGCGTCCACCCCCGGCGCAACAGACATGGCGGCAAATGGATTCGCTATCATCGTGCTAACCTCAACACGCTCTTCCACCAATTCTGCCAGGCCCTGCATCGCGGCCACACCGCCGGCGAGTAAAATAATATCGACACTGCTATATTGACTCGCTGAATAAAAAAACTGCAGCGAGCGTGAAACCTGTTGAATAACAGCCTCTCGGAAAGGTGCTAAAACTTCACTATCATAATCATCAGACAATCCGCCCTGTTTTTTAGCTAGACCGGCTTCTTCCATCGTTAATCCGAAGCGACGCTGGATTTCTTCTGTTAGCTGACGACCCCCAAAAATTTGATCGCGGGTATATATCGTTTTACCTGCCACAATGACTGTGAGCGAAGTCATACTGGCACCCACATCAACTATCGCGACTACGGTGTTTTCGTCAACGCCAATATGCTGCGAAATCAAGTCATAACTTCGCTCTATCGCATAGGCCTCGACATCGACGACTTTAGGCTCGATCCCCGCAATATTTAAAGCTTCAACGCGAGTGTCGACGCTGTCTCGTCGACAGGCAACCAACATCACTTCGACTTCTTCCGGATTATCGTCAAGCTCGCCTAGCACTTCGAAGTCGAGCGCAACCTCATCCAAAGGGTATGGAATATATTGATCGGCCTCTAAGGATATCTGCGTTTCAAGCGCATTTTCATTCATGCCCGCAGGCATGTGAAGAATCTTAGTAATAACAGCAGAACCGGGCACTGCCACGGCAGCCCACTTCAATTTCGACTTTGAGCGCACGTAAACTGCTTTCACAATTTCACCGACAGCATCAACCTCGGCAATATTTTTTTCTACCACAGATTGCACTGGCAGAGGCATAACCGCGTGACTTTCTACACGATATTTATCGCCATTACGGCTTAACTCCAGCAATTTTACTGCACTGGAGCTAATGTCTACACCAAGCAACCGGCGGGAACCGCGACCGCCAAACAAGCCATCTAACACTCTCATTTTCCTACTTACATCGTGGACTTAGGGCGAACTCTTATTTACGAGATTAAATACCAGTGTATACCAATGCGCAAATAGTGCTGAAAAAAAAGACATCGAAAATCCATACTTTTCGTTATCCTATCCCTCGAACTGTAATCTCCACTTTTATTCAAAGGAACAATATGCCCAGTAAGACGCGCTATCTTCGTATTTTCACAGGCCTAACCATCCTCGCCTGCTGCGGTGCTTTGATGGTGTTTGCCACCGCATTTCTTTATATCAGCCCCAAACTACCCTCTATCGAAGCGCTTAAAGACACTCAATTACAAACGCCGCTGCGTATTTTTAGCGCCGACGGCAAATTACTTGGGGAGTTTGGCGAGAAGCGCCGAACTCCGATCAGCATTCAAGAAGTCCCCGAGATTTTCATCAATGCCTTCCTTGCAGCCGAAGATGACCATTTCTACACCCACCGCGGCGTTGATATCAGCGGTCTACTCCGCGCCGCATCCCAGTTAATCACCAGTGGTAGCATCCAATCTGGCGGCTCTACTATCACCATGCAGGTAGCAAAAAATTATTTTCTGAGCCAAGAGCGGACCTTCACTAGAAAATTCACTGAGATATTCCTCGCCATCGAAATTGAACGCGCACTCAGCAAAGGCGATATATTAGAGCTGTACTTAAATAAGATCTTCCTCGGCAACCACGCCTATGGCATAGAAGCTGCAGCGCAAGTTTATTACGGAAAACCCATCAGTGAACTAAATCTAGCTCAAATGGCGATGATTGCCGGCTTACCCAAAGCCCCCTCTGCTTACAACCCCGTGGCCAACTCTTCCAGGGCGAAAGTGCGCCGAGATTGGATACTCGGTCGAATGCGGAGCCTAAACTATATAAGTGACGAAGATTATAACGACGCCATGCGAGAACCCATTAGCGCCAAGGCCCACGGCACCAAGTTCGACGTTGACGCCGCTTACGTCTCAGAGATGGTACGTCTGAATATGTTGAAAAGATTCGGTCGCTCAGCATACGAAGAAGGCTACACCGTCATTACGACAGTAAAGGCCAATTTGCAAGAAACCGCCAATACATCACTTGTAGACGGTGTGATCGAATATGACACCCGCCACGGCTATCGAGGCGCTGAGCGTCAATGGGTGCTACCTGCTGAAATAGATCCCGAAAGCCGTCGAGATCTCAGCCAAAAACTGGAAGAAATTGGTAAGATTGGCTCCTGGCATCCCGCATTAGTGTTAGATGTAGCAGAAAAAAGTGCGTCGATTTTACTCCCAGGGGAGCTACAAACCACACTGCAATGGGAGCACGGACTTGCCAAAACCGTGCGCTATATTAGTGAAGATCGTGTAAGTAACGCCGCCGAATCGGCCTCAGAGCTTTTAAAAGCCGGCGACGTTATCCGAGTAAAAATGAGCAACACCAGCCCAAGACACTGGGAGCTATCACAATTACCCAAAGTTCAAAGCGCCCTAGTATCTTTAGACGCCGACAGCGGCGCTATTTTAAGTTTGGTTGGCGGCTACAATTATCAAAGAAGCGCGTTTAATCGCGTCACTCAAGCTGAACGCCAGCCAGGCTCCAACTTCAAACCGTTTATTTACACCGCAGCGCTAGACAATGGCTTCACACCAGCAACAATTATTAATGATGCCCCCATCGTCTTTGATGACGAAGCTCTGGGGAGTACCTGGCGCCCCAGCAATGACAACGGTCGCTTCAATGGACCAATGCGACTGCGTCAAGCGCTATACCTATCTCGCAACTTAGTTTCTATTAGAGTATTGCGCGATCTTGGCATACGCAAAGCGATTAATTACGTTGGCCGCTTTGGTTTCGATCCAAGCAAACTCCCCAGAGACCTCTCCCTAGCGCTGGGAAGTCACTCGCTAACCCCCCTAGATATCGTGACTGGTTACGCGGTTTTTGCTAATGGCGGCTACAAAATCTCACCTTACCTCATCGATCGGATTATCGATCGCGACGGTAATACTATTTATCGCGCCGACCCAGAAACTGTATGTCGCAGCTGCATTGAAGACGATAGCGCTCAAGCTTTTAAAACCGTCGAAGCCGATACTCTTGATGAAATTATTTCTGCCGGCGATGATGCCTTGCAGCCGCGGCTCGCCAAGCGCGTGCTCAACGAAGAGGTCGCCTTTCTTATTGATAGTATTTTGCAGGATGTCATTACCCGAGGCACCGGCCGCAAAGCGCTAGTCTTAGAACGCGGGGATGCTGCAGGTAAGACCGGCACCACCAACGGCCCAACCGATGCCTGGTTTTCCGGTTACAGCGGCGGCATTGTGACCTCAACATGGGTGGGCTTCGATCAAAACCTTAATCTCGGTCGCCGCGAATACGGTGGATCTGTCGCGCTACCCATCTGGATCGATTATATGCGCGAGGCACTAAAAGACCGGCCTGAATACAAGCTTAAACAACCTGACAGTATTATTTCTGTTCGCATCGATCCAGATTCCGGCAGCCTAGCTCATCCCGGGCAAAGCAACGCAATTTTTGAATACTTCAGAACGGACAATGCGCCCAGTGAAGACATCAATCAACCGACAAATTCCTACGGTCCTGGCAGCGGCGATCCGATCGAAATTTTCTAAAGCGATTTAGACCCCGCCGAGGTCAACCTCGGCGGGAGCCTGCTCGTCATATAGCCTCTAAAGCTTCCGCCAGGGTTTTCACGCCAGTCACGGTCATTCCTAAATCGCCACGCGGCATATTGCCATGGGGTACGATAGCGCGCCTAAAACCATGCTTCCTCGCTTCTTGTATACGCTCCTGCCCGCTCGGCACCGGTCTAATTTCGCCAGACAAACCGACCTCGCCAAAAACCACCAAGTCCTCAGGAAGAGGCCGGTCACGAAAGCTGGACACAATGGCAAATAACAAGGCCAAATCCGAACCCGTTTCTAGCACCTTAATGCCACCAACAACGTTCACAAACACATCCTGGTCACCGACTTGCAAACCACCATGGCGGTGTAATACCGCCAGCAGCATTGCCAAGCGATTTTGCTCCAAACCCACCGCTACTCGGCGCGGATTACCAAATCCAGAGCTATCTACCAGCGCCTGAATTTCTACCAGAAGGGGTCTGGTTCCCTCCCAAACCACCATGACCGTGCTGCCTGATGTCACTACATCGCCGCGATTCAAAAATATTGCCGATGGGTTTTTTACCTCTTTCAATCCCAGTTCAGTCATGGCGAACACACCGAGTTCATTCACCGCGCCAAAACGGTTCTTACTTCCTCGCAAGGTTCGATAACGACTATCACTACTACCCTCCAACATAATCGAACAATCGATAATGTGCTCCAGTACTTTTGGTCCAGCTAAGCCGCCGTCTTTAGTCACATGGCCAACCATAATCAGCACGGTGCCGGTCTCCTTGGCAAATCGGGTCAAGGCCGCCGCGCACTCTCGCACCTGCGACACACTGCCCGGCGCAGAGCTCACATCATCGCTATGTAGCACCTGTATAGAATCGACTACCAAGACTTTGGGCTTATTCGCTGCCGCCTGGCTAAGCAACCGATGAAGGCTGGTTTCTGCACATAATTTTAAGGTGTGGGCCTTTAGACCTAAGCGTTGCGCTCGCATTGCAATTTGTGGCAGAGACTCCTCACCCGTTGCATATAAACATTCACAGTGCGCCGCTAACCTGCACAGCACCTGCAGCAACAAGGTGCTCTTACCCGCCCCAGGGTGGCCACCCAAGAGCACCGCCGACCCGGGCACCAAGCCGCCTCCGAGAACACGATCAAACTCATCAAAGCCAGTAGACTGTCGAGGCAAAGCCTCAATACTGACATTCGCCAGCATCTGTACTTCACCACCCGCGGCGCCAGCATAGCCTTGCCGCGACGACGTAATCTTAGTCGAGCTTGCGGGCCCTAGCCGTATTTCCGACAAGGTGTTCCAAACCCCGCAATCCTGACACTGTCCCTGCCACTTATTGTGCTCAGAGCCACAATCTACACATACAAACGCTGTTTTTTGTTTTGCCATAAAACCACCTAAAATGCCCTTAACCTTTTCATTAGCGTCCCAATCATTGATGGAAGCCTATTCGCCCTGACATAGAGCTGACAGCCGACCCACCAACACCGTACAATGACTCGCTATTATCAGAGTACCTGAGATGTCAGCCGCACTTGTAGAACGCCCATTGCTTGTCTCTCCCTCCCTCGCCGCCACTTTGGGGCTAGAGGCCGCACTGCTATATCAATTACTCGCCGAATGGTTGCCTTTACTCACCGGTAGAGAAAGCCAAGGACAGCACTGGTTTCTCATTGATAAAGACCAGCTCGTGAAACAATTACCATTCTGGGATTTAAGCAAGATCGAAGATGTCTTGCGTACTCTCCATGACCAGGGGCTCATTATTATCGGCGCAGCCTTAATGAGCAACGCACAAAATGTTCGCCTCGCGTTACCGCGACACCAACAACCAGAACAAGTCGCTAGCAGCAACCAAGCTCGGAAGACAGCACCATCGGGCACTCAGCAACATCACATCGCGAAACCACTGACCGCAATGCCGACAAGCGCGCCACCGAGTCACCCTGTTCCCGGCAATAGTATTATTCCCGCCGAGTGGTTACCCGATAGAGCAGGCCTGGATTATTTAACCCGGTTTAATCAAGTAGATCCCGCTTTTATTACCGCCGTGCTGCCCGAGTTTATCGCCCACTACCGAGAAACCGGTGAGACCCGGAGTTCCTGGAATAGTGCCTTCAGCCAATACGTAAGTCGACGCTGGAAAAAACGGCAATATGCAAAAATCGAAGAGTCTCGTACCCAGCCCATAAATGATAGCTGGAAACCAAGCCACGACGCCTTAGAGATATTGGAACGGGACCATGTCAGTCGTCATTTTATTGAAGATGCTATTCCCGAATTTATCTTGTATTGGCGCGAGCGTGGCACCCCGGACAGCAACTGGAATTCACGCTTTATACAGCATATTCGTTTACAGTGGGCTCGTTATACCAATACGGTCAGCAATGAGAACGAGGTTGCACCTATTAAATCAGGCTGGCAACCCAATGATGCGGTATTCGATATCTTTCATATGGCCCGCATTGACCCTGAATTTGCCAGAGCACAGGTGGCCGAATTCATATTGTTTTGGCAAGACAGCGGCACCGCCCACCGCTCTTGGAACACAAAATTTCTCCAACATGTAAAATACCGTTGGGCACACAGTCATCAACTGGGGCAGAGCAATGCACGACAGCAACAAGCTACTGGAACAAACCAGAAGGCAACTGGCTTCATCGAAAAACACACCGACCGCAGCTGGGCAGACGAACTCTGAGCCCGAACCGGATAGAGATGCGGTCATCGATGCGCTAAACCGTATGTTTGCCGAATTTGAATTGGTCTACCACAACCAGTACAACAAGGCATTTTCCAATCCTGAAAAACTCAGTTATGCCAAAAAACTGTGGTTCAGTAATTTACGGCATATTCAGCCAGATCGCATTGTTGCCGCCACCCATCGCGCTATTCGCGAATCAGAGTTTTTGCCCACAATCAAAGGCATTCTCAAATACTGCGAACCGGATAATAACGAACTCGGCCTACCAGACAGTCACAGCGCCTATTTAGAAGCCTGCCGTGCACCTCAACCAAAAGCCGAGTACCACTGGTCGCATCCAGCGATATATCATGCCGGACGAGCCAGTGATTGGTTTTACTTAGCCGGGACCGTCGAACATAACGCCTATCCGGTTTTTCGCCGTCATTATGACGATATGTGCGAGCGCGTAAAAAACGGCGAAACCCTCACCATGCCATCACAAAAGGCAATACCCGAGACCATTAGTAAACCGCTTTCTCCCGACGAACAACGGCAACGCATGCAGAAAATGCGCGATGAATTGGATATTTAGTAAGCACCTTATATTTTAAATTTAAACAAGCTAAAGCAATCGTGCAGGGCGTCCGCGCAAGCGCTACAATAGCGCCCTCTCAAACCAGTCCAGCGCGGCTGACGATCAAGAACAGGCAAACTTATGGCAGACGACAAAACCACACACTTTGGCTATAAAACCGTAGATAGCAATGATAAGGTCAAGATGGTTGCCGGTGTCTTTCATTCCGTCGCCGCCAAATACGACCTAATGAATGACCTGATGTCCGGTGGCGTTCATCGCCTATGGAAGCGCTTTACTATTGAGCTTTCAGGTGTGCGCAGCGGAAATGCAGTACTCGATATAGCTGGCGGCACCGGCGACCTAGCTGCCAAATTTAGCCGTCTAGTAGGCCCTACTGGCCGCGTTGTTCTTGCCGACATTAACGATTCCATGCTCACCGTTGGCCGTGAAAAACTCACTAACAAAGGTATCGTTGGCAATATTGAATACGTCCAAGCCAACGCCGAGTGCCTACCATTTCCCGATAACAGCTTTGATTGCATCACCATCGCCTTTGGTCTGCGGAATGTCACCGACAAAGATGCCGCGCTACGCTCAATGAACCGCGTTCTTAAACCCGGCGGCAGACTTCTAATCTTAGAATTTTCCAAACCAGTTAATCCCGTCGTTGCCAAACTTTACGACCGCTACTCCTTTGATATTTTGCCCAAAATGGGACAGCTGGTTGCTAATGATGAAGACAGCTATCGCTATTTGGCTGAAAGTATTCGCATGCACCCAGACCAAGAAACACTCAAAGGCATGATGACCGAGGCCGACTTTGTCGACGTTCGCTACCACAATATGACTGCCGGCGTTGTCGCCGTGCACCGCGGCGTCAAGCCGTGATTCCACCGGTCCTGCAAAGCGCAGCCTTATCTAGTCTAGAAAATTTAGTCAACAAGGCCTTGCAGCTTGATCCAGCCACCAGTGCCAAATTACAGGATCTGAATGGCCAACGCTTTTTATTAGAGCTTACAGAACCCGACCTCAATATCGGCATCGGCATTAACGGCAAACGTTTGCGAATCTTAGGCCAACACAATGATGAGGTCACAACTCGACTGAGCGGGCGCTGGAGCGAATTCGCCAAGGTGGCGACTGCCACTGATCCCGCGGCTGCGCTTATCAATGGTGATATCAGCATTAGTGGCGATACCGGCCCACTATTAGAATTACGCAAAATCCTTACTGAATTAGATCTAGACTGGGAACAGCCGCTGGCCGACGCCTTCGGTGACGTCGCCGCACATCAACTCGGCAAGGGTCTGCGCGCAGGACAGCGCTGGCTCAGCAGCACTCGCATAAACTTACATCGCCAATTTAGTGAATTTGTTGTGGAAGAAAGTCAGCTCGTGCCCCACCCCTGTCAAGCTGATGATTTTTACAGCGAGGTCGACGAGCTGAAAGTCTGCAGTGAACGCCTAGAAGCCAAAATCCGGCGCTTGCAACAACGCATAGCCACATCCAACAAAAACTAAGGACATAAATATGGGGCTGCGTCGCCTTGTCGCTATTTGCTGGATTATTTGTCAATACCGCTTAGACACATTGATTCCCGCCGAAAAATTATCGCTGCGAGTTCGTCTACTGTTGCGCTGCGGACCATGGCGGTTATTTCCCCGCAGGCACTATAGCAACGGCGAAAGGCTGCGCTGCGCACTGGAAAATTTAGGCCCCATATTTATTAAATTTGGTCAGATTTTATCGACGCGACGTGACCTATTGCCAGACGATGTTTCTGAAGAGCTAGCTAAACTGCAAGACCAGGTCCCGCCATTTGCCAGCGAAGTAGCTGTTGCCGCCATTGAATCCGCGCTGGGAAAACCGATAGCGGAATTATTTGCGGCCTTTGATCACGAGGCATTGGCCTCTGCCTCGATCGCACAAGTGCACACCGCTACGCTACACAATAATATCGATGTCGTCGTAAAAGTAGTAAGGCCAGGCATAGAACGCACCATTGCAGCAGATATTCGCCTGCTGCAAACCATTGCCACTCTTGTTCAGCGCTACGTCCCTGACGGCCGTCGGCTGCGTCCGGTCGAGATTGTCGAAGATTATCGCCACACTATTTTCGATGAGCTCGACCTTAAACGCGAAGGTGGCAATACGTCTCAGTTGCGGCGCAACTTTAAAGACTCCGAGGTCCTTTACGTACCCGAAGTGTATTGGGATTACACCCGCCGTAATGTGCTGGTAATGGAGCGCATCCACGGCACTCCTGTTACCGATATTCAATCACTACGCGAGCAGGGCACCGATATGAAAAAACTCGCGGAACGCGGTGTAGAGATATTTTTCACTCAGGTGTTTCGCGACAGCTTCTTTCATGCAGATATGCATCCTGGTAATATTTTTATAGCGCACAATCGCCCCACATCACCACAATATATTGCCATTGACTGCGCTATCATTGGCAGCTTAAGTGATTTTGATCAATATTATTTAGCACGCAATTTACTCGCTATTTTTCAACGCAATTACCGCGAAGTGGCGGAGTTACATGTCGAATGCGGCTGGGTGCCTCCGGAAACCCGCGTCCACGAATTTGAGGCCGCCATCCGCAGTGTCAGCGAGCCAATATTCGAAAAGCCACTGTCTGAAATCTCTTTCGGTAAATTACTGCTCAACTTATTTCAAACTGCGCGACGTTTCGATATGGAAGTTCAGCCGTCGTTAGTCCTATTACAAAAAACCCTATTGAATATCGAAGGTTTAGGCCGGCAGCTATATCCGAAGCTGGACTTGTGGACGACAGCGATGCCGTTCTTGGAGCGCTGGGTGCGCGATCGCTATTCACCACAAAGTGTGCTGAAACGCGTTAGCCATCGCCTACCCGGCTGGTTAGAGCAACTTCCGCACCTGCCAGAAACCCTGCTCGAACGCAGAACACCCGGCAAGCACAATACCGCTGATGATGTTCGTCATAAAAACGAGATCGGCCTTATTCTTCGCGAGCAAACTGATCGCGCTCGGAATCAGCGCATCGCCATCGTTGCACTAATATGCGCTGCAGTTGTCGCAAACTCCGATTTAAGACAAGTGCTGCGAGACTTACCCGATAGCAGCATTTTGCTATTCGGTATCGCTTTCTATTTCTTTATCCGCAGTCGCTAAGGTAAAGTAATGTCCTCACAAAAAACCATGTTGCGCCAATAAATGAATACTGACTTCCTCCAACACATCAAATGGAATAGCGACGGTTTAGTAGCAGCTATTGCTCAAGATTCTAGTAACGGACGCGTGTTAATGATGGCGTGGATGAATGCCGAATCTTTGCAGCTCAGTGTTGATACAGGCGACGCAGTGTATTGGTCGCGCTCGCGAGAAAAATTGTGGCGCAAGGGCGAAAGCTCCGGAAACGTGCAAAAAATTCACGCAATGGAACTGGATTGCGATGGCGACACCCTGCTAATTCACGTCGAGCAGCTCGGCAATGTCGCCTGCCACACTGGCCGCCAAAGCTGCTTTTATCGCAGACTTAACAGCGGTGATTGGCAAACTACCGAAGCCGTATTAAAAGATCCGGCCACCATGTATCAAAACGTGGATAAATCATGACACACTCTATTTTGGAACAGCTCGATGCCGTATTATCTTCCCGCAAAGATGGCGATCCCGACAGCTCATATGTCGCCGGATTACACCACAAGGGTTTAAATAAAATCCTTGAAAAGGTGGGCGAAGAGGCGGTAGAAACGGTACTTGCAGCAAAAGATGCCGAACTTAATGGTAACAATAGCAAGCTTATTTATGAAACCGCCGATCTATGGTTTCATAGCCTGGTTATGCTTTCACATCTGGGTGGCAACCATCAGCAAGTCCTTGATGAACTTGCACGTCGCTTTGGACTGTCGGGATTAGACGAAAAAGCGGCCAGAGACAATCAGTCTTAATTCAATTTGAATTAAAACAATAGCGAATGAGGAATATATTATGGGCTTAGGTGGC
>JBKEFB010000023.1:0-32693 GCA_046712405.1 Zhongshania sp. | reverse complement strand
GCATCCCAAGTTGACCAGCGACACACTGGATTTTCCAGTGTCCGCACGTAATAGAAGGCGTCTTCCCCAGGCGTAAAATCAGGGTCGCGCCAAAGTGTTTTCAGTTCTGCCGCGCCGACCCCAGCGGTGGTTGAGCAATCGCTGAGATCAACGTGAGCGCCATTATCAGGGCAGCGGTGGGTATTGGGGTCGATCTTTAGCCCGGCAGGACAAGCAACGTCATATACCCGCTCGCGGTGCTCACCGTTTTCCAGCCAGCCTTTAATGATCTGTAAGCGCTGCAGTGGCTGTGTATTGGCATCGGCCACGGCCCATGCCAAAAATGTCGGATGCTGCTCGCCCTTTGCCTGCAGATTGCCACCCATGGCCTCGGCGCTACGATAGGCATCACCAATAAGCGTGTGACTATCCAGTGACAAATCACTCAGTTCATAGCCAGCAAAGAACCGCACCCGGATCCGGGGCCCACTGGTGGCAAAGGTTTCCTTACGACGCAGCGCCGCATATATCGATTCCCGCGTATTTTCCTCGGCCCACACGCCAGCCAGACCCGAAGCTGACCACTGCTCGTAGGATTGCATTGCCAAATAGGTTTCACCTTCGACCTCGGTCAACATATTTGGAGCGGCCAGTTTCAGCGCAGTGCCATATAACCAGCTGGCCGGAACAGAGCCACGTTTTTCCGCTGTGGAATCAAAAATACCAACCTTGCCAAAGTGATTACTCTCGTCTATTGAGGCAGCGCCGATATGCGTATCAGTTGACCCCACCACTCCAAATTTATAGGGGTTTCCGGCACCCTTTTCTTCCAGTGCCAAGCCCCGCAACCAGGCATCGCGCACATAGCTACCAGGGGGCGCGCTGGGCAGTTTAGTGGATGGCTGAGATGTTAGAATTTCAAAATTAGCCCACTCGTCGGTTTCCGAAAGTAATGGATGAGTGTCTGATGTACCTTTAATCTGGGTGATTTCCACCAAGGGTTCGTTGCGAATGCGCTGCTGAGCATAGTCAGCGTCTATGGGATTTCTAGCCCAGTCAATGAGTTCGAACATTGCACCGTCGGAGCCGTTACTGTTGTGGGGAATAGCCAGACTCTCAATACCCTGCTCGCGCAAGCCGTCCATCCAGTCCCACAAGCCTTCCGGATTTATGCTGTTCAACCGTGAAAAAGGCACTGCAGGAAGACGATCAGTACCACGAAAAATAACATTGCGGTGCAGGTTGGCTTGCGCTGCAGTGGAGGAGGTAAACTCGTAACCGGCGAAGGTAGTAAATGTGCCCGGCTCATAGGCCGCATTGGCCGCCTTGACAGTTTCCTGCCAAGCATTGCCGCTGGCATTGTTTATTTCGGCATCTTTTATGCTGCCGTCACGCAACTGGATTATCACGTCACTGATAAAGTTAAAAAAGATTTTTGATCGCTTTGATAGGTCTAACAGACCGCCGCCGACCGAGGCATTAATATCGTGGTAGGGCTTTGCGACATCCTGCGTTGAAAACGCAGTACTGGTATCCGCCGCCTCGTTAATGAGGCCGAGAAAAACCGCGTGATCGGTAACCGCGTAAAAATCCAGCGGCTGCTTCAGTTGAAGCTCAATGCCGCTGGGGTGGAGTATCGTCTCACCCCGAGCATAGCGATAGGCGTCGGCAGGAGTAGCCGTGGTACCAAACGCAGAGGCATCAAAAGAATACGTGGTATGCACATGCAAGTCGCCGAAATAGGCATTGCGATCGGGATTTGCAGGGGGCCGCTCAGCGCTAGCCTGCGGGGCTGGTGGAAAATTCATTATTTTATCCACCGCCGGTATTACCGTATTGGTGGTGCGATAGTATTCCTGCGCCGCTGCCCGCTCTTCAGCGCTCGGTGAATCACCAGAGCAAGCCGCAAGCAGTACAGTAGCAGAGATCAGAGCAGTACGAAAAATCATCAGTGTGGTCTCAATTATTTTTTCGGTTTACGTTCTTATTTATTGGGGCTAAGCCAGATCGGACTCGTCCAAGCGCGCTCGCGGATAGTGGTCGGTACGCGCGGATCCGGCGTTTGACCTAAGCGAATAGCGTCATAGCTCGACCAACGACAGGTCGGGTTCATTAGCACACGAGTATAATAAAAGGCACTCTGGCTCGGCTCGTAGTCAGGGTCATGCCAGACCGCGCTCAGTGTATTGGCCCCGGAGCCTTCGCTAAATTTACACGTTTCCAGATCGACGCTAGCACCGTTATCTGGGCAGCGACCGCTTAAAGGATCAACCGCCAGGCCATCGGCGCAGGCAATATCCACTACCTTCTCATGGGTTTGGCCATTATCATCGATCCATCCCTTGATCATTTGGATACGCTGTAACGGCGCGTCGAGGGGGTCTCTGTTTGCCGAGACAAAGAAACCAGGCGAGTCAGTTTGCGTTGCGTTACTTGTTAGCACGCCGCCCATTGGTACACCCCCTTTCAGCAGTAGCGGAACCGGGTCTGAGCTGTCAAGAATCTGTTGGTCGATGTTCCAGCCCGCGTAGAAACGGATACCCATGCGCGGTCCCGAAGTAGCGTAGGTTTCCCGACGGGCAAGTGCGTCGAAAATTGCTTCACGGGTATTTTCCGGCGCCCAGACCGCAGCGAGACCACCCGAGGTATTAATTTTAAGCGTGGATTTGTAGGCTTTTTCGCCTTCGGGCCCCTCGTCTCTCAGGCGACGAAACGCCGATGAGGTAACGGCGCCTACTGCGCCGCGAAAATCCCACTCTTCGACATCACCGGGGTTGGAGTTATGACTGTCGGTTGCCGCAATGAAACCCACTTGCAGTGGATTAAAGCCGAACTCCTTCTCTAACTCCAAGCCGACTTTGAGCCCCTGGCGGACAAAGCCCGTCTGGAAAGCGCAGCCGGTAGTTTCACCGGGCAAGCACGGA
The DNA here is from genome assembly GCA_046712405.1 of Zhongshania sp. Taxonomy (GTDB): domain Bacteria; phylum Pseudomonadota; class Gammaproteobacteria; order Pseudomonadales; family Spongiibacteraceae; genus Spongiibacter. The sequence continues at coordinate 29,790 of JBKEFB010000023.1, read as the reverse complement.
TCGAACACTTGGGCAAAGGCGCATTCTTCATCCGTGGCACCCACGCCTAGGGCACATTCCTGCGCACCCTTGACCTGGAATATTTCTGCCAGTGGTTCGCGTCGTTGGCGCAAGCGCCAATCTGCTTCACCATACTCTTTACCATCCCAGGTATAGCGGGAGTAAGTTAACCCCCACGCTTTATTAGGATTATGCGGCATTGTCAAAAAGTCACAGCCAACACCGCAGTCGGCTTCCAGTGTCTTCCAAAGTTCGATGGCATTAGGTACATCCAAGCTGGAAGTGGCCCGTTCTGGGACTACGCTAGAGCGAAATACTACATTGCGGTGATGCTTACCCCGATTAGCCATACCCGGTGAAAATTCATAGGCAACGAACGTGGTCAATGTGCCCGGTTCATAGTAGCGGTCAGCGAGTTCGATATAACGCGCCCAGTCGGTTTTGGCATTTTCATAGCATCGCGCGGGCGTGCCATCGCCTAATTTACAGGTAGGAAATGCACCGGCACTGAGCGGTGTCCGTGCTGTTTGTTGATAAACACCAGCCGGCTTTGAGGTGTCACCAAGCTCTGCTGTACCACGAGCGGCGCCAGCAAAGATCTGAAAAATCCTTGGATTGGGCAGGTTAAAAAACCAGCAGAGGCCGCGGTCTATAATCGACAGTCCGGGATTACCGCAGTGGGTGCGGGTACCAAAGCCCTCGGCGTGATCAGTGATCGCTACAAAATCTAAGGGCCTGGAAAGTTGCATGGCCTCGCCACCGGCATTGACGAGTGCTTCGCCTTTAGCAAAGCGGTAAGCATCTTCAATACCAAAGGTATTGCCAAACAAGGTTGCATCGAAACTCTCACTGGTATGAACATGCAGCTCACCCCAATACAGATTCATATTGGGGTTTGGCGCGGGCTGTGCTTGCGCTGCCTGTGGCGCCGGTATATCTATTTTGCTGTCGTCCTGTAAAGCCGCGTCACGAGGGGCCGTGGCTGGGCCAAAGCGATCGGCACCATCTTGCAATGGCCCGATAAACTTGACCCAGACAAAACCGGTAGCAACTAGCAGTACCACCAGAAAAGAAAATACGATTTTTTTCAACATAAGAAGCGGCCTACTCAAAGGTGTTTAGTAACGAATACGGAAATCAAGGGACACAGCCTTGGGCTCGTTGTATACACCCATATAGCTACCGGGCTGGACGGGTACGTCTGCCGTGGAGATCAGTGTTTTTTCATCCGACAGGTTTTTGCCATCAAGCAGCAGTTGCCAGCTACCATTGCTTGCCTGTATGCCAAGGCGGGCATTGTACTTCACGTACTTGGGCTCGATTGACTCCGGATCATTGTCGCCAGCGGTAAATTGGCTGCTCTGATAAGTGGCGTCAGCACCTAGCATGAACTCAATTGGGAGGTCACCTATGGGTAGGTTGTAATTAAAACCGAGGGTGCCAGTCCACTCGGGCGCTTTATCCAGCCGCTCACCGGATAAATCGCAGGGCGGGTTTTGTCCCACGGGGCACGATGCGTTAGTGAAACTGTCGTAGCGTGCGTCGGTGTAGCCAGCGGAAAACTTGACGATGAGCCCGGCTGCGGCAAGTAGAGTAGTGTCAAGCTCGATACCTTGAGTTGTGGCGTTGGCAGCATTTTTCACGATAAAACTGTCACCGTTAAAGCTGGATACCTGCAAGCCCGTGAACTCTGTATAAAAGGTGGCAAAGTTGAGGCGGAGCATGCCATCGAGCAGCTGACCCTTAATGCCAAGTTCGTAGGTGTCGGCTTGCTCTTCATCAAACTCAAACTCATCAGCAGTGATGGCGGCGGCATTATAGCCACCACCCTTAAAGGCTTTGGCATAGGTGGTATAGACATTGACGTCATCACTAAGGGCGTAGCTTACCGAAAGCTTCGGAGAGAAATCGCGCTCAATGCGCTTGGCGTCGGCCTCAAACTCTTCATGCCCTTGGACACTCGTGAAGAAGGTGGAGTTGCCCTCAAAACGCCTGGCCATGGAGGCTTCCTTTTCTTCATAAGAATAGCGAAGCCCAGCCATGAGCGTCATTCTGGAATCGAATATGCGCCAACGCATCTGACCGAATAAGGCTGCGGATGTGGTTTCCTGCACAAAGGCTCCAATGGAGTGATCATCTATTGTGCGGGAGAAAGTGGGGCTGTTACTGAAACCCGGCAAAACCAAATTAGGATTGCGCTGTGACGCCAAAACAATGGGCGCTAAGCTAGAGTTAAGTCCCAGATCAGAGTCATTTTCAAACTCGGTGCCAAACAGAAACAGCCCAGCGACATAGTCGAAAGCTCCGTCTGCAGGGGAGGTGATTCGAAATTCCTGGCTGTACTGCTCGTAGTTGTCATCACCGGCACTGGAGATGAAAGGGATTGGGCCGGCATCGGCATCAATAGTCGATGTATTAAACAGATCAGACCACCCGCTGATGGATGTCAGAATATAGTCGCCCCAATCGTAGTCTATTTTTATGGTGCCGATACGAATTTCATTGATCGAAGGGCTGTCACTATTACCCCAATTCCGGTAGTCAGCCTCTGCTTCAAAATCCGCTTCATACTCCCGATTGATTCGCAGCGTGCCTTCGGTCGCTTTGAGCATTTCCAATGAAGCGCCGAAAATGCTGTAGCTAGATTCTTCGTAGTTGGCGACCACACTAAAGTTTTCGATGGCATCAAAGCCGATCTTCACTCGGTATAATGCGCTGTCTACGTCCTGGGAGTCGCGATCGAGGGTGGCATTTTCGTACCAACCTTCCTGACGCTCAGTCTTTGCGACCAATCGAAGACTTAAGGCATCTTCAATGAGTGGGGCATTCACAATTGCGGTAGTGACTTTACGATTGCGGTCGCCTGCACCGTATGCCAAATCGAGTTCCCATTCCTGATGTGGGTTTTGGGTACTCATATTTACCGCACCCGCAATCGCGTTCTTGCCCATTAAGGTGCCCTGAGGCCCGCGTAAAATTTCAATGCCGCCTAGATCTACCAGGCCGCTGCGCATGTAATTGATTCGACCGTAATAAACTCCATCGATGATGAAGGCAACCGCCTGCTCGAAACCGGAGTTATTGCCGGAGCCCAAACCCCGCATTTTTACCGAACCGCCGTTTCCGCCTACATTTATACGGGTATTTGGGGCGTACAGTGACACTTCATTGAGGTTCTTCAAGCCTTTCTCGCGTATTTCATCACCGCTCATGACAGATACCGAAAGGGGGACATCCTGAAGATTTTCTGAACGTTTCTGCGCCGTTACCATAACTTCTTCTAGCGCATATCGTGTTTCTTTACCTGCGTTCACGCTCTCAGTATCCTGTGCAACTACAGGCAGCGCTGCTATGGATAAATACGCAGTGGAAAAGGCAATTTTCGGCATTGAATGGCGCAATATTTTCATTATTTAGGTCCTCAACAACAACTTTATACAAGCGAAATCAGGCCTCGCCAATTTAAAAGGGAGTTCATAACACCCCTGATTAAGATGAAGTATAAGTTAACGCCAAACGACCAAGGGAATCATAATCGGTCATCTCTACTTGGCCGATTATGATCCTCAGACATCGAAGTCGTAGTTTACATTGCCACTTAACGTAGATTTAAAGCTATAAGCTGCCTTACCGTGCCTCTATATATGTAAGCGGCAATCAGCAACGGCCTTCAGCCATTGCACGATTGATCGGCTTTGCGAGTACTTTAACTGTGATATTAGTGACCTGTTAGTGCGCTCTACAAACAACGTGACAAGTGATGACTAACAGGTCAAATCAGTGCTTTTTAATCTGAGGAAGAAATAATTTTTTGTTACAGATTTGGCACGAATCTGTAGCAGATCAGTAACAGGGATATGAAATACAAAAAATTCAGACCAAAAAAAAGCGCTGCATAAATGCAACGCCCTGAATTCTTTATAAAAATATGGTGGGCCGTGATGGATTCGAACCATCGACCAATTGGTTAAAAGTCACATGCTCGCACCCCTCAAACCTTCGCGAGCCGTGGCTTTCAACGATTTCACCCCCCATTTTGCATCGAATATGAAAAACTTATGCTATTGATTTACAAGGATATTTTAGACTCTGTGGGGGAGATTCCAGTTTTGTGGGGGAGATTTTCAAAATCCGCTTTTATATCAAATTCTATCTAATTTGAGCGAATAACCACACACTAATACAGCTTCGCCTGCTCCACTTTTGTATCCAAAATCCCGCAAACCGCGAGCACAGACGGCTTCTAATCTGGCTAGCGGTGGCTTCCGGAACTGACATGGCGGGATGGGTGTGCCGTACCATGTGAAATTGATACCTTGAAATATTGACATCTTATAAACCTTTTAGTGGATTACCCGCTGTCGCGGAAGTGTTGCGAGCGGGTGCCGGAGTGCCCATATGATTGAAGAACCGTAGAAAAAGAGACGAATGACGTGGAAACAAGTTGTTGCCGCTCACCCAACCATCTTGTCATACCGGCTCAGGACTACAGGGAAAAGGATCCCCATGACTCAGGGAGTTGGCTCTGGCTGGAACCTCCTGATCCACCAAATGTGTGTGCGGCTCGAGGCGTCTCGGAAACCTCACCCCGTGTGCACACAGATTAAAACGGATCGAAGTGGCCGGCTGTGCTTTTATGTCGACGGATCCACTGATCAGCAAGACAAAATTATCGAGTTGGCGGAGGATCTTAGTGAGGAAATTTGCCCAGATTGCGGTGAAATGACTACTCACGGCCGACAATGTTGTCCCATGCTATGAACATACCCAAACTTATTGGCGGGGTTCTGTTTTGCTGACGCACTGTAAGTTGACACATTTGGACGATAGCAGTGCTATCTCGGCCACTCTAGCGTCGATAGTCGCAGACAACCTGCTGCACAAAGCAATGAAAGTATAGATCTGCGGGAAATTCTCAACAAACCGATCTTACTTAGAAAATCAGACGTTATTATTAAGAGTGTAACGTTGCAGAAAGTCAAAAGGATTACGAGTCAACCCAGCCACTTTATAAAGCAATATGGAGCACTACTCATGTATGATTTTCTGACAAAATCTTTAAAGCCGAACGAATCTGATGACAGGAAAATATTCAGTACGCCTTCAGCAGTTTTCTCTTTTATTGAAATTCGATACATGAACGACCCCCAGATACTTAATAAAGCTTATGCCCTTGGTAGAGATAATTTTGATGCGATCGATATACTTCACGCCCTCCCCACTCTTGGACGGGACGCAGAGGAGTTTGGCGATACTGGCTATATCTTTAGAGGTATAGCATATAATAATTTGGAGGCTATAAGTGAAACGCATGGCTATAATTTGAAGTCAATCACCAAAGCTGCAAAGAGGGCTGGGGTAACTAGGAGTAAGGGGCAATGTTGGGATGCTAACAAAGTGGTTCACCACTCAAGGTCACCGGCGTGTCTAATTTATGAAATAGAGAATGGTATCTCGTTAAAAATGGAATTGTTTTACCAACTTATACATAATAATGCTCCAATAAATACTCTCCATGAGGATCGTTACCCTGAGAAAAAACAAATTGGTGGTTCGGGCTATTACTCGGCCAAGTACTTTAGCAAAAATCCCAATAGAGGGCTTGTCCTAGGTCGTATTTACCTTGTCAAACTGAAAGAAGGCGGGGAGAATATTTACAAAATTGGAATTACAGAAAATACGATTAAAAAAAGGCTGAATGCGTGGGATTATGAGATCGTTGGGGATCGTCAATGTACGTTGGAAAAAGCATTTCTGACAGAAGAATCGAGACTTATAGAATACAGTGATAATCGTGTCCATATCGAGGAGCTTTATCACCTTGTAGTGGCATAGTGAATTTGGCCACCTGATTAGAGGTGATATGATCACCTCTATAACGATACAGGTGATCAATGAGCAACCGTACAAGACCAACTTTTAGCCCAGAATTTCGATTGGAAGCAGCCCAGCTGGTTGTTAATCAGGGGCGTTCTATTCGAGATGCTGCAGAAGCGATGGGCGTGGGTAAATCCACCATGGATAAATGGGTTCGTCAGCTTCGAGCCGAGCGCAACGGTATTTCACCGCAAGCCACGCCAATGACGCCTGATCAGCTCAGAATCCGTGAGCTTGAGAAACGACTCCGGCGAGTTGAGGAAGAAAAAGAAATCCTAAAAAAGGCTACCGCTCTCTTGATGTCAGACTCCCTGAACAATTCTCGTTAATCGAGAAACTCAAAGAGAGCCACGCGGTGGCGTTAATTTGCGATGTGTTTGGGGTTAATCGCAGCAGCTATAAGTATTGGCTTAATCGGCCAAACATGCCGAGTTTAAAGCGAATTAAGCTGCTCAGCGAGGTTCGGTCTGCGCACAAGGATAGCAATGGCTCGGCCGGTGCGAGAACGATTGCAACCATCGTAACCGACAGGGGTATTCAGCTCAGCCGGTATCGCGCGACGCGCTTAATGAAAGAGCTGGAGCTAGTCAGCTGTCAATTACCGAGTCATCGCTACAGGAAAGCTAACCAGGAGCATATTGCAGTACATAACAAGCTTGATCGAGAATTTTCAGTTAGCCAGCCGAATCAGGTTTGGTGCGGCGACGTAACCTATATCTGGGCGGGACAGCGCTGGGCTTATCTGGCGGTGGTGATAAATTTATATGCACGCAAGCCAATAGGCTGGGCGATGTCGTTATCACCCGATAGCGTGCTTACCGGCCAGGCGTTGAGCATGGCTTTTGAACCGAGGGGAAGACCCAAAGGAGTTATGTTTCACTCGGATCAAGGTAGTCACTATTCCAGCCGAAAATTTCGTCAACACTTGTGGCGTTATCAAATCGAGCAAAGCATGAGTCGTCGAGGTAACTGCTGGGATAATGCGCCGATGGAGCGATTCTTTCGGAGCTTAAAAACAGAATGGGTTCCAACCTTGGGCTATCGAAATTTTACTGATGCCCAGCAATCAATTACGGAATACCTTGTTGGTTATTACAGCCAAACAAGACCACATCAACATAACCGTGGTTTGAGTCCAAATGCAGCCGAGGGGCAGTATTGGATTAGCCACTAAACCGTGGCCAATTTTACTTGACCACTACAGATAAAGCCAAACAGCGTAACTGATGATAGCTGGTGGAAATCTGTGTGGCTTATACGTATTCATATGCCGAGCTTACCAAATTTGGATGATTAACTTGGCAATACCTATTTATTCGAGGCTGTAGCTAAGCTAGAAAATAATTCGTTAAATTTAAAAATACGATTTTTTAGATTGAAGTATAATGCTCCAAATTATTCAAAAAGCGCTATGCATTCCCTTAATGCTGGCGCTAATTCCTCAGCTGGCCCGCTACTCAGCACTACATGGTCAGGCCGTAAAATAACGACTTGTCCATTAGAGCCGCAATCAGCCAGTAGCACACGGCTGTCATCGATCCAGGCCTCCTTAATAAGCACCTGCTCGCTACCGCCGCTAACAACATGAAGCACCTTACCCCCGGAAGCTATAAAATTTTGACGCGCCTCGGCACTGAGGTAGTCGGCAGGATTACACCCTAGACCAATCAATGTCAGTCCGTGGCCCAACAAGTTGTCACTCAACACAACTTCGCCCTGCATATTTCGTAATTTTACTTGCGGAAAACTAGTACCATTTTTAACGCTCCCTCGCCGTTTCACGAACAGCCCCTCCCGAAGCCGGTTACCTGGTTTAATACCAAGTTCATCAAACCAAGTGCGTATTAACGGTATAGACCCAAGCAATTTCATTATTCCATGAAGAGTAATGGCGAAAACGGCATTTCTTGGCATAACCATTTTCCCCATAAACTTTGCCAACATAATCATGTTACGCGCGTGAGGGCGACGCTCGGCATCATAAGAGTTCAGAATTCGTGGATTTGCGCCGTTGTTCAGCACAAACGCCAGCTTCCAACTAATGTTTTCAACATCTCGAAGGCCTGCGACTAAACCTTGTCCCACAAACGGTGGTGTTACATGTGCAGCATCACCCACCAAAAAGACACGATCTTTTGAGAATGAATTACAGCAACGTGCATGAAAGCGGTATACGGCCCGGCGCTCGATTTCCATTTCGTCAGAATTACCCCATGGGGCCAATAGTTTTTTGATCATGCTATCCGATTCCATAACCACACTACTTTCATTGGGATGTAGCATAAACTCCCATCTTTCACGATTTCCCGGTGCAATCATGTGCGGCGAAGGTCGCTTTGGATCACAACAGAACTCAATATGATCTATAGGCGAAGCCACATTTCGAGCGTCAATTATCAACCATTCTTCACTGTAGGTATGCCCGTTAAAATCCTGACCGATCGCTTTCCGAATTTCCGAAGTCGCACCATCTGCCGCTATTAAGTATTTAGCAGAAATTGTGGTCATACTGCCATCAGGAAGTATAACTTTTGCCTTGACTCCAATACTGTCTTGTTCAAAGCTGCAAAATTTAACGCCTAAAAATGTACTGATTGATTCGCATTTGTCAACGGCATTCCTAAGCGCTTCCTCCAACTCAGGCTGATAAAAAGTGACTAATTTTTGATGTTCATTTATTTTCCCTTTGGTATTAATATGGCTGAACTCACCAACATAAGGGCAATGCATTTTAACAAATGGTATTGCTACACGCTCAAAGGCATCTTCACCAAGGCCGACTAATTGCAATATTCTTAACGCTTCGTTATCAAGGGAGATCGCCCGAGGCGCCGTAAATATTTTTTCAGCTTTGTCTATGATAATAGCATTTACACCAGATTGACCGAGCAAACATCCTAAAGCAGCCCCAACGGGACCGTAGCCAACAACCAGTACGTCAGACTGCAAATTATCCCTAGCTCTCATCAGTTTCCGCTCCTAGTTTTACCTATTACCCAAAACGGTAGTAGAAATTTTCCGAGTATTTCATCAGCCAGACCCACAACATGTTCATTACTTAGTATTACTTTAGCGGTGATACCTCGCTCTTTTGTATGCACAACATTTACCGCTTTCAAATGTAGAGCCTTTACCGCTGCGCAGAGGACCTGCCGAACCACCGTGATCGCCCATCATCATCCACGAGCCATTGTCGGAGCTAAGGATCACTAAGGTATTATTAAGCAAGTTGAGGGAATCTAGCGTGTCGACGATTGCACCGGTGCGCCAGTCAAACTCGGCGACCACATTTGAGTACAGTCCTCTGGCCATTTTCCCGTCAAATTCGGGTGACACATAAAGTGGCACGTGCGGCATACTGTGGGCGACATGGAGAAAGAAAGGGGGCTCTTGATGACGCCCAATAAAGTCGGTGGCCTTTGCTGTATAACGGCGAGTCAGGTATCGTTGATCAATGGGTTTATGAATAATTTTCTGCTTTTCATAAAAGCATAAATTACTCATGTTGTTACTGAAGGGCACACCGTAAAACTCATTAAAACCATGGTTCCACGGCATGTAACGGTCGAGATGCCCCAAGTGTCACTTGCCCACCATGCCGGTTTGATAGCCCGCACTCTAAGCTGTTCAGCCATGGTAATTGCGCTGGCATCTATTCCGTCTTGGGCGTTATACATAAATACGTGGTCGATACCCAAGCCGACGCCGTGACGTCCTGTTAGTAGACCGGCCCGGGATGGCGAACACATCGACGACGGCACATAAAACTCATTGAATTTCATGCCTTCAGCGGCCAGCTGATCAATGCGCGGGGCACTAATGGCCGCACTATCAAAAGCACTAAGATCGCCAACGCCAGCGCTCAATAATTTATTAAGAGTTAAGATTATTTACTTCCTCGCGACGATCGGGCCATCAAATAACGGCAACAGTATCAGTGGCGCTACCGCCAGTAACTAAAGTGATTCTAGTGGGGCCTAGCGCACTAGCAGCCACAATAGAGTCAACTAGCTCTTCCGGCTGTTGTTCTTGAATAAAGTGACCACCATCAGGGAATTCCTTATGCGGCTGACCCTTAGCGCCGGGAACATACTTTTGAAATACTTGGTCAAAAAAACCTAGGATAGGATCAGCTTTGCCGTAGGCCGTTATGAACGGCTTTTGCCATTTTTCAAGTACACGCCACGCCGCATCGAACAGCTCGATAGCCTCTTTGTTTAAATTTGCTAATGCAGGAAACTCTAATACACCTGCCTGGTAGCTGCCGTCAGGATAAGGAGCATTGTAAGCAAGTACCTCATCAGCATTTAAATCCAATCGCAGGCCATCGGTTATATTGAAGCCGACTTTGAGTCCCTGCCCTATATTGATGCTGTCTTTGTCAGCAATCCATGCCTGCCACCTAGCAAACGCTGTTTCGTCAGGGGATCCTTTTTTAGCTTCAAGAAATCGGTCAAAATGAGCGGGATCAGGCAACATTGCATTAGCTGTGACAATAGCTTGAAACCGCGACTCTTCGTGGAGTACAGCGGTTAATCCGATCAGACTGCCCCAGTCTTGGCCAAAAAATATCGCGTTTTGTAGTTCTAGTTTTTGAATGCACTCACGGATCCAGCTCACGTGGCGGGCCACGCTATAATCGGATTTCTCTGAGGGTTTATCACTCTTACCGAAACCAATTTGGTCGGGCGCAATCACTCGATAACCAGCCGCTACAAGACCGGGAATCATTTTTCGGTATAAGTAGGACCACATGGGTTCGCCGTGCAGAAGTAGCACAGGAATACCGTCGCGAGGCCCCTCGTCTAGATAGTGCATCCGAATAGTGGTAGCACTGCCATCCGGATCACCTAGCTCTAAATAGTTTGGCGCGAATGGATAATCATGGAGTTTTTTAAATTGCTCGTCCGGCGTACGTAATAATTTCATCTTTCCCTCCGCGCGCATATACAGCTCGTGCAATGCGCAATCTTATTCTGTGACACTTAAGACTCAAATCACTTAGAGTCCTGCTTTAACTAACCCGCAAAGCATTAATTCCCCCAGAACACATACTCGTCCCCGGCTTCGTATGGTTCCGCCATCGTCTTATCGATCGGTACTGATTTCTCCAGCAACGCTGGCCACCTAGGTTCGGCTTGCTGAAGTTTAAATTCATCAATCATCGCCAGCATTTTTCTGACTTGAGACGGATTCTGTTCGGCAATATTAGTTGTTTCGGTAGGATCGTCTTTTAAATTAAAGAGCCAAGTTGTATCTGCGCGATCACTTCGCTGGAGTTTCCAACCATTGCTGATGACCGCCTCATAGCCGGCCTGATACCAGAAAATGGCATCTCTGGGTGCGCCGGTTTTTTCGCCCTGAATATAAGGCAGAAGGTTTACACCATCGATGACTCTGTCAGCAGGTAGTTCTGCTCCCGCAGCTGCCGCGACGGTAGAAAATATATCCATACTAATAACCGGCTGATCATACTGCTTACCCGCCGGAATTTTAGCCGGCCATTTCATAAAAAATGGCGCGTGAATGCCACCCTCAAAATAGGTCGCTTTCCAGCCCCTATAGGGCGCATTGACATCCGGTAATCCTAAATAGTGGGCACCACCGTTATCCGTTGTAAAAATCACGATTGTGTTGTCTTCCAGCCCCTGATCTTTCAACGCTGACATCAACTTTCCCACGTTGTCATCCAGCGATTTTATCATTGCTGCATACACGCGCTCGGTATGATCAGTGATATGTGATAGCGCGTCGTAGTCAGCCTGTTTTGCCTGTAAGGGGGTGTGTGGCGCGTTGTACGAAAGATATAGGAAGAATGGGTTGTCCCGATTTGCCTCAACGGCCTTGATTGCCTCTGTGGTCAGGTAGTCGGTCATGTAACCTTTTGGATTAAAGCGATCGCTGCCGTTAAAGCGCACTGCGTAACCAATATTTGCCCATAAGAACTCGTCAATAGGGTCAAAGGATTGGCGCGATTCGACTATACCCTCTTGATCAACCGGTTGATAAAGACTAGCGCCCGGAAGAAATCCCAGCCACTCGTCAAAGCCCTGCGCGCCAGGTCGCATATCGCTTTCTTCTCCAAGATGCCACTTGCCCAGCATAATGGAACGATAATGCTTGGCCTTTAGTAATTCGGCCAAGGTGATTTCAGACGAGGGTATGCCCATTTCCTCCATAGGAGGAACCTGGTCTTCTCGCTCTTTGTGGTAGATAGATGGAATATCTTCTTTTCCTTCGTCCCTTGCGTAAATCAACTGCATAAATTCCTTGGGCGCGGGTGTGTATTCAAACCCGAAACGAGTGGCATAGCGGCCAGTCATTAAACTGGCGCGCGACGGTGCGCACGTGGCACTTGCCGCGTATCCGTTGGTGAAAGTGATGCCCGCGGAGGCTATAGCATCAATATTTGGCGTTTGAACCGTCGGATCTGGGTTCTGACCGCCCATGCTCAAGTCATTGAAACCAAGATCATCAGCCAGAATAAGAATCACGTTAGGCTGCCCTTCTCTTGGCGCGCTTGGCATCTGCTGCCATTGCACGTCTCGGTTTTCGGCAATAGGAGACTTTAAAATGTGAACTATGCCTGGCAAATACAAAAACACTTTATCCCGCAGTAAACCCAATGTTGCACCCAACACAAGCACTGCAAAAAGGCCTGTTTTAATTATAGTTTTGAACCTCATATCATTCTCCAGAGTTACTCACTCAAGCGGCGCTGCCATGTTGTAGGAAGTGATGGATTGCTAGGCTTACCTCGTCAGGGCGCTCCAAGTGGAGAAAATGTCCTGCGTCAATGATTTGCAACGTGGCGTTTTTCACATACTCACCTATGCCCTCGTATTCTTCGGGGTGCTGTCCGATATCGAGACCGCCCTGAAGAAAAAGCACTGGCATTGTCATGCTCTGAAAAAGACGCTCCATTCGCTCTTTTAACTCGAAATCAAAGTTGGTTGTTTGGAAGTTTTCTGACACGCATTCGCCGATGCCGTGGTATTTGAATTCAAAATCTAGCCGCTCAATCTCTGCGTTAGATATTGGGTGGGCCACATAATTACTGCGGTATATAGTTTTGACAAAGCCTCTGCTGCGAAACAGTAATACTCCAACCCAGCTGCCAAAAACCTTATGCGGTGGCCGCGGATACCCATGCGGCTCACAGCCAGATTGCTGCATACGCACGTAGTGAAGTATCCGGGAAGACATACCCGGCACCTCGGTCAGATAATCCGCAAGAACGCTACCTCGATCATGAGCAACAAGGTGAAGAGTCTGCAAACCCAGATGGTCAATTAGCAGCGCAAGTTCTTTCGCCATTATTGGGTTGCTATAATCTAGGCCGCGTCTTTTATCTGATTGGCCATAACCTTTCATGTCGATGGCTACCACATAGTAAGCGCCTGTAAGCGCTGCTATCTGATGGTGAAAGGCGTACCAAGATTCCGGCAAGCCATGAATTAGCAAGACCGGCTCGTTGGCAGGATCACCTGCTGTAACAAAATGCCAGTTGACCCCAGCCACGTGCGCAAACCAGTGCACAACTTCCGCGCCGCCGGGCAATACCTCAATTTCACCGTGCTGATTACTGCCCCCCGGTGGCGGCTCCACCAGCGGATAACGCAATGTGTCAACAAGCCGCGGGTTACTAGATACCCTCCCGTCATGCACATTGCTATTAAATGGGCTGGTGAGGATGCCAGCAAGGCTGTGTAAAAACATTGTTATATTCATGAACTTGATCGTCCGTCTCGGTCTGTATTACTTAACAAAAGTTTGTCACCTTATGGTAAAATGAATATAATTCATGTGTGAACTAGAGTCCATTATATAGTGAATGTCAAGACTTTATCTATTTCAGCACCTGCCAATCAACCGCGGAGAATAACGACCATGCGGACTGTAGCGTCAAACTCAATCACGATTGATTGCCCAACAGAAGTTGTATTCAGCTACCTTTCCGACCTATCCAACTACCCAAAGTGGTTTGTCGGCGTAGATGCAATGCGCAAACAGAACAATGTGGAGGGTAGTGGAGCCAAGTATCTAGAAGTTGCTAAGGTGCCACTCTTTGGGAAGACTGACATTGACGTTACCGTGATTCATCAGGACTTCCCTCGGCTGCTGCGCTTCGAGGCCGCCTTGGAGCCGCTTCGCCCACGTTTTATGCTCCGCCTGCAGCCATTAACTGACACCTCGGTACATCTGTCTTGGCTTTGTGAAACTCGCAACCAAAACCAAGGTTTCAGAATCTTTCTGCTGCCATTTATAAGCCAACTACTTTCTTCGCGTAGCGCCAAATCGCTCGACCGGCTAAAGTTCTTAGTGGAGAATACCCGGTGATTTTTATATCGTTATACAGAAGGATTCCATCCGGTGATTGAAACAAGTAAAAAAGACCGTGGCAGCCGCAGAAAGGACAATACGCGCGCCAAACTACTAGCAGCAATCCAGAAACTGATGACTGAGCGGAGCTTTGACAGCGTCAATATCCACGATATAACTGAAGAAGCCGACGTAGGGCTGGGGACGTTCTACAACCATTTCGAATCAAAGACCGATGCACTGAAAGCGTTAGCTGCAGAGTTTTTTATCCTCTACATCACTGAACTTGAAAAACTCATTGCGGGTATTGAAGACCCAGCAGAAATCATCAGCGTATCTTATCGATACACCCTTACCTACGCGAAAGAACGAGGCATGATCCCCATAATCTCGCAAATGCCAAGCGACTTCTTGAACGATCAAATTGAAGCGAGAGTCAGGGTGGATATAGGACGCGGCATAAATAGCGGGCGTTTTCGCGTGGACAACTTAGAAGCCTTTGTCAGTTTTGTTAGCAGCATGACACTCGGTGTTATGGAGAACCTCGCACGCGGCAAACTATGCGAGGCTGATGCTATATACACTGCAAGCTACTTTCTCAGGCTGCTCGGAATCAGTGAAGAGGAATCTATGTCCTTGATTGAAAGCCCCCTTCCCCGAAAGGAATAACGACTATGACACCACCAATCGACAAAACCATGGAAGCGAATGTCATTGGAGGCTTTGGCGGCCCCGTCGTAATTGAGTACAACACGGCCTTTCCAGTCACCAAGCCCGGGCCAGGTGAGGTATTGATTTCCGTCAAGGCAAGCACCGTCAACCCTATCGATTGTCGCGTCCGCCAAGGGTACGGACATCGCCTTTTTGCAAAGAAAAGAGGCTTTGATTTTCCCTACATATTGGGATCGGAACTATCCGGCATCGTTGTGCGCACAGGCCTAGGTGTTCAAGGCCTAGCTGAGGGCGACGCTGTAATAGCCGCAGTTGGACCCACACATCAGGGCACTAATGCAGCCTACTGCACGGTGCCCTATGCGCTTTGCGTCGACAAGCCTACAACATTAAGCTTTTCCGAGGCGGCAACCCTACCTTACTCAGCGCTTACCATCGCCGCAGCATTCGCCAAGGCGCGGCTAAACGAGCAAACGACTGCCAACAAGCGCGTTTTAGTGCACGGCGGCACAGGCGGCATAGGAACAATTGCCATCCCCTGGCTCAAGGCTTGGGGAGCCACTGTCGCCACCACGGCTAGCACTAAAAACCTAGAGTTCGCGAGGCAGATTGGCGCGGATCACGTGATTGATTACAAACAGGAAGATTTTAGCGCTTTGCTGAGCAATTACGATGTCGTGCTCGACACCGTCGGGGGTGACTATGAGGCGCGCTCCATACCCGTTTTGGCGGCAGGAGGCTGCTACGTGACCCTGGTAACACCTGCGCTGAACAATATCGACAAACACGGAATAGCCATCGGATTAATGCGATCAATCGCGACCATGATTGGCAATAAAAGACGTTTTAAAAAGCACGGCCTGCGCTATGAATGGGCGATGTTCACACCTAATCGCGATGCACTGCAACTGGCCGCCATACTGTGCGAACAGAAGAAGATTATACCGCGGGTACGATGCGTCTACCCCCTAACGGCATTGGCCGATGCGCACTGCGAACAAGAGACAAACTCAGCACCAGGCAGAATCGTTATTACGCACGGGTAATGCACCGAAACACAGGACAAGCACCTATCTACCGCCTGTTGCCGCACTGACAACCTGGTTGCGCTGCTCACCCAGATCGATTGAGCCGTCTTTGCTGAAAATACGGCTACGCACTCGATCGCCAGGCTTCAGGTAGCGCCCGTTGCCCGCTTGCTTCTTAACAAACACCTTCCATTTGACGGCGTCCGGCAGCAGACCAAATATCCTGGATACCCAGGCAGGCGGCAGCTGAAGCGCGCAACCCGAGGGTGTTCCTGTCATTAGCAGGTCTCCCGGCTTCCAATTACTAAACTGCGATAACTCCTCCAGGGTTTCCGCCGGTTTGTACACGAGATTAGCTGACTCGTCGCGTTGCCGTAAGTCGTCATTCACATACAATTCCAAGGTTAGACTCGATAGTAGGTGGAGGTCATCAGAACTGAGCAAGCACAAACGCGGGCCAACCGGGCAAAAGCTACGATAACTCTTGCCCTTAAAAAACTGAGTTTGCGGAATCTGTACATCACGAGCGGATACATCGTTAGCAATCACTACCCCTGCAATATGGTCGAGGAGGTTGCGTTCGGAAACCTCGCAGGGCGCGCAGACACTCGATCCCAGTACCAAACCAAGCTCAACTTCGTAATCCAATAGCTGAACATGGTGAGGACGAACGATAGGGCTATCGCCTGCGCACAAACTGGCGCTGGACTTATTGAAGAACATATTAAAGTTCTTTTCATCAGGGTTTAACCCTGACTCAATCATATGCTGTCTATAGTTTGCTCCTTGACAGAGCACTCTGGCATCGTCAGTAACTGGGCTCAGCAACTCAAGGTCTGCCACCGAGAGGCTATCCCCCAACAACGCTTCGGGGTTAGCCGATATTTCAAAGGCGCGATCTCGCCCTTCGGCCAGAAACGCTCTGGTAGTCTCGAAGCTACCCAACGGGATGAGACGATCACCCAGAACCACACCCCACTGAGGTGTGTTTTGGTAACGGTAACGCATAACATGACAAGGCATGATAAATCTCCTGTAGGTAGCTTGGTCAGCTCAATTTTCGGTTCGACGCCCGCACCACTCTACGCAAATGAGCGAGCGTGAATTTTTTATCAAATACCAAACGAGCAACAACTTCTCTTATAAAAGACGGCAGCGAACGCACCCTCAAGAATTCAGCAGTGAGCTCGGGCCCCCACTGGTGATGCGAATCTTTATGGAGCAGGTGGTAGCCCGCCGACATCCTTGCATCGAACTGGTCCACATCGCAAAAGTGCTCGAATAAATCTCCGCCAGGATCGCGCCAATAATCGAAAATATTACTGCCTAGTGTATGGCGACCTATGCCCCACACATGTTCGTGCCCGCGTCGCTGCAAATAGTCCCCACCAGTGGCAACCGCATCAAAATCTAAAACTTCAAAGGCGGAATGTAGCAAGCCCAAAACAGGGGCCTCTACCAGAGCCAGACTGTGGTGGTCACAAGGCAGTAGGCCATTGTCAAATCGCAGAAATGCCTGAAATGGACGCGTGTCATCTTTGTTCAAAAATAAGAAATCTGATACCCGCATACCGAAATTCTGCTGATAAAAACTGATACTTTTTTCTATGTCGCGAACACCCAATACCACATGGCCGAGGCGGTACACAGGTGCAGGGCCAAATCTTGGTGACACGACTGAATTCACTCGAGCCTTAAGATTAGGTGAGTTGGCAGACTCTATACTCGCATTTGCGTCAGCACCATCATGTTCTGAGACCCCTACATGCACCAACCAACCATCAGGATCGCGTACCGAAAGGCTATTGCCCTCAGGCGAGCAGTGCGTGTCCAGATCCGATTCTTTCAGGGCATTGAAATCTGCCGTTCCTCGCAGGCGCACTCCAAAACCTAAAAAGCGATCACGCTCTTGCCCCTCTAGAATGACCGCGGGCCCGCTTTCACCAACCGCGCCAAAAGTTTTTGAATCTGCTGATTTTTGCAACTCGCTGAGACCAAAATCTTCGAGAAACCGGCCGGTAGTGCTCAGGTCTCTACGAGCTAGCCGCAGGTGAGTAAGGCCAGACGCAGTCGCACGGGGCGCTGGATCGAACTCACTCACCTCGCACCTCCCTCTCATGGCGGCGGGCTCCAGTACGCCACTTCTCTCTTGCGCAGACTCCATATCTTGTCCTTATTAATTATCGTTAAAGGCGGAACTCAGAACATGGTGCTTGCAATCCCACTCCAAAGTGAACTATATTCACTAATGACGACTATTTCAACTAATAATAGTAATGCCACCAGCTCCAATGCTGGCAAAGGAGATTAGTCATGGAAGTCCAGAGCATGAGAAAACCCTCTCGCCTGCTTACGCTCCCCATTATTCTGATGGCGAGCGTCGCACTGGGGGCAGTTCCAGAAGTACAAGCGACCAATGAGCCGGCGCTTGAAGAAGTTATTGTGACAGCCCAGCACAAAGCTGAATCGCTCCAAGATACTCCTATCTCACTGGCAGTCTTCAACAGTGAAGATATGGAAAAAGCCGGGATCGCCGGCTTGGGTGATCTTAAAGTAGCGGTGCCGGGCATGACGATGGAAGCCTTCCCGTTAAACAATCAGACTTTAAGAGTTTTTATTCGAGGTATCGGTTTACTCGACGCGCAAATCACCCAGGACCCGGCTATTGGCATCTATCTCGATGGCATCTACATCGCGCGATCTACGGGATTGGCGTTCGATGTCGCCGAGCTAGAACGCATAGAAGTTCTTCGCGGCCCGCAGGGTACTTTGTATGGACGCAACGCGACCGGCGGCACAGTGAATATCATTACGCGTCGCCCGCAGTTCGACGACATAGGCTTTAAGCAAACTCTGACCGGCGGTTCGCGAAATTTAATGACCTCAAAAACTGCGCTGAACCTGCCGCTATCCTCTTCGCTTGCTATTCGACTGTCTTACCTGTCTACGCAGCAAGACGGCTTTGTCGAAAACACCGGTCCTGGTGGCGACTTTGGCGATCGCAGCGCAATCGCCCAGCGCTTTGACCTGCGCTGGGACACCACGGACCAGCTGCAAATAAACTACAACTACGAGAACTCCGACACCGAGTTCTATAACTACACACTTCAGCCCATTCGCCCAAAAACTATCAGCCCATCATCCACCCCGGCAGGTATCATTAACAATCAAGTTTCGGAAAACTCCAGTCGATACTTCAATTATCCCGGCGACGACGTACGATTCGATGCACTCTCTACCCAAACGGAGCTCCTGCCATCAAACACTAAGATTGAAGGGCACACCTTTACAGCCGAATACATATTTGGTGAGTCCGTATCGATCAAATACTTGCTTGGCCACCGCAGCATGGAAGATAAATCTTTTCCAGACCTTGGCGGCGGCAGTAGTTCTCCCGAGTTTCGCCTGGACGGCGGTGCCTATACCTCAAAGGATGGCAGTTTAAGCACACCCGCAGGGAGGGTGGAGCTCAACCATCGGCAAACGTCTCACGAGATTCAGCTTGCCGGCAGCGCTTTTAATGACAGGCTGGACATTATTGCGGGGCTCTATACCTTTGATGAAGAGGCCCGTGAACGCCAGCCCTCCCACCACGTGCTGAATGCACCCGTCAGCATCGTCGAAGGCCCACTGGCAACCACCATCATCTCTGCACTGCTGATCGATTCAACCGGATTTGATGTTAGAAATAAAGCTCATGCCGTGTTCACCCAAGCCAATTGGAACCCACGCGTTCTAGATGATCGTCTTGAATTCACACTGGGGCTGCGCTATTCAAAGGACAACCGATTTACTCGACGATATCGCCAACAACAGATGTACCTAGAAACTGAAACAGTGAACCGCGAGACCGGCGCTGCCGTTGCGGGCCCGCCTACTGCGGCTGGCCCGGCAATTGATTTCGATGTCAGCAGCAAAAAACCCTTCACAGATACCTCTAGCACGCTTGTTGCAGCCTATCGACTCAGCGACCGCAGCAAGCTCTATGTTAAATATGCACAGGCCTACAAAAGTGGCGGTTTCAATGCCAGAGAGCCCGACCCACAACAGTTCGTCCGTGGCTTTGACGCCGAATATGTTGCTTCCTATGAACTTGGAATAAAGAGTGAGCTACTTAATCGTCGGCTGCGCTTTAATGCCAATGTTTTTGAAACAGACTTCACTAACCGCCAGATGAATTTCAAAATCGATGGCACTATTACTGATACACGGGTATTCAACGCCGGCGAATCGCGAATGCAAGGTGCCGAAGTTGATCTGACACTCATGGTGACGCACGATTTGATACTCACCGCCGGCTACGCTTGGCTTGACGCTCGCATGATTGAGGTAATCAATCCAGACACTGGCGAAGACACGACAGATGAATTTACCTTTTTTTCAGCACCTAAGCACAGCTTCAATGCCCGACTGGATTATTCGCCTGTTACGTTTTCATGGGGCCGCCTCAACCTTAATCTGAGCTACAGCTACAAGGCAGAAACAAATGGCGCAAATAAAACTGCCAGTATTCCCAACACCCGAACCGATGCTTTGGGGCTCTTTAATGCCAGAGTGGGAATTTACGATATACCCGTGCTAAAGGGCCAGCTCACCGCGGCCGCATGGGCGAAAAATTTGACCGACGAGGAATACGCTACCGTCACAATGGATTTTCTTCCCCAGGCTGATCGCGCGGTCATGTGGGGTGAACCACGAACTGTCGGACTCGACATCATATATAGGTACTGATATGAAAATACTATGCAAAATGTCCTTTATCGGCAGCCTCTCGCTTGGCATCATCCTCACGGGATGCGAGTCGCTTGTCGATCAAGCCATCCGCCGTGATCTTGCCACTGCTCCGCTGGCGCAATCTCTCGACGAGGGTATACACGTGGTACTTTGCGGCACCGGCACCCCTAAAGCCAGTGAACGCGGGCAAGCCTGCACCGCAGTGATAGCAGGTAATCAAACACTGCTCTTTGATGCTGGTGAGGGCGCCAGTATTAACCTCTCGCTGGTGGGCATCCCCCCTAAAAGTGTGTCTTCCGTTTTTATAACTCACTGGCACTCAGATCACTTCAGTGGGCTAGCTCAACTCATTAATACCGCATGGATTAATGGGCGCAAAGACGCTATTCCAATTTACGGCCCGGCTGGCATAGAACGTGTAATTGCAGCTATTGCCGACACCTATACTTTCGATATTAACAATCGACGAAACAACCGCCCTAATCTTAACAACGATGCATTTGCTGGCGCGCCGCGACCAATAGCGGACGAATCTCAGCACGTACTGTACGAAAAAGCCGGTGTTACCGTCTCGGCATTCGCGGTTGATCACAATCCCGTCCACCCGGCATACGGCTATCGCATTGATTACAAAGGCCGAAGCGTTGTAATTAGTGGCGACACCCGCGTGACAGAGGCGACAGCCCGCGCCGCTGCGAACGTCGACATTTTGGTTCACGAAGCCTTAAATACGTCACTGACAAATAGGGCTATACAGCAAATGACGGCGCTCGGTCTAAGTAAACAGGCAAAGCACACAAGTGACGTTATCGACTACCATGCCGATACGATCGCGATCGCCAAAATGGCGCAGGCCAGCGGCGTCAAACATTTGGTGCTTACCCACCTGATTCCAACCGTTCCCAACAACGTGTTCATGCGCTGGTTGTTTGTCGACGGTATGAAAAATCATTTTGACGGAAAAATCACTGTTGGCCACGACGGCCAAATACTATTCCTGCCGACAAGCGAAACCACACTATGACCCACATGATGAGCAGCGCACAGAATGCCGCCTTCGCTGCGCTGCCACAGAATTCGCCAGTTTGCCTCCACATTTTTACAGATGCCGCACTGGAAGGAGCCAAAGGATTGCAGAGGACCACACATTGTCTGTTGCAAGGCATTGGTCGCGAGGAAGTATCGGCAAAGCTATACCAACGCTTTTTTTTCCGTTCACCTGCCGACGCTCTTAACGCCATGAAATTATGGAAACAACAGCCGATAAAAAGTGCTGTCGTTTCACACCCCGCGCCATTACCCGCCCGCATTGTATTGCGTGCGATCGGCACCTTGTTCCGCCTGATCCCCTTCAAGCCAATTTTTGAACCGATTCCGGATAGCTATTTTTCTGGCGCGGCCAACCCGTCCAAGCAACAGTACGAAGAACTTGAACGCTTTAGTAAGAAGAACACGGGGGCCATTTGGATGATCAACTTTAATCAGCTGCACACGCAGGCTCAGTATCCCGACAAGAGTATTCAGCGAACCGGTAAAGCGGCATACGGCCTCTACGCCAAGCAGGTTCTAAAAATGATCTGCAGCCAGGGCGGCGCCATTGATTGGCTAGGCGACTATGCTTTTACCGCCATTGGTAACGAAGGCCGACCTGACCCCGATCGATGGCACGAGATAGCTCTCGTCCGCTACCCCTCACTAGGTAGTTTCCACAGAATGATTACTTCGTCGAGATACCACGCAGCAGTACCCCATAGGCAAGCGGCGCTGGCGGCTGCATCACTGATCGTTTCCGCCACCGATCCCCTTCACAGAAATGGGCCGGGAGAGTGACGCAGCAGTATCAACATTATGGTTGGGAGCTATCTTTATTTAGTGCAAAAAC
Organism: Zhongshania sp.; assembly: GCA_046712405.1. GTDB lineage: Bacteria > Pseudomonadota > Gammaproteobacteria > Pseudomonadales > Spongiibacteraceae > Spongiibacter. The sequence goes on along the minus strand of JBKEFB010000023.1, from coordinate 7,275 downwards.
CCGGTCCTACATGCGGTTCAAACGTATTCCTCATGTCGAGATTAGTCCTAACGCCTATCAGGTGATGCGCGAGCTACCACGCAGAGTTGGCGTGCGAGTTTTGCCTGTAGTGAAAACGCCAGAAGGTGAATGGCTACAGGACAGTAGTGAAATCATTGATCTGCTAGAGGCTAAATTTAGTGACAACGGGATTATCCCCACCTCGCCAAAGCAGCGGCTTATAGCCTACCTAGTGGAATTATGGGCAGACAGTTTTTGGCTGCCCTCTGCCATGCACTACCGATGGCACAGCGCAGAAAACCGACAATTCTTCATTCGTGAAGCGGGAAAAAATCTATTGCCCTATATGCCGGTGCTACGCACACTGGTGGCTAAAAATATCGCCGCCAGCATGCAAAATCATCTTCCTTCACTCGGTGTTAACCCAAAGTCTAGCCAAGACATTGAGACCTGGACTAACGTCCAGCTCGACCACCTAGAAAAACATTTTACGCTATACAACTATTTGCTGGGAGGTCGACCCTGCCTCGGCGACTTTGCGCTTTACGGCCCTTTGTATGCGCACCTCGGGCGCGACCCACACTCGCGCCGAGTGTTATTCGAGCATCGTCCGGCGTTAGGACGATGGCTCGACCGCATGAGAATCCCACCGAACACCAGCGAAAATAGCTCTTACCTACCTCGCGATGAAGTACCACAAACGCTAGAGCCCATTCTATGCTCAATATTCAAAGAGCAATTGCCTTTTTTAATGGCAACACTGGAAAGTACGCTCTATAGGTGCATCGCAAGGCCCTCAAGCAATGCACTGCCCAGAGCCTTAGAAGTGCGCTCGCACACTTACGCCACCTCGCGGCTTGATAGGCGCGTTAGTCCTTTTGATCTGTGGAAATGGCAACGCTTGCAGAAGCAGTGTTTATTAAGCTTTAACGACGCAAGAACTCTCGAATGGCTGGCGAAGTACGATCCTGAATCACAGCTACAGGCAGCTCTCCCGATAATTCATCGCGCCGGTCTATCGGTCACTGTGAAGAGGTTTGAATCATGAGTATCAGAAATATAGACGATGTCGCACGACTCGAAGCTACGCCATTGCAAGATCGCAATTTACCAGACTCCACCTATGATGTTCTTAAGGGGGCAGCACTGGTAAATGCCGACAAAACCGCGTTGAGCTTTTTCACCAACGCTGCAGCGCTCGACGACACCCACAACTGGAATTTTTCAGAACTCCTTTTCGAGATCAACAAAGCCGCCAATGCCATACAATCGCTTGGCCTCGGCAGCGACGATGTCGTCGCTTACATGCTACCAAATTTACCAGAAACACATTTTGTTCTATGGGGAGCAGAGGCAAACGGCATTGCGTTTGCAATCAATCCGCAACTTGATGAGAGCACTATCGCGGCACTACTAGAGTCTGCACAAGCCAAAGCATTGGTGACTCTCGGCCCCACTCCTGGCGCCGATCTATGGGAAAAAGCGACAAGCGCTATTCTAAAAAATACGTCTATAAAGCATTTAATAACAATATCAATGAGTCGCTATCTAAGCACACACAAAAAACTGGCACTAAAGCTACACAGCCTTGTCCATAATCGGCAGTCGCTAGTTGATGCCAACGGCCAAAAAGTCCAAGTAACGCCTTATCATTCTTTAGCTAGGCAAGTTCGCGGTGACACTCTCGTCAGCTCCAGACGTATTACGCCTGACGATATCTCGTCTTATTTCTGCACGGGAGGCACCACCGGACGCCCCAAAATAGCTGTAAGGAATCATCGGAACGAGGTGTTTAATGCCTTTGCCATGACACTGACATTGGAAAATGGCGCAGGGCCGGGAAAATCTTTTTTCTGTGGGCTGCCGTTATTTCACGTCAACGCGCAGCTTATAACCGGCCTAATGCCTTGGTCAAAGGGTGCGCGAGTCGTACTGGCGACGCCACAGGGTTACCGTGGCGAGGGTGTCATCCCTCGCTTCTGGTCACTGGTAGAGCATTTTCGTATTAATTTCTTCAGTGGAGTCCCGGCGATTTACTCAGGTTTACTCCAACAACCCATAGACGGCCACGACATCAGCTCCCTCGAGCTTGGCATGTGCGGTGCGGCTCCCATGCCCGTAGAGTTATTCCGCCGCTTTCAGGAGGCAACCGGAATACGCATTTTGGAAGGTTATGGCCTAACCGAGGGCACTTGCGCCAGCAGCTCAAACCCCCCAGAGGGCGAATCACGCATTGGCTCAATTGGCCTAAGAATACCCTACCAGCAAATGAAAATTGTTCAGCTCGACGGCCACCAATGGCAGCGCGATTGCGACTTTGATGAAGTTGGCGTCGTTACTATCGCCGGCCCTAACGTTTTTCAGGGCTACCTTAGCGAAGAACACAACAAAGCTCTTTGGCTAGACTGTGGCGATGGTCAGCGCTGGCTGAACACCGGTGACCTAGGCCGCTGCGACCCTGATGGCTATTTTTGGCTGACCGGGCGCAAGAAGGAATTGATCATTCGCGGCGGTCACAATATCGACCCCAAAATAATTGAAGAAGCGATAGCGTGTCATCCCGATGTGTTGATGGCTGCCGCTGTTGGTCGCCCCGATGCCTATGCAGGCGAAGTACCTGTCGTCTATGTATCGGCTAAGCCCGACAGCGATCTGGACGAGGCCCAGCTACTAAAATATTGCACAGCAAACATACCCGAACGCGCAGCAGTGCCTAAACGTATCTACATTGTTGACGATCTGCCACTGACAGCAATAGGAAAGATTTTCAAGCCCGACCTGACGCGTCAGCAAATAGAAAGCGTGGTCCGAGAATGCGCCGTAGACACTGGCGATAAGCTCACAGGTCTAACAATAGAACAGCATCCGACGCGTGGCTGGCTCGCCACCATAGAAATCTCAACCAGCAGCCCTACCCTCTGTGAAGCGCTAGGGCATTTCACCTTCGCTACAGATTTTACAACGCAATATTCAGGAGCTTCACGCAATGACTGATCAAATGACTGACATGATTATCAACAAGTCAGACTTTAAAGACACCCGCTGGTCTGAACGTGGCAGCGCACACGATTGCAGTCTTAATGACGGTGACATTCTAGTTCGTCTTGATAAATTTGCACTGACCGCTAACAACATAACCTACATGGTGTTTGGCGAAGCAATGCAATACTGGGAATTTTTCCCGGTGCCGGAAGCTGGCCATGGCCGAGTTCCCGTATTTGGCTATGCCACCGTTGTTAAATCACATTGCGAATCAGTACCAGTGGGTTCACGTTATTTTGGCTACTTTCCTTTATCTAGTCATTTAAAAATGCATCCGGGTCAGATACGGGAACAGTATTTTTTTGATCATTCTTCGCATCGCAAAAATCTTTTTTCTGCCTACAATAAGTACACCTATTGCGAGCCAGAGCTTACCGACGCTAGTGGTGAAGCTACTCAGGCTGTACTGAAACCCTTATTTGTTACTTCATATCTTGCCGAAGATTACTTTAGTGAAAATAATTTTTTCGGCGCTGAACAGATTATTGTTATCAGTGCATCCTCAAAAACAGCCATCGCTTTTGCTGCGTGCTGCCAACGTAACGAGTCTAGCTCAGCGACTGTTGTTGGATTAACGTCAACTGCCAACACCGACTTCGTATCGGGTCTTGGCTGCTACCAAAAAGTGTTTAGCTACGAACAACTGAATAAAATAGACACGGCGCAGCCTACGCTAATAGTCGACTTTGCCGGCAATGGGCCGCTGGTCAAATCTCTTCACGAAGCTCTGGGCAATAATATCGTCCACAGTTGCACAATAGGCAAATCTCATTGGGACGCCGAATACCAACCCACTAATTTTCCCGGTCCACGCCCCAAGGCATTTTTCGCGCCAGCCCAGATCAACCACAGGATAGAACAGTGGGGTGTAGAGACTTTTGATACGCGTTTAGAAAACGATTGGAATGCCTTCAGTCAGCAAGCTAGAAACTGGTTCAAGCTACTTGAAGCGCGCGGCCCGGCCGCTATAGATACAGTCTACGCCTCCGTGCTGGCGGGTAATAACGACCCTGCGTCTGCAAATGTGCTGGTATTTTGACACAATGAACTATCCCCAAAATGTTGCATTGGAACGCCAAAGACTTGATGAAAGCCGCAGTCTAAACGAAGGCGAAGAACATCATTACCGGCTCTGGCAAGACTATACTTCACCTTATTCCCAGAAGGTCATGGCGTACCTGCACTACAAAGGTATTGCCTATAAACGGATACAAACCACCCGCCACGACTATATGACCCTGATACCATCACTAGTGGGCCGATCTATCATTCCGCTATTGGTAACGCCTGACAATACGATTCTGCAAGACTCAACTCCGACCATCGAATGGCTTGAGGCAAGACACCCAAAACCCGCCAGTGTCCCAACGGATCCACGGTTGGCATTCGTGATGTGGATTTGTGAAGAATTCGCCGACGAGTACTTACCCCGAATACACATGCACACTCGATGGGGGTGCGAGCTCAATCGCACCGCACTCAGTCACCGTATAGCCCGAGGTTTAACCAGAGGCGAGTACCCCGTAGACCACACAGCGTTCGCAGAGCAATTTGCTCAGCGACAATCGGGCTTCGACTTTCATCTGGGAATAGATTGCAAAGCAGTGCGCGAAAGTCTCGACCAACAGATTCAAGACCTGCTCGCCATACTGGAAGCGCACTTCCTTCATTACAACTTTCTACTTGGGTTTAGACCATCCATAGCAGACTTTGCATTTTTTGGACCACTGCGTACCCATTTGTTTAACGACCCAGCTTCCGCCGTCACGATGGAAGTCCATGCACCCCGAACCTGCCGCTGGCTCGATACAATTTCAGAATTAAGTGACCAACGTGGTTGCGCATCGCCCAGCGACTTCGGCGAATGGCTAAAACTAGACAGCGATTATTTGGATACGCTTCACGAACTACTTCGCTTTATTGGCAAAACCTTCCTGCCGTTTGCACTGGGCAATGTAGAAGCCGAGAAACTCGGACAAAAAAGATACTGTGCCGTTATCGATGGCGTTAACACGCAGCTGAGCACACGCAAGTACCGGAACTGGTCTTTCGAGCAGCTTCAATTACGTTACCAAACCATAAAATCCGACTATCGCCCAGCGCTTGAAACACTACTGATAGAAACGGGCATGCAGCCGCATTTAATGAGCGGCGGTATCTATCATAATGGCCTATTAGACGAGTCAAAACCACCAGTGTGCAGAAAGCGATGGCATGCGAAGCATACATAACGTTTTACGCGCTCAGGTTATTGGACTTCCCAAGGTAATGTAGACAACTCAGCGCTATTCCAAGCTAGAAAGGTCTGGTATAAACCCGGGGAAGTCCACATTGCCCTTAGCGCAGCGCTTGATGTACAAGCTGAAGCAGGCTAGCGAATCATATTAGGCTAGAACGTCAGCAGATGGGGCTTACCAAATCGAATTGCCAAGCAGTGATGCGGCAGAAAACCCAAGCATAAACCACATTGTGCAGGTATTGGCAGGTGTTACTGAGATTCAACTATTGTGTTGTATGGAGTTTATATATTGCAGAATTTATCAATTATTCTGTCTGTAATTTCACTCATAAGATGCCTCTGGCGGTTATATGGTATGGCTGCTTTTGAACGCAGCCGAGGGCCGGTATTGGTAAAAAGCGGACAGTCAAAAAATACGTAATCCGATGACAGTCGTAGGTTTATCTACGACCTTAACGCCCTGTGCAACGCATTGTTAGCAGTCAACTCCACTCTTTCTCCAATGCCAACTACTCATTGACGAATGCGCTAACCGCTTGCAACTCATCAAAAAATGCAGGCATATCCCGAAAAAACAGCACTTGCTTGTCTTCGGCCTTCCAGAGAATGAAGTCGATGGAATTCATGACGTGTAAATGAATCCGCTTTTTCATCGCTCGGTGTACCAGTTCATTCCTAACGAATTGGAGAAGTTGAATACCAATTGATTCGTACTTGTCCTGAATGTAATCGGTCAGCTCATCGTTGCCGCCGTGTTCACAAAGCATCGCCAGGACGTTCGAATTTGATCGCCACTTTGGCTCCTGAATTTCCTCCAGTGATGCACTGCCTGCTTCAACTAGGGCAAGACGAAGATGATGTATGACGCCGTCCCATATTGAGCACAAGTCCATTAGGCAGTTATCAATGGAGTAGATCCAGAGGTCGAACTCCGGCTGGTCACCATAAAACGTTGATGGATCTGGGCAAATTTCGGCGAGGTACCGCTTTGCTTGGTCAAAGTCGTGCTCGAATTTCCGAGTTTTGATCACTTTTAATCGAGACGGCATTTAAGGAGTTTGTCTGGGCTTCTGTGATACAGCTACAACCTAGTTTTGCGATTCGTCGCCTGCCTTGCGAAGTGCATCGTCGTCAAATAATGAATTAAGAACAACCTTAGCCACGATTATTAGAAAGATGCTACCGACAACGGCCAAGCCAGTTGTTTTAGCTGTACTGAATCTTTTTTTGCTAAGCTCGTTGATTTCAGTGTATTTTAAAGTTACAGAATTGCCCTTGCTTGTCAGTCCAGAAATCTCAAAATCACTTATAGCAACCACCTTCAGTTTAATAACTTCTCCTGACTTCATCGTGGCGAGCACGGTGTCGCCTCGATTAAGCTGATGGCCAATATTGTTTTGGATTGGTCGCTCTACTCTAATAAAAGTCGTGCAGCCAATCATCGTGATGCAGAGCAGAATACTTACAAGTTTCTTTAGCATCGCTTTCTATTTCCTTTCCTTGGATGTCCTGTAGTGTGTTAATAACCACCTATTAACTTGGCATTTAAATACATCTGCTATGCGGCGTAACGAATCTTTGCATGATTAAAGTATTTCCGCTCTCGGCTTGGCTTCCGCCGTAGCATACACATGTGATTCGATGTCTTCTATTAGACGACAGAGTTACACCTCCGCGCCAGTTTTCAACCCAATTTCCATAAGTTGGCCCATCAAAAATAGACCTTCCACCAGTGGTATTAGTCCATTTAATATCATCTAACCCAAATGGATCAACATACCCAACTGGATTTCCACCGACGTAAGCATAGGTATTCATCCCCCCCGCCAACCCAATCGGATCCGACTGAATATACCGCCCTATCGCCGGATCATAGTCCCTAAAGTAATTGTAGTTCAAGCCCGTTTCTTGATCGTAATACTGCCCCGGAAAACGTTGGTTAAATTCCACTGCAATGCCATCGCCGTCGGGGTCGTTGTGCACGGTGTAGGTGG
>JBKEFB010000022.1:0-33122 GCA_046712405.1 Zhongshania sp. | reverse complement strand
CCCACAAAAAAGGGGCGATAAGCCCCTTTTTTTCAACATAATAAGCTGAATACTGCTAGTTAAGCACAGCTATACCTAACTGCGCGGCGGTTTTATATCCAGGGATCAAACTGCCGTCTTCCAGCACGATGGCCGGTGTTCCCGTTACGCCCATCTGCGAGCCCAACTGATATTCCTCTGCAATTGGGTTACTGCATTTTTTAGGATCAATTGCCGCACCGGCTTTCAAAGACGCAATCGCCGCCTTGGGATCGTCGGCACACCATGCTGACACCATTTTGTCATAGGTTGGCGTCCCTAAGCCTGCTCGTGGATAGCCCAAGTACCGCACTTCAATACCCATGGCATTAAGCTGCGGCACTTCCTGGTGGAGTTTGCGACAGTAACCGCAATCAACATCGGTAAAGACGTAAATAGCGCCCTTAGCTTCACCTTCGGGGCTGAAAATAATCATGTCTTCGCGTTTAATCTGGGCGAGCAGCTCTTTGCGCACCGGCTTAAGCTTCTTTTCAGCGACACTTTCGATACCCGCCGCGCTAATTTCAAACATATCACCGGCAACAAAGTATCTGCCGTCGGCACTGGCGTAGACCGTGGGACCATTTTGCATAGTAACAAGATAGAGATTCGCTACCCCGCTTGCTTCTATTTGAGTAATAACAATATCTGGCCGAGTTGCTTTAAAAGAATCGCGAATCGCGGTGTCTGCTGTCTTGTCGACCACTACCGAAGCAACCGCCGGCCCAGCCAGAGCCATAAACATAGCAGCAAAGGCTGGCACTAACAGAACCCAACGCAAAAACACTTTAATGTGACTATTCAAATACACTCTCCAAATTTCACTAATAAAACACACCCAAATGAGAACGATTTTTTCGCAATAAGTTTCATACTCGCTAGATATCATCGCCGTCCAATGTAGGGTCACCAAGAAATCAGCATCAAACCCAAGACGACACTCTCAAGGAGTAGCTGGAAAGTATGCGATGAAAATTGCCGTCTCGCACTCACTTTTTCTAAACCTAAATAACAAAAAAGGCAGCCATTGGCTGCCCTTTTTGGAATAGCTAAGAACTTAAGCTTTTGCGCCCAGTTTCTCTTTGATACGTGCTGCACGACCGCTCAGCTCACGCAAATAGTAAAGCTTAGCTTGGCGCACGTCGCCGCGGCGCTTAACTTGAATACTATCAATCAAGGGGCTGTAGGTTTGAAAAGTACGCTCTACGCCTACACCATGAGAAATTTTGCGTACAGTAAAGGCTGAGTTCAAGGCACGATTACGAATGCCAATAACAACACCTTCAAAAGCCTGAAGACGCTCACGAGCACCCTCTTTAACTTTAACCTGAACGACAACAGTGTCACCGGGGCTGAAATCCGGCAGTTCTTTGATGGCCTGCTCTGCTTCCAGTTCGGCAATAATTTTGTTGGTGCTCATGGCATGCTCCTAAATTCAAAAGTTTATAGCTTCACAGCTAGATGTTAGTTAATTATCAAGCTCGCGAATAAACTCCGCCAGCAATGTATTTTGTTCGACACTTAATTCTACTTTTTGCAGTAAATCCCTGCGCCGTAACCAAGTTCGACCTAGCGACTGCTTGAGTCTCCAGCGCCGTATCACTTCGTGATTGCCGCTCAACAACACCTCAGGCACTGATCTATCTCGGTAATGCTCAGGCCGTGTGTAATGCGGACAATCTAACAAACCTTCGGCAAATGAGTCTTGCTCTGCCGATAAATGGTGGCCTAGCACACCCGGTAATAAACGGCTTAAACCATCAATCATTACCATGGCAGCCAACTCACCACCGCTAAGCACATAATCACCTATCGACCATTCTTCGTCGACTTCGGCCTCAATTAAGCGCTCATCTACCCCTTCATATCGACCCGCCAAAAGCACTAGCGATGGCCGTTGTGCTAACTCTGCCAAGCTCTGCTGGTCTAGCGAACGGCCTTGTGGCGACAAATATATCACCGTCGCGCCCGACGCTACCGACGCTTTTGCAGCATAAATTGCCTGCTCTAACGGCGCAGTCTTCATCACCATACCAGGGCCACCGCCATAGGGCCGGTCGTCCACTGTCTGATGACGGTCCGCGGTGTAATCGCGAGGATTACAACACGAAATGTTCAGCAAACCATTTTGAACTGCTCGACCAGTTACACCGTAGTCGGTAACCGCGGCGAACATCTCGGGAAATAAACTGACCACCGATATGTCCACGACGCTTTCTCCTTTGCCCTTTAAAACTAGAACTCAGGATCCCAGTCGACAAATATCATCCCGATTTCAAGATTGATATCTTTTATAAATTGCTCCGGCACATAAGGAATTAAACGCTCCTTATCATCTAAGCTTCCCGTGCACTTCCGTACCACGAGAACATCATTCGCACCCGTTTCTAGCAGGTGACTTACTTCACCTAGCAATACCGGTTCAGCCGATGAGTATAACGTCGCCACCTTTAAACCTATCAATTGATGCCAATAAAAATCATCAGCTTCCAGGTCAGGTAATAGCTCTTCTGCGACCGATAACTCCATGCCACAGTAGCCCGCTGCCACATCGCGATCGTCGACCCCTTCCAGGTGACCGACAATACCTTTGCCATGCGCCTTACACTCATCAAACTCTGCGCGCTGCCACTTTCCAGATTTACAAAAGTAAACATCACGGTAATCAAAAAAATTACTAATTGGATCAGTGAAAGAATGTATCTTCACCCACCCCTTTACCCCGTACACCGCAGAAATCTTAGCGATTACAACCCGATTTTCCGGGGCAAATGCTGTCATTTAAGCGGCAGCTGCTGAGTCTTTGAGCAATTTTGCAACGCGATCTGATACTTGAGCGCCTTGAGCAACCCAATGATCGACGCGTGCGTTATCAACGCGCAGACGTTCTTCGTTACCGCGAGCTACTGGATTAAAGAAACCAACGCGCTCAATAAAACGACCGTCACGCGAAGTGCGGCTGTCAGTAACTGTCAGATGATAAAATGGGCGCTTTTTAGAGCCGCCACGTGCCAAACGAATAGTGACCATTCTTGTTTCATTTCCTAGCATTTGGGCAGGGTTCAATACCTGCTTATCGAAAAGTTCGAAGCGATAATATGACCGAAGCCATAATGGCGCAGAATTATAAGGGAAATCGATGACATATGAAACACTTAGCACGCTTTTTCTTGCCAGGCCGTCAAGACGATTTCAAGCAAAAAATAATCAAGATTCAGCGATCATACAAAAAACGAACAATAAGCATTATTATCATACAATTAAACCTTACTCTTAATTTAAAATATCAATCTAATAGAGGGCACTTAACGCAAGCAAGCCACGGTCAATTAAGCCCGCCAAGCTAGTGGCATCACATACCCGGAAAGCGACCACCGCCCGGGGGCGTCATTCCACCCATGCCCCTCATCATATTTGTCATGCCGCCTTTCTGCCCCATTTTCTTCATCATTTTTGCCATCTGCTTATGCTGTTTCAGCAAACGGTTTAAATCCTGAATCTCGGTGCCAGACCCCATAGTGATGCGGCGCTTACGCGACCCATTCAACAAATCTGGATTGCGACGCTCCGCCGGTGTCATCGAATTAATGATGGCCTCCATGCGAGTAAACATCTTCCCGTCCATCTGGCTCTGCGCCATTTGCGCCATATTGCCCATGCCGGGAAGCTTGTCTAGCAAGCCCTTCATGCCGCCCATATTTTGCATTTGCTGTAACTGGTCACGCAAATCTTCCAAATCAAATTTCTTGCCTTTTTTAAGCTTTTTGGCAAGCTTCTCAGCCTTGTCCTTGTCAAGCTTAGACTCGGCCTCATCGATGAGAGACAAAATGTCGCCCATACCCAAAATACGCGATGCAATACGATCTGGGTAAAAGGGGTCTAGTGCATCGGTCTTTTCACCCACACCCATAAATTTAATCGGTTTACCAGTGATATGCCGCACCGACAAAGCAGCACCGCCACGACTATCTGCATCAGCCTTGGTCAAAATAACGCCAGTCAGCGGCAGTGCCTCGCCAAAGGCCTTGGCAGTATTTGCCGCATCTTGCCCCGTCATTGCATCGACAACGAACAAGGTTTCTATCGGCTTAATGGCGGCGTGTAAACCCTGTATTTCGGCCATCATGTCAGCGTCGATAGCAAGACGACCGGCGGTATCAACAATAACCACATCATAAAAGCGCAATTTCGCTTCAGCGATCGCCGCACTAGCAATATCTATCGGCTTTTGCTCATTATTACTGGGGAAGAATCCTGCGCCAACATCATTCGCCAAGGTCTCAAGCTGCTTGATTGCCGCCGGGCGATAGACATCCACACTAACTACTAATACTTTCTTCTTGTGTTTTTCTTGAAGGAATTTCGCAAGTTTGGCAACCGAGGTAGTTTTACCCGCACCCTGCAAACCTGCCATCAACATCACCGCAGGGGGCTGTGTCGCCAGATTCAGGGTTTCATTTTGGCTACCCATAATCGTTTCCAGCTCCTGCTGGACGATTTTAACGAACATCTGCCCGGGGCTGAGACTCTTACTAACCTCCTGTCCTACTGCACGCACCTTCACAGCCTCAACAAAATCTTTAACGACCGGTAGGGCAACATCAGCCTCGAGTAGCGCCATACGCACGTCGCGCATGGCATCAGCGATATTGTCCTCACTCAACCGCGCCTGACCAGTAACATGGCGTAAACTCTGCGATAGACGTTCGGTTAAATTCTCAAACATGCGTAAACTCTCTGCAATCTGTAAGTGATTAATTTGAAACACGGTTCAAGTCGACATTTCGCCGTGAACGCGCTTACAATCTGTAAGTTATGCATCGTCAAAACACCGATGCCGTACAAACCCTTGCCGCAGTATAACCGAGTCATCAGGCAGACCCAACGCTCAGCTCACACAATACGGATATAACGGTCACACTAACCGATGAATTTATACACAAGCCTTGCAGCTATTATTCTCTATATCGCAGCCGCGGGCATTCAATATCGCACGCGCAATCGCGCTCTGGGCAAACCCGGTGCAATAATCGGCATGGCCGCGGTATTCTGCCATGCAATAGCCGCCATTACCGCGATCCATACCGTCGATGGCATGGATCTTGGGGTGATTCAGGTGCTATCACTAATTACTTGGCTGATTTGTTTAATCATCCTAAGCGCCAGCCTGCAGCGGCCACTGCATAATCTATTAGCCCCATTATACCCATTGGCAGCGCTGAGCTTGGTGGCAGAGATAGTAATCCCGGAAAGCCAGCAATTACTTCAACGCCAGCCGCTCGGGGTGCTGTGTCATATATTACTTTCTATGCTCGCTTACAGCGTACTCACCATCGCTGCAACTCAGGCAATCTTGCTAGCCTCGCAAGACCGCCTGTTACGCAAGCATCACTTAAAAGGTTTACCCAGTATTCTTCCGCCCCTGCAAACGATGGAAGCCATGCTATTCGAATTGATTTGGGCCGGATTCTTTCTTCTCACCCTAGCCATTATCACCGGCGGCATCTACGTCGACGATATACTGGCTCAGCACCTAATCCATAAAACGGTTTTTTCGATACTGTCGTGGGTGTTATTAGCTATTTTATTATGTGGCCGAGTCTTAATTGGATGGCGCGGCAAAGTCGCTATACGCTGGACACTATGGGCGTTTGCTTGCCTGCTACTGGGCTACCTCGGCACAAAAATTGCGCTATCTGTGATCATCCATGCCACAATGGCCTAGTATCGTGTTTATTGCGCCACTCTCGCTTAGTTGAGAATGGCATTTATTTAGTTTATTAAGGAGTTTTGGGCTTTTTGAACGAGGCACCGCTGGGTCTTCTTTTTGGCATTTTAGCTGTATTAATCGTCCTGTCCGGATTTTTCTCCGGCTCAGAAACCGGAATGATGTCTCTCAATCGCTATCGTTTGCGCCACCGAGCAAAGAGCGGTCATCGCGGCGCTAAGCGCGCATCGAAACTTTTAGAGCGGCCTGACAGCCTAATCAGTACTATTCTGATTGGTAATAACCTCGTTAATAATTTAGCCGCATCCATTGCAACCATCGCTGCAATCCGTATGTATGGCGACAATGCCGTGGTACCCGCATCAATACTATTGACCCTAGTTTTCCTGATCTTTGCCGAAATAATCCCCAAAACTATTGCCGCCTACAAATCCGAGCCTGTTTCCTATGCGGTCAGTCACGTTTTACTGCCCCTCAAAGTCCTGCTATTTCCGGTCATCTGGCTGGTCAGCCACGTTACCCAGTTTGTGCTTCGCCTAACTGGAATTGAAAAAAATGACGGTTCAGAACATATCGGTTTAGATGAGCTGCGCACCATCGTCGGCGAAGCAGGCCACTTAATACCCAAACACCACAAGGGGATGTTAATGAATATCCTCGACCTTGAGCAAATCACGGTGGACGATATTATGATCCCCCGCAACGAAGTCTTCGGTATCGATGTTGATGCCGACACCGACACTATCATCCGTAAATTACGCGACGCAGAATTCACCCGCATTCCGGTTTATAAGAATGACATCGACAATATCGTTGGCATTCTCCACCAGCGCGACATTATCAATAGCGTAGACGCTCAGGGGCGTGTTCAACGCGACGCCCTGCTCCTAGCCATTAGAGACCCCTACTTCATTCCAGAAGGCACGCCACTAAATACCCAGCTGTTTAATTTCCAGAAGCAAAAGCGGCGCATGGGTATTGTCGTCGATGAGTACGGCGTCATGCAGGGCATAGTAACCCTAGAAGATTTACTGGAGGAGATTGTTGGCGAGTTCACCTCTAACCTCAGCACCGATACCGAGGACATCGTTCATCAGATAGATGGTACCTACCTCGTAGACGGGACAACCACCATCCGTGACATCAATAAAATTATGAAATGGGATTTACCGACAGACGGTCCAAAAACCTTGAACGGCCTGCTATTAGAAAAGCTTGAGTCATTCCCAGAGGGTTCTGTGGGTCTCACCATCGACCGCTATTATTTTGAAATTCTAGAAATGAAAGGCAATCTAATTCAATCCGTTCGCGCTTACAGCAAGGCAAAAAGTCGTCATTAAAAGCCAGGCGGTTAAGTTTAATCGCCGTAACGATCACGACAGCGCTGATCAGCTAATATAATAACCTCACGCTTCTGAGCATCATCCATGCCAGACCAGTCGCCAATTTCCTTCATGGTGCGGTAACAGCCTGAACAGACGTCTTCATGATCTAATGCACAGACAGACACACACGGCGATGCCACCGGCTTTTCTTTAGCTAAACTCATGATATGTCCTGTGGCTTTAGCTCAGTGGCAAAGCGATGGCCATTTTCAACGTAATTTGAAGCCGATATCAACAGCACTGCCTGCTCGTCTTCGCTCAGAGTACGACGTATTTTAGCGGGCGATCCCAACACCATAGAACCATCAGGTATGACCATACCCTCAGTGACCAGAGCATTGGCACCGATAAGACAACCCTTGCCAATTTTTGCGCCATTGAGCACGACAGCATTAATACCAATAAGGCTGCCTTGGCCAATAGTGCAGCCGTGCAGCATGACTTTATGACCGACGGTGACATCCTCACCAATATGCATGGGAAATCCGAAATCAGCATGGAGCACCGAGCCATCTTGAATATTGCTGCGGGCGCCAATGACTATGTCGTCAACATCGCCGCGAATGACGACATTGAACCAAATACTGACATTCTCTTTTAAGACCACCGATCCAATCACGGTGGCGTTATTAGCAACAAAATGTCCACCGCCATCAAGCTGAACGCGACGCTCACCCAATTGATACAACATGTTTAATCTCCTTAAATACGCGCCAGCACCGAACTTCTACCAGGCTTGCGCTCAAATGGCTGCCAGCTGATATATTTCATAAGCAGGCTCTTCGTAGGGGTGGGTATCTTTCAATGCTGCAATCACACTGTGGAGGCATTCTTCAGCGCACAATGTCTCCACTCTAAATTCTTCAACAATCTCAAGCCGTCCCTGTTTACCAACAAAGGGCTGACTACCCGCCAGTGGTAAAAACTGACCCTGTCCGAGCACCTGCCAGCTGCAATGCCCATACCTGCCCTGGCTGCCAGCGCCAGCCTTAAATATCGAGGCCTTAACCGGCTCGCAATGTGTTATCGGCACAAAGAATACTAACTTATACATCGACCCCGCCATCTTGCTCGTGATAAAACTGTTCAGCAAATCGTGCCAAGCGGCCCTGCTCTATTGCCTGCCGAATTGCCGTCATGTGGTTTTGATAGTAACGAAGATTATGAATGGTATTTAGCTGCGCTCCGAGTATCTCTTTACATTTATCGAGGTGATGCAAATAAGCTCGCGAGAAATTCTGACAGGTGTAGCAATCGCACTTAGTATCCAGTGGCGCATTATTATAGCGGTGACTGGCGTTACGAATTTTAACCACACCTGTTGAGGTAAACAAATGACCGTTGCGCGCATTGCGAGTGGGCATCACACAATCAAACATGTCCACGCCGCGCATCACCGCTTCTAATATATCTGAAGGCTTGCCAACACCCATCAAGTAGCGCGGTTTGTCCTCTGGCATATATTCAGCCAGTGAATCTAAGACCATTAGCATTTCGTCTTTAGGCTCGCCCACCGAAAGCCCACCAATGGCGAAGCCGTCAAAATCAATATCCTTCAGGCCCTGCAAGGATACTCGTCGCAACTCTGGGTACATACCGCCCTGTACTATACCAAACAGCGCGGCATCGTTGCCCTCATGTGCCGATTTACTTCGCGCAGCCCAGCGCAGAGATAACTCCATTGACACTTTAGCCTCAGCCTCAGTGGCTGGGTAAGGCGTACATTCGTCGAAAATCATCACAATGTCAGCACCTAAATCACGCTGAATCTGCATTGAAGTTTCTGGGTCTAAATAGACATCGCTACCGTTTACCGGCGATTTGAAAGACACCCCTGCTTCGCTTATTTTGCGCAGCTTGCCGAGACTCCAAACCTGAAAGCCGCCAGAATCCGTTAATATTGGCCCCTGCCAACCGGTAAAGTTGTGTAAATCACCATGGGCTTTAACCACCTCGGTGCCGGGCCTCAAACTTAAATGAAAGGTATTGCCGAGAATAATCTCTGCGCCAATTTCTTTAATATCACGAGGTAGCATTCCCTTTACCGTGCCGTAGGTACCGACTGGCATAAACGCCGGGGTTTGCACTTTACCGCGGGGGAAGTCCAAGGTTCCGCGACGCGCCAAGCCATCACTGGCCATCACATCAAAACGCATTCGGCACTCGCTCATAGAGGGGATCCTGTCTCTTTATTTATCACTAGAAGGAAATACCAACATGGCATCACCGTAACTAAAAAATCGATATTGTTCCGCGATCGCCTCAGCGTAAGCCGCAAAGACCGCATCACGACCAGTAAACGCACTGATCATCATGATTAGCGTGGACTCTGGTAAATGAAAATTAGTTACAATCATATCGACGCTGCGAAACTGGTAGCCGGGATATATAAAGATACGGCTATCACCAGAAAACGCCTCAATCTCACCCGACTGGGAGGCGGTTTCTAGGCTGCGAACACTGGTTGTACCCACAGCCACAACCCGGCCGCCACGCGCTCGTGTGGCGCGCACCTGTTCGCAAACCTCGTCACCGACTTCGATATATTCAGCATGCATTTGATGATCGCGAATATCGTCGGCGCGCACCGGCTGAAAGGTACCCGCTCCTACGTGCAGCGTCACAAACGCAATATCAACACCCATACCACGACATTGCTGAATTAGCGCATCAGTAAAATGTAAACCCGCGGTTGGCGCAGCAACAGCGCCATCGCGGCTTGCATATACCGTTTGATAACGCTCGCGATCATCCAACACATCTTCACGCTGGATGTAGGGAGGCAACGGCATATGACCAATACGATCCAAAACCACTAATACTGGCGAGGCAAACGTCAACTCAAACAATGCATCATGACGCTGAACAACGGTCGCCGTATCTGCACCCGGCTCAGCATCAGCGCTAGAGCACAAGGTTAGCTCCGCGCCAAGCTTGGGTGCCTTACTCGCTCGCACATGCGCCAGTACCTTATATTCATCCAGCACGCGCTCAACAAGTATTTCCACTCGCCCGCCAGTCGCCTTCACCGCAAATAATCGCGCCGGTATGACTCTGGTATTATTAAACACCAGCAAATCACCTGAGCGTAAGTAAGCAGGTAACTCTTTAAACTGACTATGCACACAACGCTGATTATCATCCAATACCAATAAGCGACTACCGTCGCGCTCAGGCATGGGGTGATAAGCAATTAAGCTTTCGGGAAGTTCAAAATGGAATTCGCTGCGCTGCATAATCTCTGCATTCATTTGGAAAGGCGCAAGATTAGCGGAAATTGCCACTAGACTCCACAGACGCAGGTCATTCTATAGTCAGTCTACAGGTCATTAATAAATAAAACGTCACTGTCGATTGACCTCACAGAAAAGCTTGTTATAATCGCGCCACATTCATATACCAGTGTAGTGGGATTGCTAGGTGCGACGCAGTCAAACCCTTCAGCACTTGCAGGAAAAACTGCAAATCATTGAAATATAGTGATTTTCTAAGTTTGCGGCAAGAAAACAAACTGGTATAGTAGATAATAGTTTTAAGCCGGTGTGGTGAAATTGGTATACACGAGGGATTCAAAATCCCTTGCCGAAAGGCGTGGCGGTTCGAGTCCGCCCACCGGTACCACTCAAGGAAAAGCCCAGCTCATTGAGTTGGGCTTTTTTATTTACCTGCAACCCTCCCCCTATAACAATTCGGCTTACTACCATCGAGCGCTGGCTGCGATTAAGTCAGCCTGTATGGCCCCCGCATATTGCTAATTAGCCGCTAGCAAGCGGTTAATTAGTTGATGCCAAGAAACGCCGCACTGAAATTCTACAATATGGTCGCCGCGCATTGAAATAATGCTCATATCAACATCAACCCAAGGGCTTATTAAGAGCCGGCTGAAAGAGCAGAGCTTTGCCATTAAACATACCTTGATACTTATCCCCGCATAATCCTAGCCGAACACTTTGACAAGCTAATTAGTAACCGCCTTAAATTAAAGATCATATCGCCTTGGCAACGAGTGTGCCCTGGCAGCATTATTAGATCCGTAAAAGGCGTAATATTTTTTAACAAATATCCGCGACTACTCAACAGACCAGCTCGCTACCCGTGTCATTCATAAGCCGCCATCGTGAACTATAAAACGCAGATACCAAGCACCAACTTCTTACGTCACTGATCGCCGTCAAATAAGCATTTCGATGACAAATCCCGTCCCGCCCCCGCGAACGAATATATTGACACTATTACTGCCATAATGGTATCTTGCCATAAATAACAGCTATATTTAAGGTTAGAGGCATGGCTAAGACCTATAAATTCTATGGTATCCCCTGCTCGCTTTACACCGCAAAAGCACGTAGCTATTTGCGTAAGCAGAAGATCAACTTCACCGAATTTGCAGTTTCAGACGCTCACTATCAAAAAACGATTGTACCTAAAATAGGGAGGGTGATTATGCCCGTTCTCGAATCGTCAGATGGCGAGATCATACAAGACAGTGCTGACATTATTCGGCACTTTGAAAACCGGGGCCCCATCATAAATTCTGCATTGCCAAACAACTCTTTGTTACAGGCAGTGTCGCACTTATTTGAACTCTTTGGCGGCGAAGGCCTGCTTCGTCCTGCTATGCATTACCGTTGGAATTTTGACAATATTAATCTGGCTTACCTCCGCTCGGAATTTGAATGCTTAGCACCACACGGCACTGATCTCGCCACTTATCAGCAAATATTCGAATTCGGCAGTGGCAGAATGCGCAAAGCCACTAAATCATTTGGTGTTGCCGCCCATTCCAGCCCTACCATTGAAGCCTCCTATCACGAGTTCCTTGATTTATTTTCAGCGCATTTACGCCACTTCCCCTATTTATTAGGTGGCCGAGCGACGCTGGGCGATTACGCCCTGATGGGGCCCCTCTACGCTCATCTTTACCGTGACCCCAAGCCCGGCTTACTAATGCGCCAGCGCGCTCCGATCGTAGCGCGCTGGATTGAGAGAATGAACACTGCTGAAGAATCGTGGAGCGACCACCCAACATCGTCACAAGCCCTGATCAGTGGTGACGCCTTACCCAACACTCTAATCGCACTGATGCGCTATATCTCGGAAGAATACTTGCCAGAAATCAGCGCCCATATAAGCTATACCAACGCATGGCTATCCCAACGCCCAAACCTACAATCAGGCACCAATGGCCTAGATAGCCCCAGCCAACGTTTTATTGGCAATACTGAATTTCCTTGGCGCGGAATCACTCTAAAAACCTCAGTTGCCCCCTATCGGTTTTATCTGCTTCAGCAATTACATGAGCTGTTCGATGGCCTTGAGGATAAAAGCCGCGTCCACATCAAAAGTACGTTTTCAGAATGCGGTCTTGAGAGCTTGCTGACATCGCAATTAAAACGACGTGTCGAGCGATGCAATTATCTTGAGGTATGGGGTGATGTTATTGCCAAAGCGGTTGAGTGAGCTAGGAATAGAAATAGTGACCGGAGCAAGCAATGAAGCAAAATAATAATTATCGTTTAGTCGGGCGTCCAGAGTCAGGTTACTCTCTCAAAATCCAATCCGCGTTACGTTTTAAAAGAGTGCGCTTTGAATGGATGGATCGTTTTAAAAATGAAGCAATCTATCAGCAACATGCCAAAGTTCAATTAATCCCGCTTCTGCTCTTGGCAGACGGCAGCGCTATGCAGGACTCCACTCCCATTCTCGAAATGCTAGAAGCGGAGTATCCTGAATCTTCGATGCACCCGTTGAACCCTGCATTGCGCTTTCTTTCTGAAGTGCTGGAAGAGTATGGCGACGAATGGGTCACCAAAGTCATGTTTCAATACCGTTGGGGCTATCCGGCGGACCAGCAAAGGCGCGGCACATCACTTTCCAACGGCGTAATCGAAGGCAAAGGATTGGGCTGGGCGGTTCCTCTTATCCTCCCCTTCGTCAAACGCACACTGATTAAAATAATGCTGCCGAGAATGGCCTTTGCGGGCGCCAAAAAGCAGACCGAACTAAAAATGAGCAAGTGTCGTTATTACCAGAAAACCTTCAAATACCCGGCGGGCAGCTTAGCAATACTGCGCAGCAAGTTTAAAGCCGTGAATAACGATACAGCCCTGACTAGCTTTTTAGAAGCGACTCACTGCCTCACCTATTTAGAACCACAATGATGATAGATCTTTATACCGCAGCAACATCAGATAGCGGTATCTCGACGATTATTAATAGGAGCATCGGTGATTTTCCGATATTCGAATCTGCCGCGATGATGATCCAGTTAACCAAGAATAAATGGCTGGCGGACGACTATTCCATTGCCGATATTGCTAACTGGTGCTGGGCGCGAACCCACAAATGGTCTGGCGTATCGATCGACGGCCTAGATAATTTACAGCGCTGAATGACTGTCATGCTTGACCAGCCAGGCATGCAAAAAGGCTTAGATGTCCCCTTCAGTCTCGGTAACTTAATAAAGGACGAGAAAGCCCAAAAATAATGTGCCGATAACGCCAACAAAATGCTGCAAAAATAATTCCAGGAAATAACGACAGATAAAACCATCAAAGGATAGCGTAAATGACAAACATTACTGAATTATGGATAGATCGCACCAACTACCGCAAAACCAAAGCCGTTACTGACGCAGCCCGCGCATTAAAACCGGGGGAAGTGCTCGTTGCCATTGATAAATTTGGGCTGACAGCAAACAACGTTAGCTACGCCCTGTCCGGCGATATGATTGGCTATTGGAAGTTCTACCCAGCCAAAGACAATTGGGGCAAGGTTCCAGTCTGGGGCTGCGCAAATGTAGTGGAGTCACAATGCGACGAAATTCCGGTCGGTGAGCGGCTATGGGGCTTTTTTCCTATGGCCAGTCACACCATTCTACAGCCAGGAAAAATTGCGCTCGATCATTTCCAAGATATTGCCACGCACCGTGCTGATCTTCCCGGGCCCACTCTTTACAGCAGTTACCGCCGCATACAAGCAGAGCCGTTATTAGTGCAACAATTTGAGAACGAGCGATGCCTGTTGTTCCCGCTGCTTGCAACCTCATTCGTCATTTACGACTACCTTATAGATAATGAGTTCTTCGGAGCAAAACAGGTCATTGTCGGATCAGTATCTTCAAAAACAGGATTCGGGCTGGCCATGATGCTAGCTAATGATCCTGCTGTAACGCAGACAATCGTCGGCGTTACCTCTGAGGGCAACAAAGCCTTTGTTGATTCACTTGGCTGTTGCGATCAAGTTGTACATTATGGCAACGAGAGCCAGGTCGACAACACTACACCAAGCGCCTACGTTGACATGTCTGGCAATGTAAAACTGACCATCGCGCTGCATACCCATATCGGTGAAAACATACTCGAAAGCTGCATGGTAGGCGGGAGCCACTGGGAAAGCGGCGGCAAGACCGGCAAACTTCCCGGCGCTAAACCCACGTTCTTCTTCGCCCCTCGCCAAATTGCAAAGCGCGATAAAGAGTGGGGGCCAGACGTGGCAATGATAAAGGCAATGGACGCGAGCTTTAAGGTCGCCTTAAAGGTCAAGGATAGTGTGCAGGTTGAATGGATCAATGGCGCCGAGGCGGTCAACGCGAGTTGGCAGGATCTACTAGATAACAAGGTGCCGGGCAGCAAAGGGATTATGGCTTCGATGTTGAATTCAGACTAAACCAGCAATAAAAGGACTGCCGCAAAAGTGACAGTCCTTTTAACCATTTTAATATGTACAGGTCACCTGCGGTAGTGAACATAGCATTCTAAAAACCGCGGCTTGCAAACTACGCCCTCGGCGGCAGACCACGCACCATAGTAATAAATTCTAAAGAAGTACCTGCACGCCGAAACTCGGACAAGGCCTGATACTCTGGATCGTTGTACCAAGCATTCGCCGCCGATTCAGAGGGAAAACCGAATATAACCATGCGCCCCTTGCGCGGAGCCGCCCCTTCAAAGGTAACGGTATTATCATCATAAGTATGAAATGCGCCGCCGTGTTTCTTTAATATGGAGAAGAAACCTTTCTCATACTTACGGTATTCGTCTTTATCATGCACTTCGAAGTTGGCGATCACATAAACTGGTGTATCTGACATTAGAACTACTCTCTGTTATTGTGAAATTTTTAATTTAAATATTAGTCATCCAAGCGGCAACTGCACAGCCAATTTCTTCAGGTGAATCTTCCTGTATAAAATGCGTGCCCGCAACCGTAACTTCGCTTTGGTTAGGCCAGCTACGGCAAAATTCCCGTTGCTTTCCCACCAAGATGGAACCCGGGTCGGCATTAATAAACAGTTTAGGAAATACTGCCGTGGCCATAAATTTCCCATAACTGCTAACTAGCTCGACCATATAACTAGGCTCACCATCTATCGGAATTTGTCGCGGCCAGTTCAGTGTCGGCTGGCGGTCATCCGGCGTAGCGAAAGGCGCGCGATAATGCGCCATCTCTACTTCACCTAAATCCCGAATAACTGAACTTGGCAGTACCGCCTCGACAAACATATTTCGATTCAAAATAAGGTTCTCACCTTTTTCCGAGCGAAAACCCTTAAAAACACCGACAGCGGAAGCGGGCCAATCATCCCAGGTCACCGGCATAACTATCGCTTCCATATAGGCAACTCCCCGCACCGCGTCAGGATGATTTTTGGCCCAATGGAATCCCAAACCGCTGCCCCAGTCGTGTATAACTAGGGTGACATCTTCGCTAACACCCAACTTTAACAACAGTTGGTCAAGATAGTAGTATGCCACATCAAAACTGTAGCGATCTGCGCCAAGCCTGGCCGCTAGTTTTTCCGAGTCGCCCTGACCGATCAAGTCCGGCACAATAACGCGTCCACTGCCCGTCAGCTCGGGTATGACATTCCGCCACAAGTACGAAGAGGTCGGGTTGCCGTGCAATAAAACAATGGGCGCACCTTGGCCTTCATCAATATAGGCTATTTTTTTGCCGTCTACTTCTGCAAATTTTTTATTATAGGGCATCTCGGCAGAAATCATTTTAAATCTCCGGTATTTAGAACAAATTCATTGCAGAAAGCGTTTGCCTTTAGCTGCATTAAACCACTGCTTGACTTCATAACTGTAGTCGCGTGCAAAGCGGTTCTCGGCATTATACATTGAAAAAATAACTCCGCTGCGGCGTTTTTTTATTAAAAAATTAATTCCTATTATTTCCAAAATAAAAACTTAACGTGACATACAGTATTGATACAAGTCGGGAGATAAGCGCTTTAACAACCACAACCACCGACTGGACTTATGGGGTGGCAGTATGAATGTATTTTTTGGCACAGCTGTGCAAATAGACTCAGCAATATCATCGGCTGAAAGTTTAGATGCCGCCATCACCTTTTCGAGGTTTTCCTTTATTTTTACATTTTCAACACCCGAAGAATTAGCAAGCCCGGTTTTAAACAATGACGGGCATACGACTGTTGCGTCTATATTTGCGGATTTAAGCTCCCAGTGCAAGGTTTCAGAAAGTGCAATAACCGCAGCTTTAGTTGCGTTGTAGCTGCTCATGTGAGGTGTGCAGCTAATTCCAGCAATAGAGGCAATAGAGGCAATATTGACAATATGACCACCACCTTGCTTTTTAACGCAGGCGCAAACACTTTGCACCCGTGCAGCGCACCGCACCGCACCGCACCGCACCGAGTGTATTAATATCGAGCATCCGCTGCCAACTATTAATCGACTCCTTATGAATTCCGTTAAAGGAAGCAATACCGGCCTTATTGACTAGCACATCAACACCGCCACACCGCTCGTTGCATTTAGCCAGCAATTTTTCAAAATTAGCTTCTTGGCAAACATTACAGTGCTGTATAAAACTGTCCTTACTACGCTCTATCACGGCATCAAAACTTTCTTGCATTGCCGTAGCATTGATGTCGGCAATCGCCACTTTCCAGCCCTGCTTTACAAATTGAATTGCCATAGCTCGGCCGAGTCCGCCGCCAGCGCCAGTGATTGCAACGCGCTTGCCTTCTATTCGGGACGGTGCTGAGCATCTCATATTTGCACCCCATAAAATGCACCAAGGTCCGGCTCAGAATATTCCCCAACACAAGCAATCATTGCTTTATCGAAAACAGCACCTAGCGTTCTAGTCATTGAAATATTACCTTTAAAGATTATTGCTTGATTTTTACAGGTCCTTGAAATGAATCCCCGCTAGCAAAAAAGCAAACTTTAGCTGGAAATGGAATTTTGACGAATAAGTCCTCTTTTAGTGTTACTTCTCGCACCGACCATCCGTCCGGTAATATTCGCTCGGCAACTTCTAACCCCCATGGCATACCCGTTATTTCTGTAACCTGAGGAACATAGTCCATACCGTCATCCATAGACAAAATTTCAATTTTTCGGCCTTTGGCAAAAACAACACTGTGGTATTTATGTATATCTATCAGTAATAGCTTATCTCTTTTGAGGCTATAGTTCGGGTCGTTTTTCCCCGGCATAGCAACATGCGAAAAACGCCGGCCATTGACCATCATTGTTTCCAGCGCCCCGTCTTTGCTCTCCGCTGGCGGGCGACGAAAATAAGCTGCATCATGACTTGACCGCCCCATTCCACTTTTAATAAACCCTTCTGGCGGCGCGAGCGCCTCATATTCTTCTAACGTAAAAGATTGCTGGCAAAGCCAAACATTTAGAGTCGCCAACTCCATGATCTCTCCGTAAAATTCCAGGCCATCCAATGTCCAGTTTTGATCCCACTCGGCGTTTCCAATAGTGGCTTGCGCACGGTCTATTATATTTGTCATATAGCAACCTTCTTTGTCAGTAAGAACAGGTAGTTGATGCTCATAGGTGGCAGCAGTATTTAGATCAATTTACATCGAGAAATTTAACGATTTCTATAACTAAAAGCTCAGGAACATCTTCCTGAATAAAGTGGCCAGCGCCTGCGATAATTTTATGATTTTGCTCTCGGGCACCGGGTACCCGTTTCTGAAAGCGTCTTTCCCCTCCCCTAGAAACCGGATCCCTATCACCAAAAACGGTCAGAAATGGCTTTTCGAAGCATTCCAGCTTTTCCCATGTTTTTAGATTAATTGATAATTCTGGGTTGTCAGGAAAGATGGTGATCAACTGTGGGAACTTGGTAATACCGGCCTGAAAGCGCCTATGAGGAAATGGCGCTCTTTCATAGGCGTAGAGCTCTTCCTTTGAAGGGCTGCCCTGCAGAGTATTGCGAAAAGCGAATGACCAAGGAAACAACGGCGCAAAGCGCATAACAAAGAGCCAAACCTGCAGCCATTTGTTGCCACCGTCGCCTCTTGGAATACCCGTGTTCGACGCAATGACGCGATCAAAGCGTTCTGGGTACTGAGCCACAAGGTTTAAACCTATGGTGCCACCCCAGTCCTGACAAAACAGACTGATATTATTTAATTCATTGGCCAGCAGCCACTTGGACATCCACTCACAATGCCTGCCTAGCGTGTAATCTTTTTTCTTTGAAGGCTTGTCACTTCGGCCACAGCCCACCAGATCAACAGCAATAACTCGCCGACCTGTTTTAACCAGCTCGGGGATCATTTTCCGATAAAGATAGCTCCACGTTGGGTTGCCATGCATAAGCAAGATTGGCTGTGCATCCCTTGGACCTTCATCCACATGGTGAATACGGATGTCGCTGCCGTCATCGTCTTTAATAAAGGTGTAATGAGGCTCAAAATCGTAATCCGGAAGATTATGGAAGCATTCATCGGGTGTGCGTAGTATTTTCAATTGCTATTTCCATCCGCGGCCTTGTCTTTGGCAGTAATTTTTCGACCCCAGACTTCGATATGATTGCTCCGTTCAATCCGCCTAGAGGCTGTCAGGCTGAGCAAGGAGCCAAGCCCCACAGAATTAAGGGCGTCATAACATGCCGCCTGTTCTATTGTCGAAAGCGCCGCGTAGGCATCTGTAATTCGTTGCAGCATATACAGGCGATATGGCACGACCATGCCTTTGAGGGTTTTACCTCGAAATTTATAATGCATCTCCCCCAGCATTTTTATGTGCGGTTTCGGCGTAACGCATTGTCCGGCTACCGATGGGCCTTGCGTCGCCAAAAAGGCGTCAACTGCGTTTATAGTTTTTTGTAGTTCGGGAATGAAATCCCTGGCTACCAAGCCAAGGATATTGAGCAGCGAATCCGGCAAAGCATCGTCGTTGAAAAGTTTTTCGGAATAATCCCCGTACTCGGGCATATCGCGCTCCGGCGAGTTCATCCGCTCCACCCAGCGATATACCCGCTGGGCCTTGCTGCGCATTATAGCGCTGGGATAGGGGTCGCGAGACAGGTGTGCATACAACGGCGCGAACAATCCGTAATCCGCAACCGTAGGCCGCCCACCCAATAAATACGGGTGTTCAGCTAAATGGTCATTGAGCACATTCAGCAGCTCTTCGTATTGCGCCTCGATCACCGGAATACTCTCGTCGGTGACGCCCATCAAGGGCAAGTAGCTACGCATCGGCGCCATCGCTCGCTCAGCGATCTCGACGATAGATTCTTGATCTCCGCCAGGCAGCACATGATCACCAAATTCACCGCGTAGAAAACCTTGGTTTTCTGTCGGAAAACTCCAGCGATAATGCATAGCAACTTTAAGTAGGCCCTCACTCCCGAATAAGTCTAAGATCAATGAGGCGATTTTATGTTTAGGCGTAGCGGGATAGACCGAATAGAGGCGGCTGGGCAAGGAATCAAAATGATCTATAATGTCGACAGTATCTTGAATCAATTGCCCATCAGGAAGTTCAACCACGGGTAATACGCGCCGTTTTATCACTGGAAATACTTGCTCGCGACAGCGCTCGCTGCCGGGCATCATCTCGTCAAAGGCAATATGCTGCTTACGCAAATAGGCGCGCGCCTTACCTGAAAATAGTGACATGGGTGCACCATAAAGAATTACTTTAGTACTATCGTTAGCAGCCATAACTAGTCACTCACTTTCAGCATCAGTTTCCCCTTGTTTTCACCACTAAAAATCATCTGCAGTGCCTCAGGAAACTTGTCGATGCCTTCCACTATGTGCTCGCGAAATGTAATTTTACCTTCGTGCTCCCAGGTCAAGAGATCAACAAACGCCTCTTTGTTCCGGTGCATATAGTCGCGCATCGTAAAGCCTTTTATCATCAGGCTTTGTGCAATAATCTGCATGTAGTTAGCCGGACCACGGTTATCTTCAATATTTTCATATTGGGAAATCCCACCGCAGGCGACAATGCGCGCGTGACGATTCGCCAACATGAGCACCGCCTCCAAGGTCTTTCCGCCAACCGCATCAAAATAGACGTCGATGCCCTCCGGCGTTGCCGCTTCCAAAGCCGCAGCAACATCACCTTTTCGGTAGTCAATAACACTATCGAGACCAAGCTTATTTTTTAAGTAGGCACATTTTTCAGGGCCACCGGCAATCCCCACTACTCGACAACCCTTAATTTTTGCTATCTGTGCAACAACATGACCAACCGCGCCTGCGGCCGATGACACCACAACCGTCTCACCTGGCTGCGGCTTTCCGATATCCAGCAAGCCAAAATAAGCGGTAAAACCCGGCATGCCTAAACCGCCCATGAAACGCGTCAGCGGTGCAAAACTTGGATCAATTTTCCGCAGCAACCGACCATTCAACGTCGCGTGAGTCTGAATACCAGTGAAACCTGTGCAAAAATCGCCAACTTGATAGAAATCTGAGCGTGAAGCAGTAACCTCTGCCACACCAAAACCACGCATTACCTCACCCAGTTTAACTGGCTCCATGTAGCTCTTTTTATTGGTTATCCAACCTTTCATCGCTGGATCAACAGATAGGTAGTGCAACTTTATCGAGATCTCACCATCCTCAGGCGCGGCAATAGGTTCATGGGTAAACGCCCACGTCTCAGCGTTCGGTATACCGATTGCCGATTTTGCGAATCTAATTTGCGTAATTGATGAATCCATCTCTCAGATTTCCTTTTAACGATATATACAAATACTATCTTTTGGCAGTTATTGTGTCAAATTAATTGACAGAGATATCTAGTGTTTCTATAAAATAACTACTACTAATATTAAGATTAATCTAGAAACACTTAACTGCGTCTAACTGCCAAAACGACCGTGCCAGATAGTCAAAATTATGCGCGCCCATCAAGTAAGTCTGCATAGAATTCTGCCGATAACACCCTATATTTATCAGATCGGGGTCGCTGAACGTAAATATGATCGCCACCAAATCTTGTCGGAATGGCAGGCCTCTTCCCTCAACGCGCCCTTCACCAACTTAAAGCTTGCAGTGATTTCTATTGTTTTTTGAATTCTCACAAATAATGGCTGAGCATCGAACGGCAAGTCGCGCTCAACTAGGGCGCTGCAGAGCGCTAATATCAAATGGAATGGCACCATTAAACTCAAACGCAGCCATCCTGGCTCTGCCCCCCAGGCCAGGCAATTTTCGACCGTAGTTTAGGGTGCTTATTTACTGCTTCAGCAACCAATGATCCCAGCGGATGGCAATGATCGACGTTTGATGTCTGATGGGCAATTGCAGGTAGGACATATCACACCTCATACAGCACACGAAAATCTGACTTATTATTCATATTAAGATTTGCGATGCTATCAGTAATACCCTTAGAATCGCATATATCACAGCTGACCCTTTTGCTAACAAAAACACTCTGCCCCAAATTTTTTTTAGGCGAAAAGCGTATGAGCGGGGATTTCAATAGCAAGGCAATTGATTTGTATTGACACAATAACTGCCGATATGTAAGCCTGCACGTCAAACGAATCCATGCTCTAGGAGTCAAAGTATTATGTCGATCACAGTCTGGGCTGTTGCAGTAGCCATATATGCATTGTTCTGGCTATGGTATGTAGGGCCGCGCAAGCGTATCAGCCCCGAAGAAGCCGACAAGATTGTCGAAGTATTTGATAAATCAACGCACAGCCACACATCAGCACAGATTAAGGCATTACGAGATTTTTTCGCCGACGATGATGGTCGCGATTTTGTAATGGTCAATCTCATTCACCTCCGAAAGCCGGTAAAAGAGTCCAGTAAAATGCTGGCGAAATATCAAAATATTTTTCTTGGGGCACTTATTCGCAAGGCGGGACATCCAGTACTGATAGCCAAACGCAGCGGTGGTAATCTTGAACTGGTAAATTGTGAAGAAAATAATGACTGGGCAGCCGCCGGCATGATTCGATATCGAAGCCGCCGCGACTTGATGGAAATACTGCCTGGCACCTTAGGCAGTGAACATCACAAGCTTAAGCTTGATTCCTTAGAAAAAACGATAGCTTACCCTTCATCTGACTGGTTTATGCTCGGCGGCCCGCGCATTGTGGTAGCACTCATCGTCGCTCTTGCTGCCTGCATAGCTCAACTTATTATACTTATTTGATTGGGGCACAGGATTTTACTTACCCACGATCGCAACACCAGTGTAGGGTTTACTATCATTTCCTCTGGCTTTTGCAACAAGTCGCAGCGCGGCGCCGCCGCAGGATCTTGTTACACGAAAAACCACATTAAATGATTGCTCGGCCAGCAAAGCAAACAATATAATTTTTATGCACTTCTAATTTGAATCCGCACTATTCAAATAACCCACCCATAAAAGTAAAGCAGCGGTGACGATGATCGGTCTGGCTAAAAAACGTCAACTGATTATGGCGCTTATCGTGCTGACCGCATGTGATAGCGCCTCGCAGCTTTTCTCTGAGCTTGACGCCGACACTTTCGGCAGTACACCTGCGAGCAATTTCACTACTGGGCTAAATCAACCGCTTTAAAAAAATATTTCCGGCTGGTGATCACCAGAATTCTGACGAGGCCGTGCGCGGACTAGTTGCCTCCCCGGAGATCTTAAAAGTAGCACATCCGAACAGCCAGTATCGCTTGTCAGCTAGGCACCTATAATTTTATAAAGGCCGGCGCAGAAAAGGTAACATTACTAGCGAAAAACGCATTCATCAGAGCAAGCTGAAAGACGCTGCCGAGCTAGCATTGACCAGAAATATGATTGAATTTATTTCAAGAAAAAATCTCTTTAATGTCATAGCGGCGCCATTAAATGCAGAAGACGCAGCGAGAGCAGAGATGGTGCTCAATTTCACCTTTACCGACCCGAAGAAAATCATGAACTAAGGCTCAAGAATTAAGCGCTGCGCCGCGGGCAGACCGCAGTTCTATTATGCGGGCACAATCTTCCGCACTATTGCCTCGCACTCAGCCTTACGCATATACTTTGGTACAGGGTATCCGTACAAGCCATGCGATTCTTTTAAGGCGCGCCGCGCCAACTCCTCTACCATTTCTGGCTTCAGCGCATCACTAATTTTAGGGATACCAACCCGTTCTTCGAGGTCTTTAACTGCCGCTATCAATTTTTTGGCGCGCGCTAAGTCCGAGTCCGTATCAGCGCCGATACCAGCTGCTGCGGCAATACGAGCCATTTGGGGAGCAGCTGTATCGCAGTAAAAGTCCAGCACATGGGGCAAAAATAATGCGTTAGCTAAGCCGTGAGGTATATGACACATGGCACCTAGCTGATGCGCAAGGCCGTGAACATAACCGACATTGGTGACGGTAAAAGCCGCTCCGGCATAGCAACTCGCTACCACCATGGCCTCTCTGGCCTCGAGATTTTCACCGTCTTTTACTGCAGTTTCTAAGTAACGGAAAATCATTGCCGTTGCGGCAAGGGATTTCTTCAAAGTTTCATCAGTTGCCTCTGTCGCCAGTGAGGACTCGATAGCATGAGTTAAAGCATCTATTCCAGTAGCGGCGGTTATGGCTGGCGGCAGTCCAGTCATTAGGCATGCGTCCAAGGCAACCGCATCCGGCATCAATTTCGGATCCACGATAAAACATTTTGTACTACTTACGGTGTCGGTGATAACGGACACCATTGTTGCTTCGGAACCGGTACCGGCAGTCGTTGGAATGCAATATAGAGGGAGGCCCCGCTTAGCGACTTTAAAGTATCCCTGCATTTTTCTAGGGAGTTGTTCAGACTCTGCTGCGATTGCAATCATTTTGGCAGCGTCTAACGATGAGCCCCCACCAATCGCCAGCACAGCGTCACAGCCGCTTTGTCTACAGTTCTTAATACCACCCTCGACCTGAGAAAAATCTGGGTCTGGTAAAATCGCATCGTAAATTTCAACAGCAACGCCACACTTCTCAAGCTCTGCAACAACCCTTCCAACCAACCCAAGCTCCACCAACATAGCGTCGGTAACCACTAGCACACGCTGGTAGCCAAATCGGCCAATTGCCGCGCAAAGCGCCGCTGAACTACCGGCACCGCTGTAGATCATAGGCGACGGCATACTGATAAATTTCATTATAATATGGCTAAGTATCACCATTGCCCGGCTATATAAAACTATTAGAAAATGCACATTAATTTCCCCATTTTGACAGTGACGATATAGTACAGTAAGGCCGCGCTTCCTCAAAGCAGCTCGATCGGCAAACACCGAGTTCAGCAGGCTAAAAGAGTTTGTACCGTTCACCACGCTTTTTGGGGGTCTTGTGGGTTTCAGGCAAGCTACAAATTCTATCCATGCGCGTGACACTTCCGTCGGCATATTCCCAAACCAGCTGATCACCGGCGAGATAGCGCTTCACGACTACCGGTCCCCAGCCAAAGGCGCGAAACTCCAACACGCCATCATTCCAGACCATACTGGCTGACGTGCGCGGGCAATACTCTTTGTCGCCAAGCGTAAACAGCACCGAGCCTTCGGTATCATTTGAGTTAAGCCCCCCACTATCATTCGGCCCGCCGTCATGAATAATACCTGCAGTGGTGACCACAACACGGCTACCGCACTGCTCAACCCGCTCGACATGCCCCACTTTGCCACCGTCAACCGCAAGCCACAGTCCTCTGATATCAGCGGCACCGTCAACTAGGGGCTCAGTGCATTGGGCGAGAATGGGAAGCGGGAAATGCGTATAGCCACAACCGGGCGTATTACCTTTGGGAATGTCCTGCGCACTCAAGCCGCTGCCATCCAGTACCAACAATTCACAGTAATCAATAACACTGCCATCGCCCGCAAGCGTTGCGGGATCCGTTGCCAAAGACGGGCGAGCAGAGAAAAACATTAGCCAGAAGCCAAAGGTGAACAATGCCAAAAGGCAGGCGATGCCGGCCACCAACACTTTTCTTAACATTGAAAAATACTCCTCGGAAAATCAGTTTGGCCAATAAATTATTTCGTCGCCGGGTAACACCTTTTCCGCAAGAGACTTATCGATAGCAACCGGTAGCTCCGCTACATAGGGGTAAAGTGCAGGCGTCCTACCGGCCTGATGTTGTTCCAACATGACATTCAATTTGGCCACCACATCCGGGCGCTGATCAGCCAGATTAACTTGCTCTGTCGGATCTACTGACAAATCAAACAACCACCGCTTTTGCGGGCTAGCGGAGACCTGTAGTTTCCAGTTTTTATGACGCACCACTTGGTAATAGCCACTCTGCCAAAACAAGGTGTCTCTCGGCCACTCTCCGTTTGCCTTACTCGTCGCCAGTGGCAGCAGATTTTCGCCATCGATCACACGATCCTTAGGTAGTGGTGCATTCGCAGCAGCAGCCAATGTCGGCAGAAAATCGATATGGGCTGCTGGCGTATCTACGCTTGTTGCGCGGGCAATCTTCGCAGGCCAACGCATAAAGAGCGGCACGCGGATACCACCTTCAAACATAGTCAGTTTCCAGCCACGATAGGGCGCGTTTACATCCGGCATGCCGATATAGCCAGCACCGCCGTTGTCGCTGGAAAACACGACAATAGTATTATCTGATAAGCCTTCTGCTTCCAAGGTCTCCAAAATGCGTCCCACGCTGCGGTCCACCGCGCGGATCATTGCCGCGTAAACCCGGGCTCTATGAGGCTTTATATCACCGACCGCCTCGTAATCTTCTCGCGTTGCCTGCAAAGGGGTGTGCGCACCCCAATGCGCGAGGTAAAGAAAAAATGGCCGATTCTTATTTGCTTTAATGACCTTAAGCGACTCCTCGGTCCAGTAGTCGGTAAGATAACCTTTTGGCTCAAAGATTGAGTTATCGTCAGTAAAAGTTGCCGCATAGCGCACCTTGGCCCAAAGAAATTTATCAATCGGATCGAAGGGTAACGTGGCATTCACAACATCAGGATGGTCTTCAGGCAAGTAAAGCCCGCTGTGCATATTCAAACTTTGCGCAAAACCCTGCCCCTCCGGGCTAACCCCGTCGCCTTTACCAAGATGCCATTTGCCGATGTGGGCGGTGTAATAACCACGATCGCGCAATATTTCCGCCAGCGTGATTTCTGATGCAGGTAAGGCCTGCTCGTAATAAGACGGCAGGTTCTCTGCAGCGTTTTCGTTGTATCGAATAGGCGGCAGTCCATTATCCAAGGATGAAGAAATCATTTTCACCATAACCCCCATACCACCGGGTGCCGGCGTAAACTCAAAACCGGTGCGCGTTGGGTAGCGACCCGTTAACAACATGGCCCGCGATGGCGCACAGCTTGCTGCACCCGAATAGGCCTGAGTAAAACTAGCACCACTGGCCGCCAGCTCATCAATATTAGGGGTTTTCAATTGGCCGTTAGCAACACCGCCGCCAAAGCTCGATATATCGTTTATACCTAAATCGTCGGCTAGAATGACAATAACATTCGGCGAGCGATCCTGGGGCGAGACTACTGCCTGTGCAGGCCCTTGCTGCCAGTGAATGGGCCTGTTTTCTTCAATCTCATAGTCCCCAGACGCCTGAAACTGAACCATAGCCAGCATCAGGTCGATTCGATTAAACCACGCGGTCCCAGCCAATGCTGGGAGCACTATCAAAATAGTTATTAGTATTTTTTTCATTGGCCAACCTATTTAATCAAAGACAATTAGTTTAAAAATCGATTAACAAGCCTCATGTTTACAAGTAAAAAGCATCCGCTGATGAAATAGCAACGAGATACAAGGTTATTTTAGTTCGCTAGAAACCTTACTTAAGAGCTGGCGAGCAGCAATTAATAGCTGGGTTTATTCATAAGTATCAATGATCTTGTCGTCTCAGGTAAATTTTTCTAGCAACGATGTTTGGCTGTCCACTGTCAGCCATCGATATATCACCCTGCGCAAGAGGTGCGATTGTCAGCACACTGGAGAGCGGATGACGGCCAGCACCTACGTCACCCTGCGCCTCTGGAATCGACATAAATTTCAGCCCAAGCTTTACCGTTTTATCAAGAAAACCATCAGGTAGTGACCGCGCCTTAGCCGCCATTTCCTCGGCGGCGAAACGACGCAAGACCTCGTTGGTCATGATCTATTCTTCGGTAGGTGTTAAATCAAATATCGCTGCTGACTCGCTCATTCGTTAACCTCTGGTTCGGAAGTGGTTTTAACTTAGGTATTGCGCCCTAAGATTCGTCATAATTTTGCGAAATTCTGACATTTTCTTGCTAAAAACAATAACTCCAAAGAATCTAAGTCGAGCCGTATTCATCGATTTATGGTCTGCGGCTATCAAGTGTTTTAAATTATCAAATCAACATGAACCGACTTAACATAAACAAAATTTTGCTTAATTTAACTACCGCCAGCCCGACTGCTAGCGGCCTTCTCCCTGATATGGTTGACCCGCGCGTCTGGAATGCCATCTTTAATAAAAGGCGGTGTAAAGGCATCAAACAAACCATTATGAAAAATACCATTCTCCATTAACGCCGGCATCACCTGAGCTTCAGCCAGAGCTTCACCTAGCAGAGTTTTCTCGATATCTGCAAGCGCGTCATAATTCATTTGCAACTGCTCAAATAACCACACTCGGTATTGGTGCGTACTAAAAACTGCGTTAACACCAAATATTTCTGCTTAAAATGTCTTTGAATTTTTTAGGTACTGTTTTTATTGTTGGATGTTCAGACTCCAAAAACGTCATCATTGGTGTGGAATCCTGCATAAGCTGATCGTCAGGGCTTAGCATTACAGGAACGATGGACTGCCCCGCAACATTGTTGAGCCACTCCATTTCCGTCATATTAGCCTCCATCTTTTTATAGGGAATGGCCTTATAGTTCAGAAAAGCCGCAACTTTGTAGGAAAAAGGAGAAGCCTCCGATTACCACAGCCGATAGTGATCTTTCTACTTGGGCCCCAAGGTTTTACGCTCGGCGTGACGCTTCTGCTCCTGAACTAGGTTTGCTGTAATGGTCTCTGTTCTAGTCATACGCACTACCTGCCTCTTTCTTATGCTGGGTCGACGCCTACTTACAATAAGCCTTATTAAATAGCTTCTCGCACCCGCTACCATCAAGCACGACGTCAACCCTTACTCGGTCTTGATCACTGAGTGCCTGATGGGCCTCATTAATCCAAACAAGGCATTTGGCCTGATAAGGGAAAGAACGCTGCTCCCAATGTTGGCCGTCGATCTGCGTAGACCACATCTTCTCACCGGCTTGCACTGCTTGTGCGTTTGCCAGCAGCGCAGGCACATAAACCCTACCCAGCTCGGCCAGCAAGCCACGCAAGGTTTCAGGCTGATCTTCCAGCGGCGTCCAATCACTTTCTCTCGGCTCTACGCCAGATAAATCTGTCAGCATATCGACCCAGGCAACCGTGCGCGGTGAGACCTCATGCGCTATCCGGCGCGAGCTGGGATCAAAACCCACCAGCTGACTTAACTGCCCATAGAGTGCAAAATCTCCTGCGCCAGGACGATCACCTAACATATAAGGCTGTTGGGTGAGATGCTTTTGCATCGCCACTAAGAAGCGACGATAACTGGCTTCTATCACTGGAGCGGTACCATCACTGGAACCCACATAACTTAAGCGGGATATCTGCCGCGCCTGAAACAGTGTTTTAAACTCCAAGGCTTGCTCGTCGCTCAACTTCATATTCATTGTTAGAGGTAGCAGTGTTCCTGCATTATCAGCGTCTTCTTGGGGATACCAACGGTAGTGAAACATATACTTGGTGACCCACTCATCGGCGAAGTCTTCAATAAGGTAATCGATAAAGGCTGAGGCTGGATCGGAAGGCAAAACTGAGCGCCCGTCATACATAGTCTCGAGGCGGCGAATGATAGGGCTGGAGTCGCAGGTCGCAACCGGGCGGCCATCATCATCGTCAAATAAAAAGGTGGGCATAAAAGCAAGTTTGGGACGTTCGACCTCCATTTTATCGAGAATCACGTCTGGCATACCCCAGCTAACCGCATAGCGAATATGTCGGTATCGCATCAATGAAATCATTTTCATTGTATAGGGGGACGCGGTTCCGCCAATCAAACGTAAAGACTTATCTGAAGACATCAAAATTTCCTTGCTATTATTTTAGCCTCTCGGCGCCACCACCACCGATCAGAACCCGTTTATAAAAACAACAAGCACATTGGCCAATCGCTGACAGGTAAAAGCAACAATATCGAAACATTATTGTATTGTCACTAATAATGTCATATTGTTTTAGACTATAGCAAAGTTCCACGTGTTCAGGGGTATTTGTCATGACTGCCAGATCAAAACTTTGGCTCGCCGCCATCGCCTTATATGCCGCGTTTATATTCTGGTACACCGATTTCCGCGGACCGCTCAGCGAGCAAGAGGTCGACAAATTTGTCACAACCATGCTTGCGAACGGTGGCAACCCGGAGACAATCGCCTTTATCGAAAAATTTGCACGGCAAGATACTGGGCGACAATTCCTGATGGTCAACAACATCGACTACAACGACAATCCGCCACAGGTCGATGGCGCAGCACCAGGCGAAACAGCCGACAAGCTTATGGCGCGCTATATGAAATATATGATTCCAGCTCTGCTGGCGCGGGCCTCCCATCCAGTACTCATGGGCGAAGTCGTTTATCCGGCAATCGACGTTATTGGCATACAGGACGCCGAAAACTGGACACAAAGCGTTTTATTTCGATACCCCAGCAGACGGACATTGATGGAGATTGTTAGCAACCCCGCGTTTAAAGGTAAGCACAATTTTAAAACAGCTGCACTGGAAAAAACCATTGCCTACCCTATTGAGACAACGCTCTACCTAAGTGATCTACGCCTACTTCTAGCGCTAGTATTAATAGCGCTAACAGCCGCAATTGATAACCTATGGCTGTATCGCCATTACAAGAGGTCTTAAGCAGTTCAAGCCAGAGCCGAAAAGCAAAAAGAGTATGTCTAAGCATATTACGACACCAGAAAGGGACGGACGTCACCAGCGAACTGAGCGTAGTCGCACTGCACTTATTAACGCCGCCCGCGCGCTGATAAACGCGGGCGTACTGATTGCGACGGTTCAACAGATTGCCAATCGCGCGGAGGTGGGCATAAGAACGTTTTTAGCCATTTCGACGACATGAGTGAACTCCCCGAAGCTGTCAGCCTTAGTATTCGCGACAATTACGAAGTGATAGCCCACGATGGTGATCGCAGCGGCACAATTGAACAGCGTATTCAACGCGCCGTTGAAAATCACATCTACGTCTACGAACAAAACTACAATGTTATTCTGTCAACGCTCGTCCAGCGCTGGCGCTTAAATATTGTGAAAAAAAACCATGCCCGCAATCAACGTGGATTGCGTAAAGATCTTGGTAACTGGCTAGCTGAACTGAAAAAGATGACAACTGAACAAAGAGAGGCTATTAACACCATTAGCTCTTTTGACATGTGGCATCGGCTTCGAGACCACCAAGGCCTTGGTATTACTAATAGTATTCACATCATCACCAATATGCTCCACGGCCTGCTTAAAGCACCTTTGGACAAACAACGGAAAGCACCCGCCAAGGCAAATAGCGCTTGACTATTGTCACATATAATGCCAAATTAAATCCATGTATTAGCACGGCTAATGCCAATAAAAATTGATTGCTTAAAATCCACCGCCAGCAGGCCGGGGTATTTAATGAAAAATAATAAATTCTGCTATTCAACACTTTTATTTGCTCTGCTTCCGCTTGCTGCGGCGGCTAATGAAAACAGCCGCGTGATAGAAGAAGTCATTGTGACGGCGCAAAAACGCGAGCAAGGCCTCATTGACGTGCCAGCCTCGGTCTCAGTTATTGGTGGCGACATGGCCACCGAAGCCGCACTAATCGACGCCCAAGACATGGTTCAGTACACCCCCAACGTTAAATTTAACTCCAGCAACTCCAATCCAATACTCAGTATTCGCGGTTTTGGCACCCCACCGCTAGCGCGAAATATTGAACCCTCGGTCGGCGTGGTCATAAACGATGTTTACTATGGTCGTGTTACGTTCACTAACGACGGCGCCTTCGATATGGAGCGTCTAGAAATTTTGCGCGGGCCACAAGGGACGCTATTTGGTAAGAATACCGTCTCCGGCGTTATGAACTTCACCACGAAGGCAGCAGATAACGAGGTTCACGGTTATATTAACGCGGGCACCGGTTCATTAAACGACCGGCGGTTGGAAGGCGGAATTTCCTTCCCGGTACTCAGCGACAAAATTGGCGCGCGCCTAGCATTTCGCACGCGCGATCGCGACTCCGGGGTCTACAACACGACGCGAGACCAAGATAATACCCAAGAAGATCAATCGTTCCGAATAAAACTGGCCTGGGAAATCACCGACAGCACTACACTGGGTATGGAGTACTTTCAAACCGACGCCCTAGCCCGCGGTTTCGGTATTCAATACCAAGCCGCAACAGAGCGCGCAGAAAACGAATACAAGACCCATGACCCGCGCTTTGAAACCGACGTTTACGACGGCAACGAGTCGACAGATACCGATTCGTTTACTGAACGCCATTCAAAAGCACTTACATTAAATTTTCAAACAGGCTGGCAAGAAATCGGTGCACTTCACACTTTAAACATGGCGGTGATCGCCAACATTGCCGAAATACGTTCACCGTTTCTATTAGACACTGATTTCTCGCCGATCGCATTTTCTACTCTGGGCACCGATGGCCCTGAGGGCTACGACCAAAAATCGATCGAGCTGCGCTTTAGTGGCGACCTCGATGCGCCGTTTGGCTTAGGCACTGGCCTGAACTTTACCGTGGGACTATTTGGCTTTCAATCTGAGGCGGCCGCTACACACTTTAATGTCATCTACTACGACGGCCTGCAAGACGTCTTACAAGCCGGGCAAGGTGGCCTGCCCCAGGGCAGCGAAATACTTGCCGCTAATGCTTTAATTGCTGCCGACCGGGCAGCCGCACGCGATCTGACTAAAAATTTTGCGACCACAAGGAATATCGCGTCACTAAAAAATGATTCTCAATCAATTTTCAGCCAATTCACTTGGTATTTTAGTGAGCGAGTCGATTTGACCCTCGGTGCCCGCTACGGTGGGGAGCAAAAAGACGGCTTCACGGGATCGCAGTCTGACAGTGCGGTCGTCGCGAAGCAGTTCGGAGGTCAGGAGGATTTTTACGAGACCTACGCCGCGAGCGAGAGCGACATCTCGCCCAAGCTCGCCCTTTCATGGGAGATCTTCGAGGACTTCCGAGTATTTGCTTTAGCAAGCAAAGGCAGCAAGGGGGGCGGCGTCAGCGGACCACTCATTTCCCCCATCGACACCACTTATGCCAAAGAACAAGCTTTGTCCAAAGAAATTGGCATTAAAGGCCTCTTGCTCGACAAAACACTGCAACTCAATTTAACCGCCTATCATGTGGCTTACGACAATTTGCAAGTGCAAGCATTTAACGGCGTACAATTAACCACACTGAATGCCGCTGAAGCCATCGGCAAAGGCTTTGAATTAGATTTTCAATGGCTACCCGCCTGGCAGGCGCTGACCATTGCCGGCAGTATCGGCGTCTCTGACACCGCCTACCAGAACTACCCCTGCGCACCTAACACGGCTGAGCAAAGTGCCGCCAACAATCCGGCCCAATGCAGCAACGACATTCCAAGGCAGGATTTGAGTGGTCGTGAGGTGCCCTATGCGCCAATCGTGTCCGCCAGCTTTTACCCCTCATTAAAA
>JBKEFB010000021.1:0-33853 GCA_046712405.1 Zhongshania sp. | reverse complement strand
ACGCCTACTCTCTGGTTCACGACGATTTACCCGCCATGGACAACGACAATCTGCGCCGAGGCAAGCCCACCTGCCATATCGCCTACGACGAAGCGACCGCCATTCTGGTCGGCGATGCCCTGCAGGCACGCGCCTTTGAAATAATTGCTAATTTGCCGGGTGAGCAAGACAGTATCAAGCTCACATTAATCCGTCAGCTTAGCGCCGCTGCAGGTCCGCGCGGCATGGTCGGAGGTCAAGCCATTGATCTCGCGGCAATAAATCAACAACTCGACCTAAGCGCACTACAAACTATGCATCAGCTTAAAACCGGCGCGCTAATCCGAGTCGCCCTGAGCATGACCGCTAGCTGGTGCCAAGCTCGCCCAGACCAGATCACCAAGCTGGATGAATACGGCAAGGCCATAGGGCTGTCGTTTCAGGTCCAAGACGATATTATCGATATTGAGAGCAACACCGAAACGCTGGGCAAAACCCAAGGCGCCGACCAAGCACTAAACAAACCCACCTTCCCTGCACTCTTGGGTCTCGCTGACGCTAAAGCGCTGGCCGCGGAACTACATAAGCGCGCATTGTCGGCCCTCAGTGACTTTGACGATCGAGCCGAGCCACTGCGCGCACTGTCGCAATACATTATTGACCGCCGATATTAGGGTGTAGACGCGGCGCGACTGTTTGAAGTTTTTTCGATGGTTCGATACGCGCATGCTGAAATAGCCATAATGCTATATACCGACAGGCAAAATAGTACAAATTCGTTTACAATCTTGCTCCCTTCCGTAGGTTCTGAGTTAACGTTAGATGTTTCAGGAAATTCCCATTACAAGGCCAGCCACACCACTGCTGGACACGATCGACTCCGCGGCCGATCTGCGACTCCTAGACGAAAACGAATTAGGCGCGCTGGCCCTGCAACTAAGGGAATACCTGCTATACACCGTGGGACAAACCGGCGGCCACTTTGGTGCAGGGCTCGGCGTTGTAGAGCTCACCATTGCCCTGCACTATACTTACAACACCCCGGAAGACCGTTTGGTATGGGATGTTGGTCATCAGTGTTACCCCCACAAAATATTGACCGGCCGTCGCGATCGTATGGGCGACATGCGCAAAGCCGGCGGGCTTGCCGGTTTTCCTAAACGCGAAGAAAGCCCTTATGACACCTTCGGTGTGGGACACTCTAGCACCAGTATCAGCGCCGCATTAGGCATGGCGATTGCCTCCCGCCAGCAAGAACTCGACCGTCATACCGTGGCAGTGATTGGCGACGGTGCGATGACAGCGGGCATGGCCTTTGAAGCCATCACCCATGCCAGTCACACCGGCGCCAATATGCTGGTAGTACTCAATGACAATCAAATGTCGATTTCCAAAAATACCGGCGGCCTGAACACTTACTTCTCCAAAATGTGGGCGTCTAAAACCTATAACCAAATACGCAGCAGCGGTAAATCCGTGCTCTCAAAATTCCCGCGTTCAGCCACCGACATGGCCGCTAGACTCGAAGAATATATGAAAGGCATGGTGTCACCGGCAACCCTGTTTGAAGAACTGGGCTTTAATTATATTGGCCCCATAGACGGCCACGACCTCAATGTTTTGGTGCCCACACTGCGTAACTTGCGCGAGCTTCCCGGCCCGCAAATGCTGCACATCATGACCCGCAAGGGCAAAGGCTTCACGCCAGCAGAAGAGGACCCAGTGGGTTTTCACGCCATCTCTAAAATTGAGCCCAAATCTAAAAACGGCCAGGTTCCCGCAACTAAAGCCAAGCTACCTAAATACCAAGACATTTTTGGCCGCTGGCTTTGTGATCAGGCCGAATTAAGCCCAGAGTTAGTCGCTATTACCCCCGCTATGTGCGAAGGCTCTGGCATGCTCGAATATTCTGAACGATTTGCCGATCGTTTCTACGATGTCGCCATTGCCGAGCAACACGCCCTAACGTTTGCAGCGGGCATGGCCTGCGACGGCCTAAAGCCCGTTATCGCCATTTATTCGACCTTCTTACAGCGCGCCTACGACCAGTTAATCCACGATATTGCACTGCAAAACTTGGATGTCACCTTTGGTATTGATCGCGCTGGGCTAGTAGGCGAAGACGGCCCAACCCATGCCGGCGCCTTTGACCTTAGCTTTCTACGCTGCGTCCCGAATATGATTGTAATGGCACCCGCCGATGAAAACGAAACAC
The DNA here is from genome assembly GCA_046712405.1 of Zhongshania sp. Taxonomy (GTDB): domain Bacteria; phylum Pseudomonadota; class Gammaproteobacteria; order Pseudomonadales; family Spongiibacteraceae; genus Spongiibacter. The sequence goes on along the minus strand of JBKEFB010000021.1, from coordinate 31,659 downwards.
GGCAAATGCTTCACACCGCTTATCACTACCCCGGGCCAGCCGCTGTTCGCTACCCGCGCGGCACCGGTCCAGGGGTAGACATTCAAGAGGCAATGACGCCGCTGGAAATAGGCAAAGGTCGCATTGTTCGCGAAGGCACAAAAATCGCCATTCTAAGCTTTGGCACCTTATTGAGCGCGGCCCTTAGTGCCGCAGACAAAATAGATGCCACAGTAGCCGATATGCGCTTTGTAAAACCCTTGGACACTGAACTAATAGACGCCCTAGCGGACGATCACACCCTGCTGGTCACCCTAGAAGAAAATGTTATTGCCGGTGGCGCCGGTAGCGCCGTGTGCGAATACCTAAACCAGCAAGGCCGCTGGTTACCGGTTCTGCAATTAGGTCTGCCAGATCAATTTATTGACCACGGCAAACATACGCAGTTACTGAGTGACATCGGCTTAGACAGCAAAGGCATCATCGACAGTATTCACCGCCGCGCTGCGGCCATCCCTGAACTTCAAGCCAAGCTAGCGGCCGCTGCGCAACACTAAACTGGCGACCCGGGTATTAGGGTGCGAAGGGTTTACGGCGGCGCTTAGCGACCTGTAAAAAGAGCCGGCGACTAGCTTCAGCGACCGCTGTTAATAACCTCATCTTAAACAACTGCAATTTAATAAAGCGTATAGCAACTCCGCTTTATTAAATTAAGTATCGTGAGCCTAAAACAGATGTCCGAGCTTGCCCGACTTGGTTGCCAGGTATTTTGCATTGTGGGGGTTTTGTCCGGTCTGCAGGGGAATGCGTTCAACCACCTCTACGCCTTGATCGGTAAGCGCACTCACCTTGCGTGGGTTATTGGTCATTAATCGTACTTTACTGATGCGCAGGTGTTCGCACATTACCACCAACAAGCTGTAGTCGCGCATGTCTGCACCAAAGCCCAACTGCTCGTTCGCTTCGACGGTGTCCGCCCCGGCATCTTGGAGTTTATACGCGCGAATTTTATTTAGCAGGCCAATACCACGGCCTTCTTGTCGCAAATAAAAGAGCGCGCCGGTACCTTGCTCTGCAATTTTTTCTAGCGCGGCCCGCAATTGTGAGCCGCAATCGCAGCGCATACTGAATAAAGCATCGCCCGTCAGGCACTCTGAATGCACCCGCGCCAGCACAGGCTCACCGTTGCCGACGTCGCCAAGGGTAAGAACAACGTGCTCTTTACCGTTTTCGGTGTCTTCAAAACCATGAATATCAAACACCCCCCATGGGGTGGGAAGTTTAGATGCTTCTATAAAACTAACTGCCACAGGTATCTCCAGGAGCAAATCCGGTGGCATATTTTATCAGCACCGCGGCCGCGAGGCGACTATTGGACCAACAATCGTTGCTAGCAATATTAATAACGCGGTCTCAGAACCAAAATATTATCGCGCTCCTGCAAAACAACATGCTCTAAAAACTCATTTTTAGCACAACCACATGGCGCTAACCGCCGGCAATCGCCACTGCGGCGACCTCTTGGGCCTTAATACCCGGCCAAATACCATACCGAAAGCCTTTTTTACGCCGCCGTCTCGTGCATCGCCATCAACTCCGCCACCACCGCTTCGGGGTTGTCGGCTTGGGTAATCGCACTGACCAGCGCCACACTCCCCACCCCCGTCGCCAGTACATCTTTAGCGCGCTTAAAATCAATGCCGCCAATCGCAATTAAGGGATAATCTGCCGACAACATCGTCACCCAACGACGCAACTGCGGCACACCTTGGGGTGTCCAGGGTAGGTTTTTATTGGCAGGAGCATATATTGGCCCAATCGCAATATAGCTGGGCCGTAATCCGTGAGCCCGCGCAACTTCATTATAAGTATGAGTAGTGATACCCAGACGCAGACCAGCATTAGCTATCGCCGCAATATCAGCAATATCTAAATCTGCCTGCCCCAGGTGAACGCCGTAAGCCCCTTCGCTAATAGCCAGCTGCCAGTGGTCATTAATCAAAACTCGGGCATTAAACTGCCTACCCAGAGCGACCGCTTCGCGCACCTCTTGCTGCAGCGCTTCGTCGCTTAAATGTTTCACTCGCAACTGAATGGTCTGCACCCCACAGGCCAACAACCGCGAGATCCACGCGGCACTGTCCACTATTGGATATAAACCTAAGCCGCCATCACAGGACGCAAAGGTGAGACGGCAGCCGTGATCCGGCAAGTAACGGCTCAAGCTAGGCAGATCAGCCAGCTGTTGTGGCCAACCAACATGACCAACCGAGCCGGGGCCGCCACCAAGCTGCACCGACATCCTCAAGCCTTGGCTCACATAGGCTTTCGCGATCACCATGGCGTCGCGCAGGGCGTAACCGCGAGCGACTGCCGCCGCAATCGCCGACGACAAAGTACAGCCGGTGCCACGCGTATTGAGGGTGTCAATATTTGGGCCACTAAGCCAAAACCCCTGCTCGCCATCGGTCCAATAATCGTGACGTTCATTGTTGCGCGCACTTGAATGACCGCCGGTGAGCAAGACTGAGCGCGCGCCCAACGCGACAATATCGGCCGCCGCCCGCTCCACGTCGTCGAGGCTGCCAATAGATCGATTCAAAAGGGTCTCTGCCTCATGCAGATTCGGGGTGAGCAAATCGGCGCGAGGCAGTATTTTTTCTATCAACATATTGCAAATACCGTCGGGCATTAGCTCACCGTCAGTGCTAAACGCCATCACCGGATCGCACACTACAAAGCCCGGAAAGGTCTCTAGATACTTGCTAATCATCACCACGACCTCTTCCGAGGCCATCATCCCGAGCTTAATAACATCGGCCTGGAGGTCACTATCTAGGGCGTTAATTTGCGCCGCAAGGGTACGCCGTGGCGTGATAGACACATGACCAACGGCAAAACTGTTTTGCGCAGTAATTGCGGTAATAATAGTGCAGCCATGCACACCAAAATCATGAAAGGTTGCCAGATCGGCCTGAATACCTGCGCCACCGCCTGAATCCGAGCCGGCGATACTCCAGGCGATAGGTTTTCTACGACTTGCCATAAATTCTCAATTCTTTAGATGTTCTTATCGTGAGTATAGCGGAGGGTTGGGAAGGCAGCAGAGCGCAAACAAAATATATAAGCAGAAAACCCCTTCAGCAAACCCAGTTTTAAGCCTCGACGAGCAGCCCAGCCGGTCAACACCCCAGTGTTTATAGAAGATAAGCGCGGTCGATTAAGCCCACGGCGGAATCAAATTTAGGGACTCTCGCATTGCCCCCCCCATTTATGCAATACACTAACCACAACAGCAGCGAGAATTATTAATGACTAAACTAACCGCAATTAGTGACTTCCTATCCCAAGAATTTCCACAAAGCCCCTGTCTGGTAGAGGCGATTGGCCCGCAATCGGCCACGGTGCGCTACCACGTTGACATTCAATCATTGCGTCCGGGTGGTACGGTGTCTGGACCGGCATTAATGACCACCGCGGACGCTGGCCTCTATGCGGCTATTCTCGGCGAGATAGGCATTGTCGCGCTAGCGGTAACCACCAATCCGAATATTAATTTTTCACGCAAACCCAGTGCCGGCGAAGACATTATCGGTGAATGCAAACTCATCAAGGTGGGAGGGCGATGATCGTATGGTTGCTCACGCAGTGGGTTCTTACGCTATTCCCAGCGAGTAACAGCTGGCCTTCGCGCTATACGAAAGCGCCCACGCAGCCGTCGAATAACAGCTTAACGCCCACCACAAACAAAAAGAAATAGCAGATGCGGTAAATAGTCTGTTCACTCACCTTATGCAATAAGTAAAACCCCAGACGCACTCCCACTGGCGCCAAGGGCATTAATACCGCCGCGGTAACTACATTGGTGTGATCAAAGCTGCCCTGCAAGCTGTAGGGCACCAGCTTAATAACATTTACCACGGCAAAAAATATCGCCATGGTGCCCATCAGTAAAGACTTTTCCATGCGCTGTGGCAGTAAATACATATTCACAGGCGGCCCACCGGCATGAATACCAAAACTGGTGAAACCGGCGACTGCACCCCAAAACCCACCGCGAATAACACTGGGCCCCCGGGCTATCACCGACGGCTTTGTAAGCCAGTAATTCAAACAAAAAATAACTGCAATTAGGCCGATTAAAATACGGATCATATCTTCAGATAAATAATGAAATCCCAGACTGCCAAGCACAATGCCGATCACCGCACCCGGCAATAATATTTTTATATTGGCTTTGTCCCACTGGCCGCGAAAACTCCACAGCGCTACCACGTCCATCACCAAGAGTATCGGCAGCAGTATTGCCGCTGCCTGTATCGGCGAAATAGCCAAGCTCATCAGCGGCACCGACACCACTGCAATACCGCCACCAAACCCCCCTTTCGCCATACCGAAAATCAGTATTGCTGGCACGGCACAAAAGTAAAAAAAGGGGTCTACAATCACCAGAACACAAACCTTATTTAATAAAACCTAAGCCTCACTCGCGAGGCCAACTTTGACATTAGCGCCCAGCCTAACACCAACGGCGCCAAAGTATTTGGCGATCATCGCCACAGGCTTTGGCCTTTTTCAGGGCAAAATCACTGGGAACTTAAACTCCCTTTCTCTTCAATCACATCGACACGCCCACCGCATCCGTCACCAATGCCGCACCCACCACCACTAAGAACGCGGTGGCGGTGGCGGTCAACACGTCTTGCAGCCCCGTTTTCGCAACCATGCGGAAGACTGGGCGCAGTAGATAACGCCCGCCGACAATGACGGCGGTGATAGTCGCCAAAATACCAATACCGATGGCGTTGCCACATCATCCCCGCCCATGCCACCGCTCAATAAGGGCACCAAGGCAATCAAGGGAATAGCAAAATAGCGAAGGCCAAACGACCATGAGGACTACTAAGTTGCTTGAGGTCGGCCAGGGTTTGCAGACCAAACACAGTGGAAGACAGCGCCAAGCCGATCTCAAATACCGGCTTGCGCATTAGCCACAGGCGACGCGGCGACAATTCCAGACCGATGGTAAACAGCAGCAGAACCACACCAAATTCAGAAAAGGGCGCCCCATTTTCAGGGTTGTGTATTAACTACAATGCCGCAGGGTCAATGACAACACCCGCAATTAAATAGCCCAGTACCCCAACACGCTGCAGATGTTTGGCGAGTGGCACCACAAATACTGCGGCTAATAACAAAACCAGCGTTGCCTGTAGAAGACAACCTTCGTGTGACATTCACAACTCCCAACAGTAATAGGGGCAAGAAAAGTACGCGGCTAACTATTTTCAGGTAGTTGACCTTATTGAAGTGCGGTAGGTAGCAACACGTTCGATCAGCTCTGCGCTATTGTTTGGACAACTTATTGGCTAACAACTTAGGTTATTATTTTATTTCATGCAAAATCATATTGTGTTTTTTAGCCAAGGGATTATTTTTATCAATATTTCTTAAGGTTGGGAAAAAAGTATATAGGCCCTAAGCGGGCAAATAATTACAGTGCAGATTATTACTTACTGTAAAAAGATTGGAGTTTAGAAAGAAAGACATTTTTTTCGTCTTTCTTTCTAGTTGTTATACAAGCTTACATTTTTATCACTACACCAGATGAAGGCGGTACTGTTCCTTTGCAGGCCGCTGGATATAACTCAGTGAGGCCATCTAGTCCGTTGCGCTGATCTATGTTCATCCAGCCGAATGTTGCCATTGCAGCCCCAATAACAAATCCGCTAGAGCGCTTATCAAACTCTGATGGTCCCCACTCTTTCATTCGCTCCAAAATATAACTCGGTGCGAAAAACATCTCGTGTTTTTCAGGGTTAGTTACTTTGGCAAACGCGCCGCCATCCAAGTCTTCCCAGTGGGTTATTCCTACGCTTATGTAGTAATTTAAGTAATTACCAAATTTGTTTTTAATGTCGGCTTTCACTTTCGCACTGCCTGCCATATCAATAACGACTGAAGGCTTTTTTTGCAGAGTTTCAGCCAATGAGTCATACGATACAGTTTCTTGATAAAGCCCTAGCCCAGAGACAAAATCGACATTACGACTAGAGGTTAAAGCGACAACGGGTGGCGCATTGTCGTCGATAGACAATCCGTAAGCTAAACCAAGGCTAGTTTTAGATGAAGCACTAACAATAATAACTTGCTCGGCATTGTAATAATTATTGGTCTTTAGCTGATCCCAGATACAAAACGAAGTCATATGCAGCGGTGCTAATAGTATTCGAGTAGCATCGGTGCTTCGGTCATAATTACTGTCCGCTAGCACCCTGTTGTAACGGTTATACAATGGAGGAAGCTTTTGGCGATGTTCGATATTGTCGACCAGTGAATTGTCGCTAATATGTGATGGCTCTATAACTAAAGATGTAGCCGGGGGAAAATAACCGTACAGGCGATCGCCAACCGGGACCGCATCATTATTAGATTCAACGACATCTGCAAAAGCCCACACTGGAATTATTCCCCAACGGTTATCGCTGTTATCTAAGGCCGGGAAAAACTGCCAATAACCTAAAGAGTCGCCAGCGGCCGCATAAGTGAGATTGTTAGCAGTAAAGGCAAACTGATCGATTTCGAGTCGAACCTCACCATAGCCTAAAGCTTTGGCTTCAGCTTCAACTATTCGATATTCATTTGGGTTAGCCTTGTTAACTTGAAATTCTTTAAACATATCTGTGTCCTCTATTTTCTAAGGGCAGCCTGAAACTCTAGTAGTTTAACTGCCGCCAGTGGCGTGTTTTTTTTGATACGATCAACAACAGCCCATTTTTCGATATCGTCTTTGGCAATCGATTTTAATAGTGTGGTAGCGCCATCTAAACGGTTGTCCGATATCCATTCTTGCAGCTTACGATCTTGTGACCATTGGTACTGATTCATCAATGCTGCTGCGGTAAAATGAATAAAATCTACATCGGAATTGGGTAGTGGAACTAAACCACAGAGACGGTTCTTATCTTCTTCAGATTGGTAGTTAAGCTCTACATGGGCAATCAGCGACGCACTAAAAACTGGCTGGTAAGGGCGCACAAGCTGCGGTGTGATCAAGTTGCCACCGAATACTGGCTTACCGCCTCGATCAACTATCGCTGACGCCGAGCAGTCAATATATAGCGTGTTAGCGATGGTGGGTAATACGCCTTTTTCAAATTTCATTTCAGTTGTGCTAATTGAAGTGAGATGACCTAAGCGGACAACGTTTTCAATTCGGCGTAACTGTTCAATTTCAAGTTTAGAGACTGTGGCTGCATGAAACATTTCTGGCGTAGTCGCCTCATCAATACGTAAAAAGTAGCCGCATTGTTCTAGCCGATTAAACATGTCATCGGGCGACTCAGATTGGGCGATACTTTCAACCATCCGGGCTTGGGTGCCAATGGTGTCAAAGAAAAACTCTTCAGTCATTTGAGCGTTTTGACGATCTAACAGCCAGGCTTCACGCGACACTATCCAAGTAATCACGCTTGGCTCTACATGTTGCTCTAGCAGCCATAGGCAGGCATCTATACCCGTTTTACCGGCACCAACAACAACATAGCCATCGGGCGCTGAAGTCACTTCTGGTAGATCATTAAGCGGAATAAAACGCACGCCATCACCAATTTCAAAGTTAGGCGTATGCGTTTTTGGAACTGTAGTTTTAAGGTAAGTAGCATCGACAGTTTTACTGTTGGCAGTTGCATGATATTGCTTGCCGCTGACTTTGGAGACAAACTTGCCGTCGCCTTGATAGTCACACATGGGAAAGTATTTAACTCGGTCCGAGGGAATAAACTTATGACGCATAACATCGTCGAAGTAAGCGCTAACTTCGGCGCCGCTAGATAGCTCACCTAAGCCGGCATTCAAGCCCTCTTGTTCAATTCGACCGCTGCTAAGTTCTTTAGAGCTAACACCGTAAAAAGCCGAAGGTTGGTGTAATTGTATAAAGGGGTAAGCGACATTCCAGTGGCCGCCCGGTTTTGCATAGCGGTCAATAATTATTATTGTTGCGTCAGATTCACTCAATATTGTATCAGCAAAAGCCATTCCTATGGCACCGCTGCCTACAATAACGTAGTCGGCATTCAATTTTTCAATCATTTTGCTCTCCAACAGATCGAGTTAATTTAATTAGTTGCCGCATAGCAATATTATACATTAATATAACACTGTTATATTTGTCAACTTAGAGTTAAAAATGACTACAAATAAAGACAAGATACTGCAAGCAGCAACGACATTATTACTAGAGAAAGGCTTAGCCGGTATGAGCGTTAGAGCGATTGCCAATCTGGCCGGTGTATCGACAATCGGTATATACACTCACTTTCATGGAAAACAAGGCATTCTGGACGCCTTGTATATTGAAGGCTACCAATATGTTGGCGAAGCAATGCTGACCGCTGTCAAAATTGATGATCCTAGGGCCGCTGCGATAGAGGGGGCGAGGTTGTATTTAGAGGTTGCCAAGTCTCATGAGGCCATTTACAGGCTGATATTTGGCGAGGTTGACTTTGATTATGAGCCCGGCAAAGAAGCGCGTGCGGCAGCGTTAGAGGCATTCGGTTATCTGGTTAATATTGGCGCTAGACTTTTACCAGCCAGTGCAAGTTTGACTGAAAAGCAAAGCATTGCGCTACGTATCTGGGCATTAGTGCATGGCTATGTAAGTTTGCAGCATCATGCCGTGCGAGATGTTGTGGTAATAGATGATTGGAATAGGCAGGCACTGGCTGCAGTCGTCATTATGATTGATAATATTGCCGCAGAGCACTAGCTAATGATATTGATTCTGGACCTTAGTTAACCGTATTTACTACATGAATTCTAAGTGATTTATATAATAAGCCACACCTTAATTATGACGCATTTATACTATAGCTCTCGATTATAAATTATTTAAATAAACTTATTATGTTTATTTAATTTACAGATAAAACAGTAACTATTTCAGGTGGCGCTGGCGGCATACGTCTTGCGCTTACCAAAGATGTTGGTGCCAACGGTATCAATGTTGTTATTACCGACATTGATAAAGTGCAATTGCAGGCTGTGATACAACGTTCTTCTGAAAATAATATCAACGTTTTGACTTGTGATTTAGATATGACTTACTTTGACCAGTGGAAAGAAGTTATTAGCTCAGCTAAAGAACGCTTCGGCAACGTCCATATTCTCGTGAATAACGCCGAATTAGGCGATGCTCCAAGTGATTAGGAAGAATCTGATCATGACGCATGGCGCTGGGTAATAGAGGTTAACCTAATGGGAGTTATATTCGACGCGGAAGCAGCAATACCAGCGTTAAAAGAACATGGCAAAGGTGGCTGGAATGCAGTGCATGCCTTATGCTGACTCTTATGGCGCAACCAAAGATTCTTCTGACGCATTGGCTTGAGCTGCCGCTATATTTGAGGCGGTCAGTCCTACAGAGCTTCTTGCTAAGCCTGTGGTCGAAGGCATAGTGTCTAAGCAGAAATATATTTTCACCCACCATAACTATGGCAAGGCTATGACAGCAAAGTCTGCAAGGTTAGAGGCAGCATTCGCTAACGCTGAAGAGAGTCCTTTGGTTGCTTATTTAATGGGTGAAGACGTCGCTACACTGTAGCTTCTAGTTAAGGTTTTCCAACATAGGTTAGCCTTTCATTCCACATTGAAAATGAGAAGCGTCCTTTATAGCTGCCTAAGCGACCAAGAGAGTACTTTCACAAACGTGAACTCTACTTGTAGCTACTTCAGCACCAGCAAGAAAAAGGCTATCGGCTGAGTCCTAGCGGCAGCCCAATAACAATGACCAGTAAAAAGACGGCCGGTATTAAAAGCGATCATATAAAAAATTGCTCACCTTCAGGCGCCGTCTGGGGCACTTACTTGGGCTGCTTTCGCAACGCGTCCTGATGGTGCGAGAAGTCATCACCCTTGGCGAGGCGGTCATAGAGCACAACATTTACAGTGGCCGCCAAATTCATACAGCCCTTTGTGGGAATATAGACAATATCATCGCAAAAATCGGTAATCGCTTTTTTCAGGGTGCCATCCTCAGGACCAAAAATGTAGAAGGCGCGGGCGGGATGCTTATAGGTGGCCAGCGACTTGGCCCCTTCTATTAGCTCAACCGCCACCGGCACGCAGCCAAAGGGGATAGTGTCTTTTAAATCTTTAACGCAAATAAGCGGCAATGTTTCATAGCTTTTTTGGGTGTCGGTATAAAAGGGCTTGGCGTGGTCGTAACGCGTTCCGGTATAAAACACCGAATTGACACCATAGCATCCGGCAGCGCGCATAACTGCGCCAACGTTATCAGGAGATTTAGGATTAAATAAGCCAATGCAGGCATAGTTATTTTTCATAGGGACTACAGATTATGATTCAGGTATTAATTGTTTATGGATTAAGCTTAGAAAGCAAATCCTGCTCTTGCTCTTGCCTTGCCAATTGACGGTGCCAGCCTAATATCTGAGCGGTTTTTAGGGTGCTAATGCGGCGCTCGCCACATTCGCCACAGCGGCGGTGCGTCAGCGCCAAAGCGAAATTCCTCAGTAACCACAAAGCCGTGGCGCTCATATAGTCGCCGATTGGTGGGGGATGATGCCTCCAAATACGCCGCAATACCCTCTCGATCGCAGCGTTCGAGCACCGGTGCCAACAGCGCCGTGCCAAGCCCCTTGCCCTGCCACCCGGGGATAACCCCCGCAAAGGGCAGATAAAAATGTGCCTCCTTGGGATGATTCGCTTCCAGCGCTGACATTGCCGAAATCACTCTGAAAGTGGCGCGGCCAAATACCAAGGCGACCCTCGGAAGCAGCAGCCACTGCCGCAGCGGGCTAATCTCCCAGCCACCCGGAGGTATCCATGCGGCGGCGCCAACCACATTCGCGGTCGTCAGACACTCGCCCAGCGGGAACCAAAGCTGGCGAGCCCAAAGATGCAAACTCTTGACCAGCAATGCTTGACGGCGATTATCGTCTGGCAGTAACCACCGAGTAGGCGGGTCATCATTGAAGGCCAGCGCCAGCACCTCGGCGAACTGCCGAAGTTCAGTCGCCTTGAGTTTGCGGACGGAACCCACTTCTAAATTTCGCCGCTCTTCAGTCAGGGGAAGCGCTGCTGCTATTATGCTGCTGCTCATATTACTTTCCTATAAAGCGTTTACGGTAAGCACAAAAATAATCCTAATATTTTTATTAACTAAACAGCTTTTTATTAAAAATCAAGAAAATACTGTCATATTATTAGATCGAGCGTCTGAAAAGGTATATTTTAGCGTTTGTTAAACCAAAATAAGGCCGCAAGACCTTTGCATCCACTAGCTATAATTATTATAGCTAAATCGCGCCAAAACACGTTAACCAATAAAATACTTTTTCTTTAATATTTTATATTTATACTTTTTTTATTATATTAACAGCTTTTTATGCCATATTTATTTTTAAAGATAATATTATAATAAATATCTACCGCGCTGATATATCAGAGCTATTCACACCAAATTTTATTCGGTAAAATGCGCATCCTAAACGAGGCATTAAAGCAGTCTTCTTTATTGTTCATAATATAAAGCACTTTAATTCAAAAATTAAAATAATATATTTACTTTATGGACAGTGCGCATCAAAAAAGAGCGAAGCTGTTATCGCGGATACTATCCAGTATTGCTAAGCGCCTCATCTTAGATAGAAGACCATTCATAGCGAGCGACCTCCGCCTTGCAGCCCTTAAGACTTACACCTTCGACAGAAACCGCAAATACAAATAGCATTGGCTTTACCACTGTGGTCGCGGGGACGTAACTCTGCCAGCCCGCAAGCAAACAAAAAAACCAGAACGCCATGGCAGCACCACCGGCAACTTAGATCACCGGATCGAAATATGGCTCATGATCGAGCTATTCGACTCCCAAATAATGTGCAGTGAAAACAGTAATGGAGGCCCACATTGCTGTTTTCACAAGCTAGACGACCTAAGCTAGCAAGGCTGGCGCACTGTTCATCTTTAAGTACCGTCTAGTTAAAAAAACACCTTAAGGTTTACTAAATAATTAGGTCTGAGACTATTGATACAAGTAGGCTTTTCAGCGTGTAAGTATAGCTGAACGCGACCCTATCGATTAATTGAAGAGTATTAGCTAGACCACATTATGATGGCGGCAAACGATAACTGCCCTGCGTGAGATTCACGTCTTCGACGCTGCATTATATGAGCGCCGCTGTAAAAATACCGACGCTATCGCCATAGCGCCCGCGGCGAACAAACAGTAGCAACCAAGAAAAATCATTTGCGCCGGCAGACTCATGCCACGATCGATAAGAGTGCCGGTTACGCCGGGCCCTATGGCCGTTGCCAGAACCGCAGCCGAGACGGTAATTGAGCGCACAGCTCCGAGATTCGCAAGCCCATAAATCTCTGGCCAGAGCGCCCCAAAAAGTGTGGACGCTATGCCGTAACTGATTCCGAGCAGCACCATCAGGATGAATAACGTTATTTCCGGCCCGCTGTAGGCTAATACGAAACAGGCAGCCGCAAGCGGCAGCAGGAAATAGGGCAACACCGAGGCTGCACAAAGGCGGTCGATCACAGCGCCAGTAATCAAAACGCAGCAAACCGTGGTCAGCGCCATTAACAGCAATGACATAGCGAACAACTGGGGCGGCCAGCTATGCAAGGCCGTCAAATAATTCTGATGATAAAAGATTGTGGTGCCGATAAATGCTGGTGCCAGCACGCCTGCGAGAAGGGCCCAGAATATGGGGTCTCTCAGAACTTCCCCCCGCGTCCAGCTGCGCACTTCCGGCAAGGTCGCCGTCTTCGTTGAGGGCTGCCTATGAGGTAGGCGAGGTTGCTCCGTGAGTTCAACTGAAGCTGATTGCGGCAGTGGTCTTGGGGTGCGGTAGCACCAATAAGCGAGCGGCAGACCGACGACAACTAAGGCGATGGCGGCTGCAAGCCAACCGAGACTGTATCCATAGGCAATGGTAAGCGCTGCAAATGCCAGTGGTATTGTTGCTTCGCCGCCCTGGTGGCCGAGCACAACAAGCGATACAGCCCTGCCCCTCTCGGCAACAAACCATCGCCCCGTCGCGGTCAGCGCGATGTTCGTCATCATGCCCTGACCGAACAGCCGCAGGAGAAAAATGGCGAAAATGAGCATGGGCAGTGAGGATGCATAAGCGGCAAGCAATGTCGCCCCAGCCAGAATAGGCACCACCAGAGCTACCATGAGATGGGCCTGCACAAGGTCTATAAGGCGCCCAACAAATGGAATACAAAGCGCGCTTGCCAGCGTGGCAAACATATAAAGTCGCCCGAACTCCCCATGCGTCAGCCCAAACATGGCCCGCCATTCCGAAACAGAGGCGGAGATAAAGTACGTTTGTCCAAAGCTGGAAAAGTACGTGAGTATGAATCCGCCGGCGATCCAGCGAAAGTTGCGTCTTATGAACTCAAACACTGCGCTGTTTCAGCATTCAAGCGGGAAACAGACGGGATTGTAGCGGCTGCGTATTGGCTCGCCGGCGTCGACGCCGGGCATGAACTTGCGCCAATCGCCCGAGATCATCGTCGGAGCGGGAATGACACAGGCACCGTCTCCGAAATAGGTCGTTGCGAGAACCATCCGAGACTCCGTGGTGTTATTGGGGCCGGCGGTGTGAAAGGACTGCGAGTGGTGAAAGCTGATCTCACCCAAGCCAAACGGACCGTCATCGACATCCACGCCGCGCTCCGCAAACACATTGCTAACAGTGCGGTCATAACTCATGTCAAACCGGCTGCTCTCCACCGATTCGACCAGTCGGTAGGTTTCCATTCCGACAGCGAACGCGAGCGGCCCCATATTTTGAGGTATGGCCTGGAGCGGAATCCATGCAGTACAGATGTTTTTGCTGTCTATAGGGAAATGCTCTGCGTCATAGTGCCAGGGCGTGCGGCCACAACCAGGCTCCTTGGCCAGCGCATTATCATGGTAAAGCCTGACGCGGTCGACACCCATCAGCGCTGCAGCAATCTCTGCTATACGCGGACTAAGAACGAAGCGCCGAAATATCTCATTCGTCAGCCACATCATCTCACCGCTGCGAAAATCCAGCTTTGGGTTCTCGCCAAGGTCATCACGCAGCGTCGCGTCCATCTCCTGGCGCAACAGGGCAAGTGCGCCGGGCGAGAGCACTCGCTTCAGCTTCACATAGCCATCGCGGTTAAATCGCATGATCGCAAGCGGGTCGAGCTCATAGGAAGCGTTAAGCTCAGCCTGCAGATCAGACATTTTTGGCAGTGGCCCGATATATTCCGGCGCCTCAGTTTTTTCAACGGCAGACCCGGGTGCGAAGACAATCTCATTGTCTGCACTGGCCATATACTGATTCCACCACTGCTGGTTGTCATGCTGCCATTCACCCGACATCTCTTCTTCGCGATCTTGGGGCTTCAATCTCGACTCATCTGTCATTTAATCAACTCCTGACACCTTGGCATCGCGCAAGGTAAGGCCGGCCTGGCGGTGAGAAAAAAGCGTCATGCCGACGCGCTGTGGAAATCGATACTCACCCGAATCTAGGTCGTGGCAGGACGCAAGATAGCCTGCCAGCGGCTCACGCAGCAGCATTTCTTCAAGGCTGAAAGTATCATCAAATGCACAGCGCTGCAGGTAAGACTCGAGGAGTTCCGGCCGACCTGCAGGCACTACCGTAGTGTAGTCAAGCACGCGGGTTTGCACCTGCATGCCAAGGTTTTTCAGCGCTGCTTCGACCTGAGCACCATCACTGTATGGGGTGCTATCGCCATCCCCCATACTTGCGAGATATTGATCATAAAAACCGACGTAATGACCATCGCGCATTCCCTGCGCGATAAAACCAAAACCGTCCTGCGAAAGTGAGCTGCACATCCGCGCCAGCCCCTGCTCGAGCTCCTCGGCTGGCACGCAGTAGAGTGCGTGCGTGGCCCATGCGATATCGTAAAGCCCTGCGTCTTCATCCCAATCTTGGAGCGTGCAGCAGAACTCGGACCCTGCAGTGAACGGAGGGGCGAGTGCTTGTTTGGCCTCACGCAGGGAAAATGCGCTCGGGTCGAGCAAGTCGTAGTCGAGCTTAAAGTTAGCGGCATTCGAAAGATCGGCCACGCCGGGGCAGGCCAGTAACGCTTGCGGAAACTTGCCACTGCCGCAGGCAACATCGATCAAGCGGACTCGGCTTTTTCGGTTAGCCAGAGATTGAAATGCGGACGCCCAATCATAGGCCTCAGCCAAATATCGGTAGTCAACGCGAGCCAGCTCGTAAAAGGCCTCCATCTCATCGCGCCCCGCGTCACTCCAATGTTCGCAGCTGCGCTCAAAAGTATCAGTTCGCACCGTCATCACTACTCCTCAGTCTCTACGGTCAGACCCGCGTGGATACGCGCAGCCCGCGCGGAACAATCGTCCGCTCTGCCCATTCGAACAGCAACTGCACCACAATAGCAAGGCCCGCAGCAGGCACGGCGCCCTCCAGAATGAGGCCAACGTCGTCAAGGCGTATGCCGGCAAGAATAGGTTGACCATACCCGCCGGCACCGATCAGAGCACCGAGAGTGGCCGCGCCGATATTAATGACGGCTGCCGTTTTAATTCCGCCAAGTATAGATACTGCGGCCAGCGGCGCCTCCACCAGGCGCAGGCGGGCGCCGGCGGGCAGACCCAGCGCCTCTGCGGATTCAAGCAGCTGCACCGGAATGGTTGTCAAGCCAGTGTAAGTGTTCCGCACAATGGGTAGCAGGCTGTAAATAAATAGTGCGATGACTGCCGGACCGGCGCCTATCCCGAAAAGTGGAATCATAAAGACCAGCAGTGCCAGCGCAGGGATAGTTTGGGCGATACCGACGACGCCAAGAATGACGTGACCAAGACGGCGCCATTGCGCGGCTGCAATACCAAGCGGCACGGCGACCAGAATTGCAGCAAGCAGTGAAACAGCGACGAGCGCGACGTGCTGTCTGGTGTTGCGCCAAAAGCGCTCCATGACAGTACTGGACTTGGCGACGACGTCGATCCCTAGGTTTTCGCTGAGAAAATTCGCCGCAACCAGAGCCTCCTGCACTCCATCTAACTTGACGCGCGAGTTCATGGCAATCATCTGAGCTTCATCGATCAAACCTTGCATAGCGAGAATGGCAGTGAAAACTTCTGGTCGCTCTTGCGCCAGCTCAGCTCGGTAAAGAAGGACTGCCTCGTAAGGCGGGAAGTAGCTCAGATCATCGTCGAGAGTGCGCAGCGAGTAATAGGCAATTTCGGCATCGGTCGTGTAAAGTTCAGTCAGGTCGACGTCGCCAGCTGCTAAGCCGCGGTAGGCCAAATCGTGTTCGACGCCGAGCACATCCTGCTGTGGCAAGCCGTAGTGCAGGCGCAAACCTGGCCAACCGTCGCTGCGCTCGGTAAACTCCGTGCCGAACCGGAACACCAGGTCCGGATGCGAACGCAGGTCTGATATACGGCGGATATTGAGACGCTCGGCAACAGGCTCGCGCATACCCAGAGCAAAATTGTCGCGAAAGCCTAGCGGTTGGCTAATGACGAGGCCCGATTCAGCGAGCAGGTCTTGCAGTTCTGCCTTTGAGGCGGGCTTGCTCTGCGCGAAAATTTCATGGGTGAGCGTTCCCGTGTATTCAGCATAGATGTCGATGTCGCCTGATACTAGCGCGTTAAAGACCAGACGCGTGCCGCCGAGGGCTCGTCGATGCTCAACAGTGGCCCCTGTAGATGCCGCCAGTGCGCGAATAAGCTCCCCAAGAACTATGCCCTCCGTGAAGTTCTTTGAACCGACTACGATGGCACTCTCATCAGCAGCAAAACTATTGCCTGCTAGCAACAGGCCGCACAAAAAACTGATCGCGATGCGGCGACTCAAGGGACCGCCTCCATGGTATCGAGCGGCGAACGTTGCGCCTGAATGAATCGGCGGACAAAATCATCTGCCGGTTCACGCAACAACTGCGCCATTGCGCCTTGCTGCACAATTCGACCATCGCGCAGCAGGACTAGGGTATCTGCGAAAAAAGCGGCTTCACCCAAATCGTGCGTCACCATCAACACCGTCTTGCCAAGATTGGTAAATATGTCGCGCAGATCTGCCTGCAGGTCCCGACGTATCATAGGGTCGAGCGCGCCGAGCGGTTCATCCAGCAGCAGCACTTCAGGGTCGAGCATCAGGGCGCGCATTAAGCTTACGCGCTGCTGTTGTCCGCCGGAAAGCTGGAGCGGGTAGCGATCCAAGGCATCGGTGGGAAAGTGTGTGAGTTCGGCCAGCTCGTTAATACGCGTTGCGATGCGCCCATCAGGCCAGCCTAAATGGCGCGCCATCAGCGCGGCATTGTCACGTGCAGACAGGTGTGGGAATAGCCCGCCATCTTGGATCACATAGCCCATGCGCTGACGCAACTCAGGGAGGCGGGCTGGTTCGAGCAGTTGCCCCCCAAAATAGATGCTCCCCTCATCAGGTGTTTGCAAGCCAATAATTAACCGTAATATCGTCGACTTTCCGCAGCCGGATGGACCGATCAACACTGTCGTCTGTCCGGAAGCAATGGACAAGTCACAGCGCTCAAGTGCGCAGACATCGGAGTAGTTCTTGGAAACCTGATTAAGTTCAAGCATTGATTGGCCGGTCAAGAAATAGCAGGCTAATGCCCGCTGAGTTGAAATAGGGCGCTTTCGGTATACATTTGATAGACACTACCGCAAGATTAATTACAAAGCGAAACCTGATTTAGGAAAAACTTAAAGTCGATATGGATATTAAAGATATACGCCAAGAAATGGCGCTGCTTAATGATGTCGTACCACTGGAGGGGCACCGTTATGCAGCCTGCCTGCACACCTATGAGGCCGCCAGCAGTCAGCGAGAGCTGATTCTGGAATGGTTCACAAACCATGTGATTCCTCAGATACCTAGGGATAATGCCTCGTTTCTGAGTATCGGGTGCGGCGCAGGTGAGCTAGACGTGAAGATTCTTGCAGCAGCAAAGGAGCAGGCTTCGACCATTGCCTATGTTGGACTTGAGCCAGATTCCAAGCAGTGTGAAAGATTCACGTCTAGCATGGCATTGCCAAGCGATCAAAATATCCGGGTAGAGACACTCAATACTAACTTCGAAAAATGCACAGAGCAGCGGCGCTTCGACCGGGTTCTCATGGTGCACTCGCTATACTATATGGATGATCCCGAACGAGCGATCGAGAAGGCCCTAAACCTCGTCAATGAATCTGGCAAACTCATCATCCTAATTGCTTCGAACGACACCCTGAATGAACTTTCGTCCTCGTTTTGGCAGATAGAGAACGGTGGTTCAACGTGGTTCAGTGAAGACCTGAGCAAGCATCTCGACGAACGCGGTGTTGCTTTCGACCGCCAGCGTATCGAGGCAAGACTGGATATCACGTCGTGTTGCGAGCCCGAATCTGAGCAGGGCATTCGTATTGCAGACTTTATCGCGCAGGCGCCTACCGGGGAGCTACCACCGGGCCTGGGAACAATGATATTCAGCTACCTTGAGGCAACATCGCACCTCGATGGTGACATGCGCTGGCTCCCGCATAATGTTGACGCTTTTATAATCTAGCCAGATCATTAAACCGGTTCGAAATAGATAACAGCAAACCAGCGGTCATCATCTTGCCAGACTTTAACGGGCGCGAATCCCGCTGATCTGGCCAACTCAATAAACTCATCCGGGTGATACTTGTAAGAGTATTCGGTGTGGACGAGTTCACCCTCGGCGAACTCAAGCTGATGTCCAGCCAACTGCGCCGAGTGTCTTCCTATGCACCGCAAATGCATCTCAATACGACCACGCTCAGCGTTATAGAGCGCATGATGCGTGAACTTGTCGGTGTCAATATCGCCTTCAAGTAAGCTATTAAGATTGTCCAGCAAGTTAATATTAAACTGCGCGGTGACACCCGCAGAATCATTGTAAGCAGCATGTAAAATATCTGCATCCTTTTTTGTGTCTACCCCTATCAAGAGCCCGCCGGTATCCTGCATTTGCGCACGCATAGCGCGCATAAATTGAACAGCCGCTTCTGGTTCGAAGTTGCCAACCGATGAACCGGGATAAAAAAATACCGGCGGCGCATCATCCGCAGCAAGATGTATATCTATGCCCCGGGTGTGATCGCAGACCTGTGGTGTAATTTTTAACTCGGCGTAATCGTCACCCAGTGCTACCGCACTGGCTTGCAAATGCTCACCCGATATATCCATAGGCACATAAGCAGCCAGATCAAGTTCAGGCAATAACCAGCGAATTTTTTCACAGGAGCCGGCGCCGGGTTCGACCAGCGTCATGCCAGAACCGATAGCGGCACAAATTTCGGCGCGATTTTCCACCAATATGGCCTTCTCAACCCGCGGCACATAATACTCATCGAGTTTAGTAATGGCGTCGAATAATGCGGAGCCTTTTTCATCGTAAAAATATTTTGGTGAGACCTGTTTTGGCGACTGCGACAGCCCGGCAATGACCTCTTGCGCAACCTGAGTAAGTTCATCTGAAGGCTGTTCAATTTTCTGGGCAGTAAATAAATTCATAAAAAACATTAATCCTGACGCATAGAAAAGTAAAGGTAAGTCTCCGCTGCTAGCCTATTGCCGGAGCATTGCCAGCTATCACGCAGATAAAGAAACATTCGCTAAGTAAAACGAATCTGAGGTGCCAGACTCAAACAAGAACCGCTGCGTCACAGTATCTGCCCGCGCGTAAAATTGCGCTTTAAGTGTGCATTGGCGCGCGCTGACAATCTGCTTTATAACTCGCTAATTATGTTGGCGTACTGTTCAATCATTGGCATAACAATGTCTGGCTTATTCCAATTTTGCATACCTACACCAATATTACAACGGCTTACACCGCAGTCACGATAGTATTTAAGTAAGTTTGGGGTGACTTCTGCCATGATCACTAAGGTAATTTCAACTGAATCTGGATCGCGGCCAAAGTCACTCACCTGCCGACGAAAGTCTTTAATGGATGCGGCAACGTCAGGCAGGGCAACATCGACCGGCATCCAGCCATCCGCCCATTGCGCGGCATGTCTTACGCCCAAGGGGCCCATTGCGCCAAACACCATAGCGGGTATATGCAGGGGCTTGGGTTCAAACCACACCGGATCAAAATCAATGAATTCACCGTGATATTCTGGGGCGTCGTCGCTAAATAATGCTCGCGTTGCCGCCACGGTTTCCTTCATGGCCAAATAGCGACGCTGCCACGGCAGACTGGTCACGTTTTCAAACTCCTCCTGATTCCAGCCCACGCCGGTGCCGATAATGACTCGTCCACCCGACAGCCGGTCGAGGGTTGCAATGGTCTTGGCCTGAGAAAATAGCTCCCGCTCCATTAAGAGGGCGATACCGGTTCCCAATTTTAAAGTAGACGTGGCAGATGCCGCCGCCATCAGCGAGATATAGGGGTCCATCATTTCTTTATAGGGTTCAGGTAAATCACCGCCGGGGGGATACGCAGTTGTACGACACTGTGGAATATGGCTGTGCTCGCCATACCAAAGCGATTCAAAACCCGCGTCTTCTAGTATTCGTGCCAGCGTTGCCGGTTCTTGATCATTGACGGTGTTCATGGAGCTGAAGCCGAGATGCATATGATCGCCTCTTATTGTTATTTCATATACTTGGAGTTTAAAACACACCTGTGAACGCTTATATACCCCACTTTGATGAGGCTAATAATGCACCAACTAGCTGGGGATAAGACACTTCGGCTGCTTAATAAAAAAGGCCGCCGGGATTCTTTGCCATTGTTCCCTGGGCGGCGTTCTAATTTATGACGCAGATTTAAGCGGCCTTAAAAACCGCTTCTGCTTTTACCCAAGCAGGCCGGGCACGAAGACGATTTAAATACGCTTGAATGGCCGGGTAAGCAATAAATGCTTTGCCCTTGCCCTGACCTGGAGGTGCAAACATGGGTGATTCCGCCATCATTAAGGGGAAAGCCACCATAATATCGGCACCAGAGAACTCACCGGCAATATAATCGCGAGCCGAAAGCAGCTGGTCCATATAGGTGAAAACGGTTTTAAACTCGCCGTCACAAAAGCCTGATAAGCCCGCCGAATCTGCTGCCGTCATGCCGCTGAGCATATCGATCATTACCGGCAGCATTAAGGTCGACTCCGCCGCATGCATCCAGTGTAAATAATCGATGTGCGCCGGTGTACCGCGCTCAGGTCGCAAACGGCCTTCACCATAATTATCGAGAAGATACTCAACGATGGCTCCAGACTCAGGAATAGTCTGACCCTGGTCCTCAATTACTGGCGCCTTACCCATGGGACTGACATCCCATAAAGACTGCGGTGCTCGAAAGGTTTTTGGATTGCGAGTGTGATTTACCAACTCGTATTTTAAACCCAGCTCTTCTGCCAACCAGATACTGCGATCTGAACGAGACATACCCAAGTGGTGAATTTTTAGCATAAGACTCTACTCTGTTGTTATTTATTTTTGCCTAGACACCCTCATTATAGTACGCGAGCAATGACAGGAATAATCAATACGCAGGCAGCGGGCTACAAGATTTACCGCCTATTAGCGCACACTCTACTGCTGCGGGTGTAAGTTTGACGTCACGGCCTCTACTTTAATATAAGCCCGACTACCTTGAACATTGATTTTGGATGAGCCAGGCAACGGCTCTACATAAGCGGCGTCTACACTAGCGACATCACGTGGTAATGGATAGCTCAATGAACTCATAATCTTTTCCTCTTCTCGCAGAAACGTAAAACGTTTAAACGATTGTGTTAAAAAATAAAGCCAAGGAGAGAAAATAAGATCGGTGCGTAGATTAAAATTCAGATTGACGCCAATAAAATAAACATAAATGCGCACTTATAAACGTAACAGCGTCAGTGATGGGCAAGCTTATTAATAAAGTGTAAATTAATAAATAAGAACAATAAGAAATTGCACCTAGCAGAAACAACAAACCCCAGCATACACTGGGGTTTGTTAGCGAACCAGCGACCCGAAAGTCGCCTTCATACTCAGACTTTACTCAACAGCTGTAGACTGCATTACCGCAATAACACGACGGTTTGCAAGTCGACCATCATCTGTTTTATTGTCGGCAATCGAACGCTCCTCACCGTAACCCACCGCACTCAATCGGTTTGCTGCAATACCGTAGTTACCGATCAAAGCATTTCGAACAGCATCAGCGCGGCGCTGAGAAAGCTGCTTGTTGTACACATCAGAACCAGTACTATCGGCATGCCCCTCAACTACAGCACTAACACCACCAAACTTCTTCATGAAGTCAGCCACTTTTTTCAGCTCACCGACATACGCAGCAGGAACCACGTCAGAGTCGTAAGCAAAGTTAATTTCTAACTTAATGCTTTCAGCTTGCTTAAGCACAAATTCACAACCAAACTCGTCTACTTGACGGCCAGCAGGTGTCTGAGAGCACTTATCCTTATAGTTAGGGACACCGTCCGCATCGTCGTCTAGCGGGCAACCCTTGCGATCCACACTCACACCGGCGAGCGTATCAGGGCAGCGGTCATTGCGGTCAACGACACCATCACCATCAGTATCTACTGGCGCAACAGCAGGACTATTATCAGATGCGAAGGCATAACTTAAGCCTATAGAAACTAAACCGCCGACATAGTCATTGTCGTCGTCTAGCAGATAGCGAGCATCAGTACGCAGTGATAAACTTTCACTTAAGACGTAGCGGAAACCACCGCCTAAATTGTATTGAGTGTACTCATCTTCGTCATCAAGAGGATTGTTATCGTACTGAAGAACCGCCGAACCCACTCCCGTAGCCAAATAAGGTACAAAGTTACTATCAACATTGAAATAGCGAAGTAAGCTCAAACTACCTGAAACAAACTTGCTATCCAAACCACTGTTGTTATTTTTGTCGTCTGGCTCACTGTAAATTGTCGCCAGCTCCACACCCCAGTTATCAGTAAGCTTGGCTTCTACGCCAATCACCAAAGCAGCGGTATCGTCGAGATCCCGATCATTATCAAAAAATTGATAACCAACTCCGCCATTAAAATACCACTCTCGCTCCTGAGCCATCACACTTGTTGCCGCAGCTAGCGACCCCAAAAGAAGTAAGGCACGTCCTAAATATCGCATAGCATCACCTTTTTCATTTTATTAATGCGTTAAAAATTCATATAGCATCTAACTTTACACCCTATCCTGCTAGTATTATCAGCATATTTGGTATCTTAGTTAATAATCCCCAAAATTAGTAGCGCATTCCTACATTCAGTGTCTTGTGTCAGGGAAAAAGTGGCGATCTACACGGAGTTCAACAAGCATTATCACAGTTTTTTTGCTACCATCTGCCGCAATTAAAATGGCGTAAAAAAATAGGCGAACTAGGCACGCAGCCCGCCGCTTTATGCCCCAGCGGAGACACTATGGACACGCCAGCCAGCACTCAACACAGCCCAGAAACAGCAGAAGGCCTGCCACTGGAAGTCGCCGCAGCCGATCTTCCTGATGCAGACAACAGCGATCCGCTAAATCAAAAAAAAGAGCAAGACCAGCAGGACGATAAAGAACCCGAAGAAGACCCCGACACGCTTGCCGCCACCAGCGCAGCAGAAAGTCCAGCGGCAAACGCCAACGTCGAGCAACTAGACGACAACGGATTTGCACGCCCACGCCCAGTGACCGACTACCTAAAAGATGACGACAGCTTACCGGGATGGGTATGGACGCTCGGCGGCGTTGCCTTAATTACAGGGCTTGATGCCCTTGACAACGACGACACTGGGGATAGTAGCAACAACACACCCAACAACACCGCGCCGAAGTTTGTTACCGACACCCTGACACTGGACCCGGTGCCCGAGGATGGCAGCACCACTTTTACTGTCGACGTAGAGGATGCCGAGGGAGACGCACTCAGCTTTAGCCGGAGCGACCCCGCCAACGGCACAATCACCCAGGGTAACGAAGACGCGCAATTCATTTACACGCCTGAAGACAATTTCTTCGGCGACGACTCTTTTACCATCGCAGTTCGCGACCCCTCCGGCGCCAGTGACACCCTTAAAGTCAACGTTACAGTCACACCAGTGAATGACACCCCCCAAGTTGCCGCCAACCGCGAACTGAGCACCAAAACCGGCATCGCCTTGGCATTTGATGTTGAGGCCACCGATATTGACGACGACACTCTCAACTTTAGCGTCGGTGAGGGTGACAACGCCCCGCAAAACGGCAGTGTGGATGCGACGAATGCAAACGGTGATTTTACCTATACCCCCGATGCCGGATTTACAGGCGAAGACAGCTTTCAGGTCATCGTCGGAGACGGTGAAAACGAAAGCACACAAACCGTAACCGTCAATGTGAAAGGCACACTAACCGTGACCGCAAATGATGTGAGCGTTGATGAAGGCGCAGAAAATCCCGCCGCCATGGTATTTACCCTCACTATCGACAGCGCCCAGCCAGAGGATCTGATACTGAGCGTAGGCCTGAGTAACGGCAGCGCGATCGCCGAAGAAGATTTTTCGGCCCTAGTCGAAACCGTCACACTGACCGCTGGCCAAACCTCCGTAGATTACCTGGTCAACATACTTGGCGACACTCTCAGTGAAGGCGATGAAACGATTGAGTTGACCTTCAACAGCACGCAACTAGCCGCTCCTCTCATCGTCACCGGCACCATTATTGACGACGACGTCGAAACCACATTGGCACTGAGTGCCGCCGATAACAGCGGTGCCGCTAACGACGACGACCTTACCCAAGTGCAAGCCGTGACATTGATTGTCTCTAGCGCTACAGGGGCTGACGTAGAGATTTTCTCGGGAGAGCAATCCTTAGGCATGGCGACCGAGGACAGTGAAAACCCCGGCACATACAGCTTCCTAACAAGCGACCTAGATGAGGGCAGCTACCAATTTAGCGCCACCGCCAGTCAAAGCGGGAGCGTACTGGCAAGCTCACTCCCGCTTTCGGTCACTGTTGACCTTAGCAGTCCCGAGCTGACGGAATTTAACGCCAACGCTGACGACGACACTGTCACCCTCACCTTCTCTGAGGCCATTGATTTCTTAGATGCCACCGGCATCACTTTTTTACAGGACGACAACAGTATCGCAGCGGTACTAGATAGCATAGAGGGCAGTACCGCAACCTTTAGCTTTCAGGCCGACCTTGTTAGTGGCGGCCTCATTGACGTGGCAATCGCCGACAACAGCGTTGCCGACCTAGCAGGCAACCTCTTGACCGGCTTTGACTTTATGGACGACCCCAATGCCATTACAGTTTAAATTACTGGTATAGCCATGCGTATCAATGTGGTCAACATGCCCGAAACCGCCCTAAAGATTGGTCGCTTCACAACCGAGTTTAGGCCAGTTGAAGACCGCCTCTGCCTTATTGGTGAACCGCGCGACAAGGCGCGGAGCATCACCGCAATATGGCTAACCCAACGCCTACTCAAGCAGCTAATACCAGAGCTAATCAAAGCTATCGATGACCCACAATACCGTGGGTCAGAACACGCCAACGCCTTGCACAGTTTTGCCCAGTCTGCAGCACAGGATGCGGTGCAGACACTAGAAGCTCCTATTGCGCGACCCAATAGCGACGCATACGTCTTACCGGAAACTGTTAACATCAGCCACCACGGCAATGCCCTAGAACTTCGTTTTGTCGATCATCAACGCAATTTGATCGCGCTACCGCTCCCCAACGTCATGATCAGGCAGTGGCTAGGTGTGCTGCTGCGTTGCTATCAAATAGCACTTTGGCCAACAACCCCCTTTCCCCCTTGGGTCGACCCCGCTGACGCCAGCACAAGCGCAAAGCCGTCGCAGGCGATACACTAAATGCCGTCAGAAAGCAGAGCACCAATTTGCATAACAAAGCTGGATTCGGCATTGCATTATTTAGCGAGGCGCCCGCAGCGTTTTAACAATGTGGGTTGTAAAAGCAGACTATAGTACTCAGAAAGATCTGGAACTCACTCAGCATCATGACTTCAGTATCTCCTATAGAGCAACTGGCGACCATTTTGGGCTGCATTACTCAACAATAGGCGGGATTATTCGAAACCACAAATCATAGACCTTCCCCCTTCCCGGACCCATATCAATTTAATAAGCTTGCGCTCGTTTTTAACGAGTAACAGAATCGCCTTAGACGAGATGATTTAGATCGCTAGAACACACCTCAAAACAGAGACTAGGCTGGAAGGCAATAACAAGAATTATGAGGTAGGCGGTAGTATTGCGGGAAGCGATGGGCAAACCAGTGTTGCCCACTCCGTGCCGTCGAATTTATTCTGAATCTTTAGGCAGATTTTCATTAAGCACTTTAGCGTAGGTGTTGCGCGCCGTTTGATACATAGCCAAATCTTGCTGCAGGTTGGCAATTTTCTGGTCTGCAACACGCACATTCATCAATTGATTCTTAGCCACATCAGTCAGAGAATCTAAGGCGTATTCTTTACCGTCTATCGTTGCCATTTGTGCTTTATCAGTCATGAGCTTTTCCATAAAAGGTTACATTGAATCCGAGATCGCCGGCATATTGCCACAATCCGTCCCTGTGTTAAGAGTGGGGTCAGAGCCTAATTTTTCAAGGTCATTATAGATTAAAAGTGCAGGGATTGGGGTCAGGTCTATGATTTGTGACAGGAGTCAAGGGATTGGGGTCAGGTCTATGATTTGTGACAGGA
Source organism: Zhongshania sp. (assembly GCA_046712405.1). Lineage (GTDB taxonomy): Bacteria > Pseudomonadota > Gammaproteobacteria > Pseudomonadales > Spongiibacteraceae > Spongiibacter. Next base: position 4,977 of record JBKEFB010000021.1, on the reverse strand, counting down.
GTATGTTTTGTCGAGCCCAAATTGCTTTGCTATGCTGATCTTAATGGTGACCAACACGGAGGTTGTCGCTGAAGTCTCGACCCTTGCGGCTTGAGTTTGCAGGTGCTTTTTATCACGTTACTTCTCGCGGTAATCACCGCGAAAATATCTACGAAACCGATGACGACCGAGAGATGTTTTTAGCCTTGTTGCGCGACGTTTGCCAGCGCTATCACTGGCGCTGCCCCGCGTATTGCATGATGAGTAACCATTACCACCTGTTGATTGAAACCATTGATGCCACCCTTTCACAGGGCATGCGTCAGCTTAACGGCGTATATACACAACGGCTCAATCGCGTATATGGGCGAGTAGGCCACGTTTTTCAAAGCCGCTTTAAAGCCATCTTGGTGGATAAGAACGCTTATTTTATTCAGGTTGTCTTAAACCCTGTCCGCGCCAACATGGTGGGGAAGGTGACTGACTGGCCATGGAGTAGCTATCACGCCACTTGCGGTGATGCGGTCATGCCGACATATCTGGAGACCCAGAAGTTACTCAATGCTTTTTCCGCTAGGGCGAGCCAGGCGGTGGCGCGATACAAGCAGTTTGTGGGAGCAGGCATATCTGAAAAACTGTGGGAAGGGCTTCAAGAACAGGTTTTTCTCGGTGACGACACGTTTGTCGCGGAGATGAAAGTGAGTATAGACGACAGCGCAAAGAGTCCTGAAATCACCGCCCCGCAGCACCAGCCAGTGACTATTTCCTTAGAAGACATCGAGAAATCTGCATCTTGCCGCAATGAGGCGATCATAATGGCTCACAAAACCGGTGCATTTACTCTCAAGACAATCGGCGACCATTTTGGGTTGCATTACTCAACAATAGGCGGGATTATTCGAAACTACAAATCATAGACCTGACCCCTTCCCGCTGACCCCTTCCCGCTCTGGCCCCTGTTCAATTTGGTGCTTACAAGTCTAGGTCGATAAGGCCGTTATCTCTAACACTGCTAAAGAGATCTGGGGATACAGAATCAGCAGGGGCGTCTCTTCGGCGGCGGCGAGACTGGTATAGGTCTGACAGATGTTTAGTCAATTGTGTGGAGAGTAAATGGCTGTAAATCGCGCCGAGCGCGTCTGTCGATTGCAGCTCATACAAGGCATCGCCTTGCAGCGCTCGAAGCTTTGTTTCATCTATGCAATGCAAGCCAGTGATCTGCCGTTTTTCCTCACCCATCACAGCGCTATATGACCACGGCCGAAACAAATCCATTCTTTGAAGCGACTTGCACACGGCCTTGGTGGCAAGCCAATTGGCCTCAATCTTAATAAGAAAGTCGCAAATTTCTTCTGTTTTTGCGCTCAGAGTCGTGCCATCAAAAAACGGGTGAGCCGCGCTACCGGTCGTGCAGTAGGTGTGGACAAATTCCGAGTCATGATAAAAAGACAGCACGGAGTGACCGGCCTCGTTTTTCGCAAAAGCAAAAGGGTGGCTGCGATAGTAGGCTGGAACATAGCTGGCAATCCATTGACCGCTGTCGTTCACCAAAAGATTTTGTTGATTATCCAACCCCTGCAACATCACCGGCTGGTAAATGCCGTCTTTTTGCAAAAAAAGAATGGGGCAGACAATCGCCGCTTGCTTGAATTCATTGACGGTCAGTGGGGCGTAGATATCTTCTGCTGCAAAGCGATAATGGCTAAAAGGCTGCCAGTAATGTTGTTTATGCAAAGAAGAAATAACGGCATGTAATCGCGGCACGGGCAATACCCAATTTAAAAATGAATAAAACAGCACAGATTATACGGCGTTGTGACTAAGGTTAATGCCTTATTCTAGCTACCAGTTTTGCAGTGTTTCCAAATCATAGACCTGGCCCCATTCTACTGTAGATTTGACCCCACAAATCGCAAATCAGACCTGACCCCACAAATCATAGACCTGACCCCATTCTATTCTAGACCCTAGAGCTGACCGCACTCTACAATCTAGAGCCAATCTAGGTCGATGGATTGATCTTCGCTTATGGGGAAGTCGGGAGTTTTTTCTGCGCTGTATTCACTCGCCGCATTGAGTTGCTGAGTTCGGAGTTGGTTCAAACGCCCTAACACGGTGGTGTTTTGTAATGAGATTAGGTGGGCATATATGGCAGGGATTGCAGCCATGTTATTCAGTTCCAAAACTTGGGTGTCGCTTAATGCACGGAGCTTGTTTTCGTCCACAGCGAAAAACCCTGTGAAGGGTTGGTTTTTATCCTCAACGCATAGGGTAAAGCTCCACTCACTGAGCAGGCCCAACTCGGCTAATTTTGCGCAAAACACCTTGGTCTTTTGGTTATCAACAAACATGGCATTGAGCATTTTCAATATATTGTTCATTGCTTCGGAGGGCTGACCATCCTCAAATAACGGGAAGCTGTCTTCATCGGCTAAAACGTCACTGATATAGTCACTGTTCTGCCTAAAACACAGCAGCTGCTGGTCGTTTTTGCCCAGGCCCATCATAAAGGGAAAGGCGCGATAGCTGGCGGGAGTGTAACGTCCCACCCACTTGCCCTTAGCTCCCACCATTAAATTCACTCCAGCTTCCACACCTTGTAGCATAACCGGTGAATATTCTTGCTCATTGCGACTAAACACAATTGGCAAGGCCAACGCTGCGGCAGAAAACTCTGCCACTGAAATGGGTGCAACAATTTGACTAGCCGTAAAACAATAATCTCGATGCTGACGGCAGCGATAGGCCGCATGTAAATCTTGTTGAATAATTTCTATTTCTGACATGCAGTGCTCCTTCTTTTCCATGACCCAAAAAGAAAAACCCCCACCGCATGGCGATGAGGGTTAAGTGTGATACCAGAGAAATAGGCAGCCAAGCTGCCCACTCCTTTTACACGTAGTCTGAGAAGTTAGCTGTTGACAAAGTTAATGCGTCAGTCATGCCTGTAATTGTCGCAACAAGTACCGCATCATTATCAGCAGCTTCAAACGCCCCGTTACCATCACTATCTGCAACTTGGAACACAAAAGTGTCAGAACCATTATCCGCCACGAAATAGAATGTCTCATTTGGATCGATGGTTGTAGTAGACAGTAGACTCTCAACATCTGTTGTTGTAATACCGTTCAAATCTTCATTAGCCACTAACACACCATAGTTACCAAGTATAGACTGGTTACCAACACTCCCTTCTGCGTAGGTACCAGTCGCAAAGGTTTCGTCCAGATCAAACACATCCGTTGAGGTGCCGAAGTTGCCGATAGTCACGCCCGTTGCCGCACCACCGGTGACAAAGTCAAAGGTGTCTTTTGCAGTAGCGGTAGCGGAAACACTCAGACCGTTCAGGGTATGGATGGTCAGGCTGTCGTTTGAATCTGCAATGATAGGGTTAAAGCTATTGAGCTGAAGGCCAGTGACTGTCACCTTGGCATCTACCGAGGACACATCAAGTGTTTCAACGGCGGCCAGGGTCAGTAGTTGACTTAGGTCAACCGGGTCAGCCGTCTGAATAGACAAAGCGTCTTCTCCATTGTCGCCGTTGATGACTTCGCCCCCTACTACGTCAAGGGCATCGTCAATCACGAAGATATCGTCACCATCGCCGCCCGATAACGTATCAGCACTCGCACCACCATTGATGATGTCGTCGTTCGCGCTACCGGTGAGGATGTTACTACCGACGCCGCCGTTCAGCGTGACGCCGCCAGTCGTGGAGACACTATCAGTGTCAGTAACACCGCTAGCATCGACATCACCGTTTGTGGTGGAGATACTTACGGGGGTGTCTTGACCGGTTACTGTCAGGAGGTTACCGGTAGTAAGCGCGTCAGCATCAATGATATTGGCGCCAGCGCCAAGATCAATGGTTAAAGAAGCATCAACCAATGTCACCGTTAGCGAGCCCGTTACCAGTGGTGCCGCCAAATTAGCACCCAGTGCAGTCACGCTGTAGTGAGCAGAGCCAGCCAGATTTAGCGGCGCAGTCGTTACAATAGTGGCATCGACAGCTACAGCACCGGTAGTCCCTTCGACATTAACCGTTTCGCCATCGATGATATCCGCAGCTAGGCTGAGAGTAGCGCCATCGGCCACCTGCACCTGGGGTGAGACACTCAACACGCCGGCAAAGGTCAGGCTCTCCAGCACAGTCACCGAAGTGATGTCTGCTGGATCCCCTGCCCCGCTGAGTAGAGTTGTAAGATCAACCCCAACGTCAGCAGCCGTGTTAGACAGTGTTACCACTACTGCGCCGTCGTCAGCACCGCCACCAGTCTTAGTAACATTCGCTCCAGCCAAGATGCTAGCAGCAGCTGTCATTGCTATACCATTGGCGATCGTAACCTCTACCGAACCAAGATCACCGGTGAAGGTGCCGCTAGTTTCAAACAACGCGCTAGCATTTACAGACACGCCAGACAGATCTACAGCCAAGTTGGTGGCAAGATCGGTAATCACGGCAGTACCCGACGCGCCAGTAGTAATACTAAGGCCATCAATAATGCCGGCCGCGACAGTGAGCGTTTCAGTGCCGATAACCTCGATTTGACCGAAGGTGCCTAGATTTCCGGTAAAGATCACTGTGCTTGTTGATGCAGTAAGCGTACCTGTTGCAGTAATATTGCTCAGGTCTGCTGCTGAAGCATTTTCTAGCTCAGACACGTCTACGGCACCCGTACCCGTCACAGACAAGCCATCAGCTTGCGTGCCGATAAGACTCAGCGTTGCGTTTGCTTCAACATTCCAAACAACACCCGCAACATTTGCACCATTAGCGACGGTCACCGTACCCGTACCGCTTACGACAATTGTGTCGAAACCAGACAAGTCTGCTGTCGCAGGGATCTCGTATGGCCCGGAGGTGACAATTACCAGCGAAGTTGTACCCGTTGGGTCCGACGTTACTGTTGCAAGGTCGATAACCGAATTCGCATCAGTCAATGTTTGGTCCGCAACCAGCGTTGCATCGCCTTGCACTACCCAAGCACCCGCTTGAAC
>JBKEFB010000020.1:0-34906 GCA_046712405.1 Zhongshania sp. | reverse complement strand
GGATTATATCGCCAGCTCGGGCAGGCATTTTTGACCTGTTTTGATCGTTAGTGGCCAATAGTGTCATAAGCTATTTGGGCTTATTGGTCGAAACGTGGTGTCATGGCATTACTAATCTTATCTTCAATCTCTAGACTCAAGCTAGCCGCCACGACATCCAGATTTTTCTTAAGAAAGCGCTCTGCAGAGTGCTGACTAGTCAGTTTAACGGCCGGTGCCGGAAGTTTGCTATCTTCAATCTGGTTGCGTGCTATTACCATTGGCTCAGTGGCTGCAGTATTGGATTCTGCGGCAGTCGCCATGGTACTGGCAAGCAGGATAAGGACTGCACTAATAGTTCTGTTCATTTTAGTTACTCCTAGCAATATGAGCCTGTTTGGCTCAAGGCAAAATAAAAGTTACCTTGCGTTACATAAGGTAACACGTGGGAAAATGATGTCTGCTTAATATTTAGTAATTTACTGTTAATGTTATGCGTCAGTTATGTGTCAGTCGTGTTTCACTTTGTGCCGGTTGTGAAAATCAGTAACACTCCGACTTGTTGACGATTGGTTAATGAAGCGTGTCTAGCTCGTGGTACACTGCCGTTTCCCAATAATAGATGTGCCAACCCGCTCCCATGACAACCATAAAGCCTCTTGTTTTAGTTGACGGTTCTTCCTACCTCTACCGTGCTTTTCACGCCTTACCACCACTGAATACCTCGGCGGGCCAGCCTACTGGCGCCATAAAAGGCGTCATTAATATGTTGCGGCGCTTGCAGAAGGATTACCCCAGCAGTCCTATAGCGGTGATATTTGATGCCAAGGGTAAAACCTTCCGTGACGACATGTATTCACAATACAAGGCGCAGCGCCCTCCTATGCCCGACGACTTGCGTAGTCAAGTTGAGCCGATAAATGCCATTGTGGATGCGATGGGGCTACCGCGTCTGGTGATAGAGGGTGTTGAGGCCGATGACGTGATTGGCACCTTGGCCGCGCAGGCTGGTAAAGAGCGCCCGGTCCTGGTGTCGACCGGTGATAAAGATATGGCGCAGCTGGTCAATGAGCACGTCACTTTGGTCAACACCATGACGGATACCGTGATGGATATTGCCGGGGTGAATGAAAAGTTTGGGATTCCGCCCGAGCTGATTATCGATTTTTTGGCGTTGATGGGCGACAAAGTCGACAACATTCCCGGTGTTGCCGGCGTCGGTGAGAAAACGGCCTTGGCGCTAATACTCGCGCTGGGCGGTTTGCATGAGATCTACGAAAATCTACATAAAGTGTCGGATTTGCCGATACGTGGCGCTAAGGGGATTGCCAAGAAGCTAGCAGATAGCCGTGAACAGGCCTTTCTGTCCTATAAGCTGGCGACGATTAAATGCGATGTACCCCTAGATGTGACAGTGCCAGATTTATTGCCGTCTGCGCCCGATAATGTGCGGTTGCTCAGTTTATTTACTGAATTTGAATTTAAAACTTGGGTGCAAGAATTAAGTCGAAGCGCGCGCGCTGAGTCTTTAGTGCAGCCGGATCTGCTTGGCGGCGATGTCGGCGGCGACGCTGTCAGCGACGCGCCGGAGCCAGCATTTTCTGGTAAGCCTGATTATCAGCTAATACTGACTCAGGTGCACTTTGACGAGTGGCTGCAAAAGCTTAACGCTGCCCCGCTGTTTGCTTTTGATACTGAAACTACCAGCCTAAACTATATGCAGGCGCGGGTCGTGGGCGTGTCTTTTGCGGTGCAAGCCGGCCAGGCAGCCTACCTGCCGTTTGCTCATGATTACTTGGATGCCCCTGATCAGCTTGATGAAGCAGCGGTATTGGCGGCCTTAAAGCCTCTTTTAGAAGACGCCAGTAAGCGCAAGCTGGGACAGAACTTAAAATACGATGCCAACGTCCTTCTTAACCACGGTATTACCCTGCGCGGCATTGCCGAAGATACCATGCTCGAGTCCTACGTCTTAGATTCTGTTGGCAGTCGCCACGATATGAATACCTTGGCTACCAAGTATCTTGATCTCAGCACCATTCATTTTGAAGACATTGCCGGCAAAGGGGCTAAGCAGCTCACTTTTAATCAGGTTGCATTGGCGCAGGCTGGGCCCTATGCGGCTGAAGATGCGGATATTACCTTGCGACTGCATCACGTTCTTTCCACCCAACTTAACGCGAGTTCTGCACTCATGTCGGTGTATCGCGATATTGAGTTGCCGTTAGTGCCGATATTGTCGCGTATTGAGCGCAACGGTGCGTTCGTGAGCCGTGAGCTATTGGGTAAGCAAAGTCATGAGCTCGGTTTAAAGATGCAGGTTCTGGAGAGGGAGGCTTATGACTTGGCGGGCGGCGAGTTTAATCTCGCCTCGCCAAAGCAGCTGGGCGAAATTTTATTCGAGCGTTTGAGTATTCCGGTGATCAAAAAGACACCTAAGGGTGCGCCATCGACTGCCGAAGAGGTGTTGGCAGAATTGTCCCACGATTATCCACTACCTAAGGTGATCTTAGAGCACCGCAGCATGGCAAAGCTAAAGTCGACGTATACCGACAAGCTACCCCTGCTTATTGATCCGGCGACGGGCCGTATTCATACATCCTATCATCAGGCGGTGACAGCGACTGGCCGGCTGTCGTCGTCCGATCCGAATCTGCAGAATATTCCTATTCGCAGCGCTGAGGGGCGGCGTATTCGCCAGGCATTTGTCGCGCCACCGGGCTATGTTATTTTGGCGGCAGATTACTCGCAGATAGAGCTGCGAATAATGGCGCATCTGTCCGGTGATAGCGGTCTGATTGACGCTTTTAGTCGCGGTGAAGATATTCACAGGGCGACTGCAGCAGAGGTGTTTGGGGTTGAGTTGGAGGGCGTGAGCGATGAGCAGCGCCGCAATGCCAAGGCCATCAATTTTGGATTGATTTATGGTATGTCGGCATTTGGTTTGGCTCGCCAACTACATATTGGTCGCAAAGAGGCGCAGGCATATATCGATTTATACTTTGAGCGCTACCCCGGGGTACTGAGATATATGGACGAAACCCGGGTATTAGCATCAGAGAAAGGCTATGTCGAAACCCTGTTCGGTCGCCGTTTATACTTGCCAGAAATTAATGCCAGTAATGGTATGCGCCGGCAGGCTGCTGAGCGCACAGCGATTAATGCGCCGATGCAGGGCACGGCGGCAGATATTATCAAGCTCGCGATGATTTCTGTGGATCGCTACCTAGGTGACAGTGGGGTCGATGCTCGAATGATTATGCAGGTTCACGATGAATTGGTGTTAGAAGTCGCGCCGGCAGCGCTGGATACAGTGCGTAAAGAGGTCATTGCGCGAATGATGGCCGCGGCTGACTTATCTGTCCCGCTGGAGGTGGGGGTTGGCATCGGCGACAATTGGGATGAGGCGCACTAAGGTTCATAAATGCTAATCCACATCTGCTTATAAAAATTGGGTGCTCTTAATTTATTTAAGAGCAGACCCACGTTAGGAGACTTGTCTCCCTTTCACTTCTTTAATAGTAGGATTGCCCGGCGAGTTCAGCGCACCGGACTTTTTTACATCGTCAATCTACTCAAATATTGCTGTCAGGCTGTGGTTCGGTGACGTCATGGCTTTCAGTAGCTTCTATTGCCGGGAGATCTAGCCATTTATCTAGCTGACTGCGAAGCGCCTGCAGGCCGTCGCCGTTGTGGGCAGAAAATAGTTGCACACTGATCAGGTCGCCGTACTCAGCGAGATCCCTGCGAACCGACAACAAGGTTGCCGATGCTGGGCCGCGCTTAAGTTTGTCTGCTTTGGTCAGTAAAATATGCATGGGCATGGCACTTTTGGTTGCCCAGCTGACCATCTGCTTGTCGAAATCAGTGAGGGGGTGGCGAATATCCATCATTAGTACCATACCGCTCAATGACTCGCGCTTTTGGAGGTAGGCTTCAAGATTTCGCTGCCACTCATTTTTTACCGCTAAAGGGACTTTGGCAAAGCCGTAACCGGGTAGATCGACAAGTCGTTGGCGGCCGCTATCATCCAAGATGAAAAAATTCAGCAGCTGCGTTCTACCCGGCGTTTTACTGGTCTTGGCGAGTTTTTTATTTTCAGTCAAGCGGTTGATTGCACTAGACTTTCCCGCATTAGAGCGACCGGCAAAGGCAACCTCTGCGCCAGAGTCGTCGGGACAGCGCATCAGGTCGGGTGAGCTTTTCAAATAGCTGGCGCGGCGGTAATTTAATGCTGGGGAGGAATCCATAATATATCCGAGAAAAATTGCTAAAGCAGTAGCATATCGGGGTAATAACTGGCCCCCTACGCTAACTAGTTGTGTATAATGCCGATGTTTTTGTGCAGGGCCACTTTAGACTTTTACCAAGGCCTTAGCTTCCTGATTAACCATATTCTATAGTCGAAACTCGGAGACTTAGATAATGTATAGATTGTTTTTTGGTTTCATCTTTCTAGTGTCTAGTGTGTCAGCCGTCGCTGCAGAGCAGGTGATTGTAGATCGTTATAAGTCATCCTGCTATGCCTGCCATGGTTTTGGTGTGAATGGCGCGCCGAAACAAGGTGACGCAGTAGCTTGGGCGCCTCGTTTGGAAAAAGGCATGGATACTCTGCTAAAGCACACTATAGAAGGTTTTAATGCGATGCCGGCGAAGGGCTTGTGTTTTAACTGCGGCACTGACGAATTTCAAGCATTGATTGAGTATATGGCGACGCCTAAATCTTAGTAGTACGACAAAATTATCTTGATTAAAGAGTACGTTACAATGAATAAAACACTTTTAGTATTGATTGCTGTATTAATGTTCACAGGTTCTGCTGTGGCATTGGAAGGCAACGCCAGTGCAGGTAAAGCCAAGACAGCGTCTTGCGCTGCTTGCCACGGTGCCGATGGCAATAGCGCTGCACCAATGTTTCCAAAAATGGCAGGCCAAGGCGAGCGTTATTTGATTAAACAGATCAATGACATTAAGTCTGGCGCTCGTCCCGTGGCGATGATGGCCGGCCAAGTCGACAATCTTTCTGATCAGGATATTGCAGACATCGCGGCTTATTACTCTAGCAAAAGCATTAGCACGGGCCAGGCCAATCCAGCTCTGGTAGAAAAAGGTGCTGCGATTTATCGCGGTGGTATCGCTGATCGCAGCGTACCGGCTTGTCTAGGATGTCATTCACCTACTGGCCAAGGTATGGCCGCAGCGGGTTTTCCCGCCCTGGCTGCCCAGCATGCGGCATATACGGTTACCCAATTAACGGCATTTCGCGCAGCGGCAGATGGTCGTGAAGGCCGTTCAAATGATGGTGATACTAAAATTATGCGCTCGGTGGCTTTCAAAATGAGCGATTCAGAAATTGAAGCAGTAGCTAGCTTCATTCAAGGCTTGCACAACTGATTGCAGCTAGGTAAAAAAAGCGGCTTAGGCCGCTTTTTTTTCAGCTGTTGATTATAGACCGCATAAAATCTGCGGATAAATAGGGTGAGTAGATGCCGTTAAATCGGAATCATTATGGTTTAATGGGCCCACAGACAACATGTAACAATTTACTTATACGGATTTGTCTTTTGCAGTTAATAGGTGACTGGCAATACGTTTTTCAATAAGGGGGCTTCATGGTTAAGAAAATGTTCTCACTGGTCAGTGTGTTCAGCTTTTTATTATTAATGTCGGCGTGTAGCGATGGCGCTGAACCTATGTCCGCGACAGTAGCACAGCCTGCGGTCTCCAGTGCCGTGCAGTCTCAGGCTGCTGATAGCGCCAGCAGTGGCGAGCGTTTCATTCGTATCGCGCAGCAGGTGAGAACCGCCAACCCAGATAAAATCGAAATTGTTGAAGTATTTTGGTATGGCTGTAGTCACTGCTTCGATTTTGAGCCTATGTTAGAAGTATGGAAGAAACAGCTTCCGGCTGATGTTGATTTTAAACGCTCTCCGGCAATGTGGAATGATCTGATGGTCGTGCACGCCAAAGCCTACTTTACCGCCGAGGCGCTGGGCGTATTAGATAAAATACATAAGCAGATTTTTAAAGCCATTAATGTTGATCGTAATATGTTGCGTGATGCCGATGCCCTGGCGACGTTATTTACCACTTACACAGATGTTGACGAGGAAACATTTCGTAAAACATTCGATTCTTTTGGGGTGAATAGTCAGGTGAAGCAAGCTGACGCCCGGGCGAGGTCTTACGGTATTGCCGGTACACCAGAATTGATCGTTAATGGTAAGTATCGTGTGACGGGTCGTTCGGCCGGCGGTCGCTCAGAAGTGATCAAGGTAGCTGAAGCCTTGATTGCTCAGGAACGCGCCGCAAAATAAGGGGATTACTGGGCGGTTGCAAATCTAGCAACCGTCGCCACGCCCTTTGGCACCATTGCCTCGCGCAGTGTTCATATCATGAGGGTAGCTACTTGCCGCCTTATTCTCTGGTTCTTCACTTGCCGCGGCCACTACTAACGGCTTGGCAAACACGCGCTGGCAAAAAGCCTGTCGTTTAGCCGGGGAGGGGTTTTTGATTCCCTTGGCGGCTAGGCGAGCAATTTCATTTTCTACGCTACGGCAGCGGGCTGCTAATCCGGCGTCATTTGCGATTTGGATATTCAATCCCGGTCTGGCATTCAGCTCTAGCATTAAGGGTCCGCGATCCTTGTCTAGCACCATATCTACGCCCAAATAACCCAAGCCGGTGAGTTCATAGCATTGAGTTGCCAGTGACATAAAGCTATCCCAAAACGGCAACTGCACGTCGCGCACTGGGTTGCTAGTGTCCGGGTGTCTGCTGATCAATTTATTTAACCAGGTCCCATCTAAAGTGATGCCGGTAGCTAAGTCGACACCAATCCCGATGGCGCCCTGATGGAGATTGGCTTTGCCGCCAGATTGGCGCGTAGGCAGTCGCAGCATGGCGAGCAGGGGATAGCCCTTCAATACAATAATACGTATGTCGGGCACACCTTCGTAGCTGATGGCGCTGAAGATAGGGTCTGGAGCCACCCGGTACTCTATAAGTGCGCGATCGCGGTGACCCCCGAGTGAATAAATCCCGGATAAAATACCTGATAAGTGAAATTCAATATCTTCATCGTTTAATAAGCGACCTGAGGTTGTGCGGTAATAGTCTTCAAAGCGGTCAGTAATAACGAGAATACCATCGCCACCGGCGCCCTGGGCAGGCTTAATGACAAAGTCACGATGGCCTTTGATAATATCGGCGAGGTCACTAATTTGTTTGTCAGAGTCGATCACGCCATACATTGGAGGGACGTGAATACCGGCTTGTAAGGCGCGTTCTTTTGTTTTAATTTTGTCGTCAACCAGCGGGTACAGATGGCGCTGGTTATAACGCAAAACATAGTCAGCATTGCGTTGGTTGATACCCATGACGCCTTTTTTGTGCAGCTTTTTCCAGGTGCTGAATAAGGACATATTATTTGCCGTTAATCATGGCGTTAAACCGAAATAGTTCAGTTAAGCGGTAGCCTCGGTAGTGGCCCAGTGCCAGCATCAGCGACATAAATACCGGCAACATACCGGGGAAGGTAAATATAAAATAGACCCACGGCTCATATGTCATCATTAGATGTGACAGGGTGGCGGCGATCAGTGTGCCGATGCCTACTTTGCCTACATGTACGCCGCCACGCTCCTCCCAGACGATCGACATGCGCTCTATCGACATTGTCAAAATAACCATTGGGAATAGGGCTATGGATAAGCCTCGGTCTAATCCCAGACGATGTCCAAGCACGCTGATGAGGGCCATAATAATGACTACAAAGGTTAGCACCACCGACAGCCTCGACAGTAACTGCAAATGTAGATGCTCAAGATAGGATCGCAGCGACAGACCGAGTGCGGTGATAACGGTGAATAAAATGATGCCCCAGAAGACCTCGGTTTCTCTAAAGGCGAGACCGATTAGTACCGGCGTAAATGTACCCAGCGTCTCAAGCCCAATGACATTTCGAAGCAGTAAAATAAGCATAACGCCAATGGGAATCATCAGAATAATTTCAAATGTCTGCTGTGATTGCAGCGGCAGATCGTATAGCGATAGCGCCCAAAAATTGTTTTCTTTGCGTTCGGCTATAGATTGCGCCAGCATAATTGAATTCATGGTTTTTTGGTTGGCAGTCACTTCAATCTTGAGATCGCGACCGCCTTCAACGGTAGCCATGGGCTCATCACCCGTCCACCACACTAGGCGATCACTGGGTAGTCCTTGGGTGCCGGTTTCTGGATTGAAGTACAGCCAGCGCTTGCCGTTATAGCTGCGCATCCACAATTCAGAAGATTGCGCGACGCTGCGGACTAGCCGTAGGGTATGAACACGTTCAACCGGGATGTGGGCCGACGACAGTAACAGCTCCAGTACTCTGGATTTATTGTCTTGGGTGTAGACGTTGCCCAGTAATAAGCGCGCATTGTCGTTACTGGGTTCGTTGATAAGTTTGATTGCTTCGCGAATAAAGGTTTCGATGTCGACGGAGTGTTCGCGAATCGGTTTTAGAAGGGCATCTACCGCCACCTTTTCAACGCCGATGAGTTCTGGGCTTTCCCTGAACTGTGGGCCAGGTTCGGATTCAGAAAAGCGAGAATTATTGCGCTGGGTAAGCATCAATCGGTAGAAAAGTTGCTGGCTGCCTTCGACGCGGCGGGCGGACCACACTGCCTGGCGATTATCACCGACAATATCGGTATTCACGCCGTAACTTTTAGAAATGAAGCTTTCGTTCAGAGTAATAAACTTGCTCCACGTCGGCGGCACATACATCTGTACTTTGACCGGGCTATTGTCATGAGCGTTAAAACTAAGTTTGGTATCAATCACCCACACCGGTTCGGTGGTATCTGAAGAGATAGGAATATTAAGTGCAAGGATCTGCCAGGCGGTGCTGGCGGCGCCAATAAGGAGTAGTGCCAGTGCTAAGACCCTGACATGTAGTTTAACGCCCTTCATTTTTTTGCCCTTTGGACTTATCTTGTTTGGCGCAGAGTGCTTTTTCCTGAAGGTATTTCTTACTAGGATCGACTAGCGCGTTAAATGCGATTAGTGGCTCTGAACCGACCAGCATAGGTTTAGAGAACTGTCTGCGGTCAGCTAAGTTAACTTCGACCTTGTGCGAGTCACCGCCGATACAAAGGGTCAGCTCCAATACCGGCCGACGAGTATAATCTTTTTCGTCTTCGTTGTAGTCAGACGCGCGGCGTTTAATGCGGATATGTTTGCTGAGCGGTAGGCTCACAGATCGAAGCGTTTTATCAGGTAATACCAAATCAAAATGGACGATGTTGTCGCCGTCCCCACTGACCTTTTCCACTTGTGCATTAATCGCATTGATTGAGGCGCTGTCCGCGCCAGTATCGATTTTTGCCTTATAGCCCACACCCAGCTCTTCGATATAGACGTATTCGCTCAAGCCGAATATCTGGTGAGCAGCGTCTCCCGCTTGGGTCGTTGCGGTGAATAAAATGGTATTAGTCAGAAATAGCTTAAACAAAGCATATCGCACGGTCTCTCCTATTGATTTTATTGTGTTCCGGCGTGCACACAGAATAGATCAGCCTAGGTGCTGTTAGCCACCGCAGGTCTTTCTGTGGAGAAATTAAAGTTATTTTAGTGTGCTCAGTCCCTTATTGCTTTGAAAAGTGCGAGGGTAATATTTCGCCTTTCTTTATGATCGACAATGGGGGCGGGATAGCTGGTAGAGGCTGGTGGTTGGTGTAAGTATTTTCCCTGCAGGCCGGCGAGTTCTGGAACGTAGCGCAGAATAAAGTGACCGTCAGCATCAAACCGCTGGCCTTGGGTGGTTGGGTTAAAAATACGAAAATAGGGTGCGGCATCGGTACCGGTAGAGGCAGCCCACTGCCAGCCACCATTGTTTGACGCAAAATCTGCATCTATTAAGTTTTCTAAAAAGTGGCGCTCTCCCCAGCGCCAATCTATTTGCAGATCCTTGCAAAGAAATGATGCTGTAATCATTCGTAGTCGGTTGTGCATCCACCCGGTTTGAGCGAGTTGACGCATTGCTGCATCGACGATGGGGTAGCCGGTGCGCCCTTCGCGCCAAGCGTCGAAGAGTGTTTGGTCGTTTGGCCAAGGTATCGCCTCTGTCGCTGATTGAAAGGCCCGCCCTTTTGCCACTCGCGGAAAATGGTAGGCAACATGGCGATAGAATTCCCTCCACAGTAGTTCACTTAACCAAGTGCCCGCTTCACTTTTGGCATCCCAGATATCCTCTCCACACTCCTGTTGGAGGCGCGCCAGACATTGCCGCGGGCTAACTAATCCCAGCGCTAAGGCCGCGGAAAGCCGAGAAGTGCCGTCGACTGCGGGGAAATCCCGGTGTTTTTTATAATCACCGGCGCGCTCGGCGCAAAACTCACGTAGTTGCAGTAACACGGCGTCTTCGCTTACCGGCCAGGCAGACGAATCTTTTTCTTCGCCGAAAATTGGGCAAGACGTTGCGACGGTGCCTTCGGACAAAGTCTTAGCGGTCGGGCGGCGCTGCACCAAAGGAAATTGAGTGGCTAGGGCTTCACGACAACGTCTCGAGAAGGGGGTGAAGACCTTATAGGGCAGACCATCTGCTTTGCCGATGCTAAGCGGGCTGAGCAGGCTGTCATCAATCAAATGCAGTGGTAATTTGAGTTGCGCAAGACAGTCCTTATCGCGCTCTATTTCATCAACCAGCCATTCCGTGTGCGCGTAAATTGCACTGATGTGCTGCTCTCGGCAATAGTCGCCTAGATGGTCGGGCACGTGCTTAAAATGTTCGGCATTGATGATATCTAGCGGGATGCCAATAGCGTCAAGCTGCTGTCCTAGCGCATCTAGTGCTCTGCGTAAAAAATGCCGACGAATTGGCGCAGTCACGTGCTGGTCTAATTGTTGGGGGCACAGAAGATAAACCGCGCGAACGTTCTGCTGATCTTTGCAGGCGGCAATCAGTGCGGGGTGATCCAAACTGCGTAAGTCGTTTCGAAACCAAACAAGTGCGGTCATAGTTATAGTCCAATACGCAGCTTTAAGTCATATGAATAAGGCGTAAAATAAAGTTGATTCAATAAATATTCGAAATGCTGCGCGGCCATTAGCTGCTTGGTGAAAAGCCCGACACCGACATTACCTAGGCTAATACCACTTTCGGAGTAAACCGGAACTCTTGCCATTCCGCCGCTTGGTGATTTCGCGCACAGGATATAATCGAGGTTTGCCGCGGTGTCACGCCCAACGGTGATCATTTTATCGATGACGTCCAGACTGTTATCGATGCTGCCGACCAGTCGCGGACTTTCAGGGTCGCCTGTAAGCCGTATCGTAGGTCGTGGTACGTCCATAACGATGGCTTTTCCGGGACAGATCTTAACAAATTCGCAGTGCCGCGATAGTTCACTAGAGGCGAAAGCGAGTCGTTTGTGGCCGCCATCGTCACTCACTTGGTTACTTAGCAGGCTGGCGCTAATGCCAATGTGGACAGTAGGAGTTTCATTCATGGCGCTGATGTATCCTTGTTCATTGCTATTAGCTTACATGCTACGCATTGAGCTTAGTCGCAGATCAGTAGCACTGCGACAAGCGCCTTGTCACCGTTAATGACGCTTTTGACTAATCACTTTGCCCAGCGAGGAATAAAATAAGCTTGGTGAAATCTTCTTCGCTGCAGTCCATACACATCCCTTTAGCGGGCATACTGCCGATACCGTTGATGGTATTGTAAAGTAAGACGTCTATACCTTTTTGCACGCGCGGCGCCCACTCAGCTATATTGGCGGTGCGAGGAGCCATTCCTGCACCAGAGCTGTGGCAGCCATAGCAACTCTGTATATACACGGTTTTAATTGCCGGATCAGCGGGCATTAGGCTCCGGCTAGATTGGGCGGGGCTGCTGGCTGCGGCATTGGGATCGGGAGTGCAGGCGGCGAGGCTGGTCAGTAGGGTGCAAGCGAATATCATTTTGAAATAGTTACTAGGTTTAAAACGCATAAGAAAGACGCCTGGCGTGATTTTAATGACGACGATAGTTTAACCGTGAGTATGCCGTCTTGTCTTTATCATCCCCGGCAATCAAAAGTTAAGGATCGAATTTGCGCAAGATAACTGGTTATTGGTGTTTTTGACGATTAGCTGTTGATAGATCGCTGCCCTTCATCAGTTCCGGTACTGACGGCATAGATCGTTACTATAAAGGCGATGATTTGAGCCGCTTAAGTAACCTTAGCTTTCGTCGTCATCAAAATCGAAGCCACGACCTTCATCCCCGCTTTGTCGATCAATCGCGCCTACGTCCAGCAGCGGCGCGGCATCAATATGCTGAGCGTCCATCATGTGAGCAACCCGCTGCAGTGCGCTAATGATTTGAGTTTGCTCCCAATCCTGAAGATCACTGAACTGGCGAATAAAATAATCTTGGAGGGGCATAGGTGCATTTCGTATTAAGTCGTTACCCGCCTCGGTTAGGCAGGCAAAAACCTTGCGTTTATCTTGCCGAGAACGCTCCCGCATTACTAGGCCCCGCTTCTCTAAGCGGTCGAGAATACTGGTGACGGTGGCTTGGCTGAGGCTAATTTGGTTAGCGACGTCGCTAATAATAGCATCGCCTTGATCCCTCAGAGTTTGCAGAATAAGCATCTGTGGTGCAGTAAGGCCTGCGGTTTTCATGAGGTGCTTGGAGTGCAGATCAATGGCCCGGGTTACTCGCCGGAGCGAGATCAATACTTCGTCAATTCTGTTCATTTCAATCTTCTTGGATTTCTTTAGCACCCCAATGTTAGTGACTTGGGACCGAATTTACACCTGACATGCTACGCCATTGTCAATGCCTTGGCTTGGACTTATGTGCCCAAATCGTCTATAATGCTTCGTGTACTAAGCAATTAATCAGGAGGTTGGGTTCACAATTTAGTGATTAAATAAGATGTAAAGCGATAAAAACACTGCTTTTTATACTATTTGTTTATTAAATTAAGTTGAACACTAATAAACTTTGTTGAAATCAAATAGCGCGATGCATGCCGACGCTACCACGCTTCATTTCCGCCAGCCAACGGCGGAAGACGGCTTTGCCCTAAATCAGTTAGTGGCGGCCAGTCCCCCACTTGATACTAATTCTGTCTACTGCAATTTACTGCAATGCACGCATTTTGCAGCAACATCGGTCGCAGTTGAAAATGGTGGTCGTTTGGTTGGTTTTATATCAGCCCACTGCCTGCCAGAAAAAAGTGACACGGTATTTGTTTGGCAGGTTGTGGTTGATAAGTCTCAGCGCGGCCGTGGTTTGGCAAAAAAAATGTTGATGGAAATTATAAAGCGCTCGGCCTGTGAGGGAGTGAGTTTTTTGGAAACCACTATTACGCCTGACAACGAGGCGTCGTGGGCGCTGTTCCGGAGCTTTGCCCGCGATTTGCAAACAGAATTGGATCACAGCATCTGGTTTGAAAAAGATGCCCATTTTGGGGGGCAGCACGATAGCGAAGCGCTGCTGCGCATAGGGCCATTTTCTGCACAGGTATAAGCTTAGGCTTGCCCGTGCAATAACAAATTTAACTTAGTAGATGATGCTAGGAGTGAATATGACTATCTTTGACAGGCTTGAATCAGAAGTACAATCATACGCCCGATCTTTTCCGGTGACCTTCGACAAGGCGCAGGGTGAGCATTTATACGACACCGACGGCAAAAAATATATCGACTTTCTCGCTGGTGCCGGCACGCTTAACTATGGGCATAACAACCCAGTATTAAAGCAAGCACTTGTTGATTACATCATGCGCGACGGTATTACTCACGGCTTGGACATGCACACCTCAGCTAAAGCCGAATTCTTGCAGGTGTTCAATGAGCATGTCTTGGCACCGCGTGATATGGAATATACCTTTCAATTTACCGGGCCAACCGGTACTAACGCGGTAGAGGCGGCGTTAAAACTGGCGCGTAAAGTGACGGGCCGTACTTCTGTTGTCTCTTTCACCAATGGTTTTCACGGTGTGACTCTTGGCGCAGTTGCCGCGACAGGTAATAGCCATCATCGCGGCGGCGCAGGTGTTGCGCTGGGCGATATAAGCCGTATGCCATATTGTGGTTACTATGGTCGTGATGCTGATAGCCTCAAGATGATGGACAAGCTGCTATCAGATCCGTCGTCAGGTGTTGACCTGCCTGCGGCAATGATTGTAGAGCCAGTGCAGGGCGAGGGTGGCTTAAATGTTGCTAACAACGATTGGTTGCGTGGTTTGGAAAAACTATGCCGCAAGCACGAGATATTATTGATTGTTGATGATATTCAGTCGGGCTGTGGTCGCACTGGAACCTTCTTTAGTTTTGAGGTTAGCGGCATCAAGCCAGATATTATTACTATGTCTAAATCACTTAGTGGCTACGGTTTGCCGTTTGCGATTGTATTGCTTCGTCCTGACATAGATGTATGGGAGCCAGGCGAACATAACGGTACCTTCCGTGGTAATAACCATGCATTCGTTACCGCTTCCGCAGCGATTCGACACTACTGGACGGATGACAAGTTTGCAGCTGAGATTGTTGAGAAGTCAGCTATTGTTAGTCATCGGTTTAAGAAAATTTCTGATCGCTATGGCGTTACTCAGCTGCAGCCTAAAGGCCGCGGCATGATGCAGGGCCTGGCGTGTCGCGACGGGGCAACCGCCGATGAAATTGGCCATGCCTGCTTTGAACGTGGTTTAGTTATTGAGACTTGCGGTAATCATGGACATGTCGTCAAAGTGTTCTGTCCGTTGACTATTGAAAAGAGTGAATTGATGCGTGGCCTAGATATTCTCGCTGAAGCTATCGCCGAAGTGTTGGACAAAGCGGTCATTAAAAAAGCATCTTAAACAATTGAAAGTGGGAAATTCTTCTGCGGGTTTCAGCTGTGAAGAAGCGCTCATTAACGGTCGATTTATACCGCCTGTGGGCGGTATAGTATTCAGAAGGAAGTCGAATGATTGTTAGAACCTTGGAAGAATGCAAAAACTCAGAATGCTGTGTGACTACTGATACGTGGCAGAGTGTGCGAATGATTTTGAAAAATGACAGCATGGGTTTCTCCTTTAATATAACCACTATTTTTGCCAATACTGAGACGCCTATTCACTACCAAAATCATCTAGAATCGGTTTACTGCATGGCTGGTAATGGTGAGATTGAAACTGTAAACGACGGCAAAATTTATAAACTAGAAGCGGGCACGGTTTACCTGCTAGATAAGCACGACAAACATTTATTACGCGGTGGAAGTGAAGATATGCAAATGGCTTGTGTGTTCAATCCACCACTTAGCGGTAAGGAAGTACACGACGAAAACGGCGTGTATCCTGTCGATTAATCTGCTGAAAGCCGGAAGTTAATTTCAGTTATTCAACGGAGACAAAAATGACACATACAGTAGAGAAAATTGGCGGTACCTCGATGACTAATTACGAGGCGGTCAGAGATAATATCATTCTCGAGGGTGGTGAAAATGGCCAGATTTATGGACGCATATTTATTGTATCTGCCTACGGTGGAGTAACAGATTTATTGCTGGAAAATAAGCGTAATAGTCACCCCGGTGTCTACGCGTTGTTTGCCGACGATAATGTTGAAACACTTTGGCGAGGAGCCTTGAGCACGGTGTTTGAGACGCTTAAGGAGATCAACGCGGGCTTATTTCCTGATGTAGAGCAACTTGAAGAGGCGAATAAATATATCGAAAGTCGCCTGTTCGAAGCAGAGCGCTGTATGGATAATCTACACCGTCTTTGTCAGCACGGTCACTTTGGCCTTGACGATCACCTTTTGACAGTGCGAGAAATGCTAGCCAGTATTGGCGAAGCTCACAGTGCCTGGAATACCGCGACGCTGCTAAAGCGCGACGGTATTAATGCGCGTTATGTTGATCTCTCCGGTTGGCGCGCGGATGAAGCCTTGCCGCTAGATGACCATATTCGCGAAGCGCTTGCTGGTATAGATTTAACCACAACGCTGCCTATTGTTACTGGTTACGCACATTGTAAAGAGGGGCTTATGGCCAGCTTCGATCGCGGCTATAGTGAAATGACCTTTAGTCGCATGGCGGTAATTACTGGCGCACGTGAGGCGGTAATTCATAAAGAGTATCATCTTAGCAGTGCTGATCCGCGCTTGGTGGGTGCCGATAAAGTAGTACCGATAGGACGTACAAATTATGACGTAGCTGATCAACTTGCCAACTTAGGTATGGAGGCCATTCACCCGCGGGCAGCCAAGGGCTTACGTCAGCAGAATATCGCCTTGAGAGTCAAAAACACGTTTGATCCCAATCATTCCGGTACTTTAATCGACTGTGATTATCGCAGCGAAAAGCCCTGTGTTGAAATTATTGCCGGTCGTAAACAGGTTTATGCTTTAGAGGTATTTGATCAAGACATGGTGGGTTCATTGTGGCAATACGAGCAGAAGATACTTGCGGCTATCGAGCGCTTTAAAGGTGTTGTTATCACCAAAGATATTAACGCCAACACCATCACTAACTACCTTGGCGTTAATTTAAAAACGGTTAAACGCATTGTCAGTGCAGTAAAAGAGCTATTTCCTAGTGCTGAAGTTAGCACTCGAAAAGTCGCTATAATTTCGGCTATTGGCAGTGATATGCAGGTACCTGGTATGTTGGCTAAAACGGTATCGGCATTGGCGTCTGCAAATATTAGTGTATTGGCAATGCATCAGTCGATGCGTCAAGTCGATATGCAGTTTGTTGTTAACGAAGATGATTATGAAATAGGCGTAGCCAGTTTGCACCGCTGTCTCGTTGAAGTACATGATCACGGCGAGGCGATATGCGCGGCTTAGTAAAAAGTATTCTGGTTTTGGCTTTTTTTTCTAATTCGTTGATGCTCTCAGCGAAAACCGCCCTTAGCGCTAATGACGGCGATGTGGACGCAGGGATTGATAATCTAAGCGAGCCGTTGTACACCCCTTTTATTGAGCGCTATATGCTCGATGAAATCCGTAGCTTGCGTATTGACCTGGAGCGTTCGCATCGTGAATTATCTGCCGAGGTGGTTGACCGCGAATTGATGGCCGCGGACAAAGCTATTTCCTACTCGGCTAATACTGTCACATATTTTTTCTACCTTATTGCTGCAGTGAGTTCTGCACTGGTTGTCATCGGCTGGAACTCGGTTCGCGATATTAAAGAGAAGGTCCATAAAGTTGCCAGTGATCAGGTTGGTGATCTTGTTAGTGAATATGAGAAACGTTTGCGAACGATAGAGAAACAATTAAAACAAGAAACGGCTCATATCGAATCTAATCGCGAAGAAATTAATCTCACTCAGGAAATTCATTCCCTGTGGTTGCGAGCCAGTCAGGAAGCTAGCCCGGTAGGTAAGATCGTTATTTACGATCAAATTCTCGCCTTGCGAAAAGACGATATAGAGGCGATCACCTATAAAGCTGACGCGGCACTGGATCAAAACGAACCACAATGGGCGATCAGTTTATGTCATCAGGCGCTGGCGTTAGATGAAGCTAATGCGCATGCCTTCTATCAGCTAGCTTGTGCGCATACCTGTCAGGGTAATTTGGATGAGGCCGCGCGTTATTTTGCATACGCGGTGGTACAGTCTGAATCTTATCGCGACGAACTGCATCGTGATCCCGCTTTGTCTGAACTGCGAGAGCACCCCTTACTTATTGAGCTGTTAGCACCTTCAGCAATAGTCAATTAAGCGATTACCGACACCTAAAATCAGCAAACATCACGGAATTAATTATGATAACAGCCTGGAGTTTTGCCGCCTTCCTCAGTATTTTTGTGCTGATCGGGCTGTCATCGGTGTATTTCAATACCCATAGCAGTAAAGATTACTACTTGGCCAGCAATACGGTTAAGCCCTGGTTGGTTGGCTTATCGGCGGTGGCGACTAATAACAGCGGCTATATGTTTATTGGCGTGATTGGCTATACCTATACAGTCGGCTTGTCGGCGTTTTGGGTGATGGCCGGTTGGATTTTGGGTGATTATATTGCCTCACACTTCGTACACCGTAAATTACGCGGTATGACCGAAAAAACTGGTGAAGTCAGTTATCTTGGCGTACTAGCTAACTGGAATGGCGCTATATTGCCGGGTTACCAGCGCCTCGCTGCGCTGATTTGTTTACTACTATTGACCGCATACGCTGCCGCACAGTTACTCGCCGGCAGTAAAGCATTACATGTCCTATTTGACTGGCCGATGTGGGCTGGTGCCGTATGTGGCGCGGTATTGGTTGCCGCTTATTGTCTGGCGGGCGGTATTCGGGCATCAATTTGGACGGACGCGGCACAATCTTTTGTGATGATTTCCGCGATGGCCATCCTTATGTGGGTGGCGATTGCTAATTTAGGCGGTGTTAGTTCCACCGTTAACGCACTGCAAAATCTACCAAATTATATGGATTGGTTTCCTGAGGATCTCGCGTTTCCGGGTGCCTTCGGGGCTTTGTTATTTGCGCTAGGGTGGTTGTTTGCCGGTCTTTCGGTGGTTGGCCAGCCGCACGTTATGGTGCGTTTTATGGCGCTGAGTAATAACGACGACATGAGCCGGGCAAGGATGTGGTACTACTTGTGGTTTGTCGCATTTTATTTAATGGCGACGATAGTCGGTCTATTGTCGCGTCTGTATTTGCCTGAGGTCGGAAGTTTCGATGCTGAGTTGGCACTGCCAACGATGGCGCAGACGCTCCTACCACCGGTTCTTGTTGGCTTAATTCTCGCCGGTATTTTCGCAGCGACTTTATCTACCGCAGACTCATTAATTCTAAGTGCGTCGGCCTCGTTTACTCACGATTTAATGCCCAATAATATTGAGCGACCGTTCTTGATTAAAGCCGCTACGCTGGGAGTGTGCATCTTAGCCTTGGTTTGGGCGTTGCTCAGTGCGCAAAGTGTCTTTGCAATGGTGGTGATGGCTTGGTCAGGCTTGGCCAGTGCTTTTGTTCCCATGTTGGCGGTGCTGATCTTTGGCGGTCGTCCCAGTCAGGGCACCGCTATTGTGATGAGCTGTGTTGGTATATCAACGGCGCTGATCTGGCGCTTCCTTGATTTACATAATATGGTTTACGAAGGCTTGCCAGGTATTGCCGCGGGGGTATTGGTTTATTGGCTGGCGAAGCTATTTACTAAAAAGGCTACGCTCGCGCCAGTACTTAATAAATAAAAGCAATGAAGACCCGGTCGGTGCGGTATAAGCTCGATATGAAATGTTGCATCGAGTTGAAATACTATGAAGAAATGGATTTTTACCGCACTGCTAATAACCGGCTTGTATACTGCTTATCAGCAAAATCCGCAGGTCCTTGATAAGCTAAATCCGGTATTGCCGGCGGAGTTAGGGCTTGAAAATAACGGAGCTATTACAGATAGTAGTCGAATAGCAGCCGCGTATTTAAATCAGCTCAGCGGTATTCAAGTTGGCGGTAGCGGTCGTGTTATTAAAATACTTGCCGACGATACTAAAGGCAGTCGCCATCAAAAAATTATTCTTAAACTCGCTTCAGGCCAAACGCTATTGGTCGCACACAATATTGACTTAGCCCCTCGGCTGCCAGAAGTACAAGTGGGCGAGAGCGTCGCATTTTATGGCGAGTATGAATGGAATAAATTGGGCGGGGTGGTGCATTGGACCCACCATGATCCGGCGGGTCGGCATATCAGTGGCTGGTTGGAATATCGCGGCCGACTTTATCAGTAGCGTCAATAGGACATTAATACTGTTTTCAAAACCACCGAGAGAGCAGATTATGATTAAGCGCCTGCCATAACCCCAGTGTGCTAATAATCAGCAGGGTCACTCCCAAAGCTCTAAAAAACGCAGCTGTTTCGGCATTTAGCATTCGCTGGTGAAAGCGCAGGCCAATAAAGTGGCCAATAGCCGCGCAGGGCAGTAGCCACAAACGATGAATTAGCTGCAAGCTCACCCCAGCGTATATAAACGCGGCAAGCTTGATGCTGACCAAAATAAACCATAGCGCGAACAAGGTGTCACGCAGATGTTCACGTGCGACGTGTTGCGCGGCCACCGCAACAATCAACGGTGCACCAATTAGGGGTGTACCGCTGATATAGCCGCCGGCCATCAAAAAGATCGCATCGACAGATTTATTATTACTTTTGAATGGTTTGTTTATGATGTAGGTCACAGCGTAAACCGATATCACCACAAAAATAATAATGCTCAATATATTTGCGGGCATAGTGATTAGGCCAAATACGCCAAGCAGTTTCGGTACAATCATAATCGCTAACATATATCTGAGATACGCCCAGTCGACGGTGCTTTTATGATTGCGATTTGCCGCTGTTGATTTGTGATTGTTCAACACTAAGGTGATGGCCGAGAAGAATAATAGTTGCACAGAAATTAATGGCAGAAACACTAGGGGCTGTTTGTATACTAGTAGTAGGAAAGGCAGCGACAATACGGCTCCGCCAAAGCGAAGTCCAGAGCGGACAAAGCCGCTCTAGATGAAAATTAGGCCAATGAGCAGGTATTGATAGAAGTGAAGATCTGACATGGGCACCCGCGGGAGGTTGGTAAGCTATATAGTGGTGTTCGCGAAGTTTATAGCTCGCAACATAGTATAACGATGGTGCTCGCCGAGCACTTCTCAATATTTATTTTCGCATTCCTGCCGTCGTCTATAGCTAATAAAGATAAACGGCGTAATCTGACAAGTAGCACTAGCGCTGCGGTGGTATGTCCAAAGATCTATTCGCTATATCGGCAGATAATGTCAAAATGAAGTTATCGCCTCACTGAATGGAGTTCGTCTAATGAGTAAAGAAAAAAAGAGTAATAAAGAATCGAAGAAGAAACCGTTGCTGACGCAAAAGGAGAAAAAACTAGCTAAGAAGTCGAAAGGGGATACAACTAAAAGCTCGCCTTTTTCTTGATACATATTTAAAACCTATACCCCGGTGCGTTGCAGCCTATGCTCCGCACCCAAAACGCTTACTTGCTAGGTTTGTGAAGTTCTTCCAATAGATGATTTTTGTGCGCCCACAGCTCAGATACCCACTGCTGAAATTCCGTCCTAAATCGCTGATCGCTCAAATAGTCGCGGCTTAAAAACTGCGATGGAATAGTTTGTCGTTCAATACGAATAACCACCTTGTTTATTCGACCAGATAGAAAGTGCCAAATACTGCGATCGTCGCTGGGGTAGTGAATCGTAATGTTAAGCATGGTGTGCAGCTGCTCACCCATTGCCCCTAAAACAAAGGCGGCGCCGCCCGCTTTGGGTTTTAGCAGATACGGATAAGGCGACTCTTGTTTGGCGTGTTTGTCTGGAGTAAGGCGTGTACCCTCCATAAAGTTAAAAACGGTGACGGGTGTGTATTTGAATTTCTCGCAGGCTTTTTGCGTTGTTTCTAAGTCCTTACCCTTGAGCGCTGGATTTTTAGTAATTTCCGCTGCCGAGTAGCGCTTCATAAATGGGAAGTCTAATGCCCACCATGCCAAGCCAATAACTGGAACCCAGATAAGTTGCTGTTTTAGAAAGAACTTGAGCATGGGTATTTTGCGAAATAATACTCTTTGGACAACTAGAATGTCCGCCCAGGATTGGTGGTTGCAGGTTACAAAATACCAGTCGTCAGGATTTAGCCCCTCGTCCCCCTCGACATCCCAGCTAATATTATTGACCACCTGCAGTAGCAGATTATTAAACCCTACCCACAGATTGGCAATCTCGATACACACAATTGTGAGCCAGCGGCGGGTGCTAGCAATCGGAATCAGTAGCTTAAGCATTGCCACGCAGAGCAGCAATGGCACTAGAATCAGTGTGCTGCAAACCATTAGCAGCATAATTAGGCTGCCGCGCAACCAATGGGGAAGAAATGTCAGCATAGTTTTATATCTGTAACTTTTATAATGTTCGCCATTGTAATGTGATTGTTGGGGCAGAGTAAAAATTTTGTCTTGCCACCATCATGCCGAGGGCCAGGCTAAGTATGTACGGCGATTTTAGAGAAGCAGCGATTGCCGGTATTTTAGTCGGATAGCTATTTAAATTATTCCCAATGAGGGGTGTGAGCTTGAGCAAGTCATCGGAGATTATAAAGAGGCTTAGTAAGTAATCATTTGCCGCGAAAGCAAGCTGAGCGGTGCTGGCAGGTTTTTGACGGTCAGCGTCTAAGTTCTAGTTGTATGAATTTAAAACCGAGTGGTATTGTTTAGCGTCATACCGTATTTCTTTTTGCACGCGGCGGCGAAGCTTGCTAGTGTCAAGGTATCCTGAGACTTTAACTTATATCAGCGGTGACCAATGCCTTTTAGTGTCAATCTCGGTCATCAGCGTTACGTCTTCGCAGACTTGAAAACGCTGCTTGCCAAGGCGACGCCTGCACGTTCCGGTGACTACCTTGCTGGCATTGCCGCTAGCAGCAACGAAGAGCGCGTGGCCGCACAATTTGCCTTGGCAGATGTTCCCCTGCGACAGCTCCTCAATGACCTTGTTATCCCCTATGAAGAGGATGAGGTCACCCGCCTTATTATCGACAGTCATAATGCCCCAGCTTTTGCCTTGGTTGCTCATCTCACTGTAGGTGATTTTCGTGACTGGTTGCTGTCTGACGCCGCATCGACTGGAGTATTAAGCGCGCTAGCACCCGGTTTAATTCCGGAGATGGTTGCTGCGGTGAGTAAATTAATGCGGATACAGGACCTGATCCTAGTGGCAAAGAAGTGCCGGGTCATCACGCGCTTTCGAAATACTATTGGTCTCGCCAATCATTTTTCCACTCGTCTTCAGCCTAATCATCCCACCGACGACTCGGCTGGCATTGCTGCGGGTATTGTCGACGGCTTGCTGTGCGCCAGTGGTGACGCGGTGATCGGCATAAATCCGGCTTCAGACAATATTCAAACAGTGTCACGTTTACTGTATTTACTAGACGAAATTATTACTCGCTTTGAAATTCCCACCCAATCTTGCGTACTCACTCACGTCACCACCACGCTGGAACTGATCAATCAGGGGGCGCCTGTCGATCTTGTCTTTCAGTCCATTGCAGGAACTCAGGCTGCCAATAGCAGCTTTGGCGTTAATCTGGCGTTACTGGCAGAGGCCCAGTCGGCAGCGCAGTCATTGCAGCGCGGTGCCGTGGGCAATAACGTCATGTATTTTGAAACCGGCCAAGGCAGTGCTCTTTCTGCTAACGCACACCACGGTGTTGATCAACAAACCTTGGAAGCCCGTTCTTATGCGGTGGCGCGCGCTTTTTCACCCCTGCTTGTGAACACCGTGGTGGGCTTTATTGGTCCAGAGTATTTATACAATGGTAAGCAGATAATTCGCGCTGGATTAGAAGATCATTTTTGTGGGAAATTACTTGGTCTACCAATGGGTTGTGATATTTGTTATACCAATCATGCCGAGGCCGATCAGGATGATATGGATGTGCTGCTAACCCAGTTTGCGGCGGCCGGCGGCAGCTTTATTATGGGTGTTCCAGGTGCCGATGACATCATGTTGAATTACCAGAGCACCTCCTTTCACGATGCCTTATATGTCCGTAGATTGTTGAAGTTGCCGCCGGCACCAGAATTTTTCCAGTGGCTGCAGACATCAGGCATCATGGATGAGCAGGGTATCTTATTTTCCGGTGATAAATTACCGCAACGTTTTGCGCAAGCGCTGAGATTAAAGGGCGGTTCATGACGGAACGCAGCGACGATATTCTAGGCAAAGATGCATGGCGCGCCTTGAGAGCCTTCACACCCGCCAGGATTGCCCAAGGGCGTAGTGGTGTGTCACTACCCACGGCGGCAAATTTACAGTTCCAATACGATCACGCCCGTGCCCGAGATGCGGTCAATCTAGCATTTAATACTCGACAATTTGTCGCTAAATATTGCGCTGCCTTTCCCGATTTACCTGAGCCTCAGATTCTGCAAAGTGAGGCTTCTAGCAGAGCGCAGTATTTGCAGCGCCCTGATCTTGGTCGCCGTCTGCCCGAGTCAATGTGGCAGAGCTTGCGTCAGTCTGTAAACACCGATGAGGGCTTTGATATTGCCATCGTCGTTGCCGACGGTCTGTCTTCCGCTGCGGTTCAAGGACATGCGTTAGGCCTGTTAAGCTTACTAATTTCAGGGTTGGGCGCACAAAAACTTAGATTGGCGCCATTGTGTGTCGTCACTCAAGCGCGGGTTGCACTTGGGGATGACGTCGGCGAGGCATTGAGAGCACGGCTGGTTATTTTACTGATTGGTGAGCGGCCGGGACTGAGTTCGCCCGATAGCTTGGGGGTATATTTGACCTATGCGCCTAGGCGCGGTTGCAGTGATGCTGAACGCAACTGTATTTCTAATATTCGCACCGACGGACGTAGCTATGAGCAGGCCTGTGATACCGCTATATACTTGACAAACACGGCGTTAAAAAAGTCGATAACAGGCGTTGGCCTAAAAGATGAATCTCTATTGGTGGTTGATTCGTCAGCAAGGAAAATCCCATTTTTTAAACCAAAGTCGTGACTTTAAAGACTCGGTCGTCGGCCGCTTCGATACCTAGATATCGAGATACATTACCAGCACAGATTCCCATTCCAGCCGAGCGCAGCGATGTCACCGAAGTCTGTGGCAATCGAAGGTATCACTTTACCCCAGATCAGCCGGAATTTATTAAGCTGACAGCCGCTAACTTGTCGGATACTCCGATTCTTCAGCCGCAAGTCCATATTTGGGTGATCCAAAAGCAGGGTTGGTTTCAGATTCCCGAGGGTATTCCGCCGTTCAATAAGCAGCCCTAATCCTGTGGGCGGGTGATGAAGCATTAGTCTTATATGTCTGCAGTGAAAATCACCCATAGCTTTACTGGTAATGAGGGAGATCTAAGCGGGTAAGCCAAGGAATTAGGCAAATATAAGCGCGATTCTGTAGAATCAGCGTAGAAAGCATAATACCTCTTCATTACTTGGAAGTGCTCCCCTTGGCCAGAAAAACCATAGAATTACCGCAACGATTCCAGTTCAGTACAGAGTATACCGTCCTGTATTCCGATGTGAATGTGGCCAATCATCTGGCGGCAGACCGTATTCCCGCCATTGCCATTGAAGGCCAGCTTCGCTTTTTGATTTCTCTAGGCTATGAGCAGGCAACAGCGTTTGAAGAGGCAGGCTTAATTATGGCTTACTCAGAAATTGCCTACATTTCTGAGTCCGACTACGGCGATTGCTTGCGTATTGATGTGGCGGCAGTGAATTTTAGCGGCAAGAGTTTCGACTTGGTTTTCAGCCTATTCAATGTTGGCAAAAATATTGAAACTGCCAGGCTTCGCAATACCATGCTGTTTTTTGACTACAGCACTAAATCGGTTTGTGAAGTGCCGGCAAGCTTTAAAGAAAAAGTGGCGGCAAGAAAATAGCACTGTTAATGTGGTTTAAGTCCCTGCTGCCCCTGAGCTCTTCTTCAAAGTTTGCTTAGTCTAACTCCAGCATCGTAATTTTTTTGAGCTGTGTCATCACATTAGGCGTAGGAAAATATATGACTTACACCGTACGAATACTGGCGTTATTGCTGGGGCTGGTAGTAGCATCGATGAGTGTATATGCAGATGTGGTTGAGCGTCTGCCAAAATGGGAGTTAGCTGCCGGCTTGGCCGCAGCTAACTTCCCGGACTACCCTGGTTCGGATCAGAATCAAAATTTAGTCTTACCCTATCCTAGTGTCACTTATCGCGGTAGTCGCATCAGGGCGGGCCGTGATGGATTGCGCGGTATGTTGTTTAAAGGTAACCGTTGGGATCTTGATGTTTCGGCGGGCGGGAGTCTATCGGTTAATAGCGAAGACAACCGCGCACGGGAAGGTATGAATGATTTGGGTATAAGCCTGGAGCTTGGACCTTCGCTACGCTTGAAATTCATCGACCAGGCGGATCAGAAACTGCAGTTGCGCTTCAATTTGCGTGCTCTGTTGGTCGCAGATGATTTCCCCGTATTAGCTTATGAAGGCTGGCTGCTTAATCCTGAACTACGATGGCGTCGTCACCACGGCGAGCGCTATATATTGGGAGGTTCTTTAGATTTTCGCTATGCAAACAGGGGCTATCACGATCACTTTTATGGAGTGGCGTCACAATTTGCTAGCGCCACACGGCCCGAGTATCAGGGGCAGCGAGGCTACAGTAGTATGGGCCTGAATGGTTTTGTGACAATGAAGTTGGACCAAAATTGGCGCGCATCGGTTCGCCTTGGCTATTACGATCTGCACGCTGTGGCATTTAACGACAGTCCTCTGTTCCGAAAAAATAGCAGCGCATTTTTTGGGTTATCGATATCCCGCGTCTTGTGGCGCTCAGAAGCGACCGTCGGTCCGGCGCGTATTGATGACATTACTTTGTAAGCTCCACTGATCTCAATGACGACGCGATTGCGGTACAATCTTGCGCTCTGTCTTTGTTCGAGTCTGTAGCATGCCTGATTCTGTTGTCCACCTCAGCGCTGTCGTTGTCGGCGGCGGCCCAGCGGGTCTGATGGTTGCGGAGCAGTTGAGTAAAGCGGGCGTGCTTGTCGATCTCTATGATGCAATGCCCACCGTCGGTAGAAAATTTTTGCGGGCCGGTATTGGCGGCTTAAACCTAACTCATAATGAAGACTGGCAGGATTTTACTGGTCGCTATGGTGATAAGGCACCACGACTAAAGTCACTATTAGATAGCTTCACTGCAAACGATTTGCGCGGTTGGGCGGCTGGATTAGATGTCGAAACTTTTGTCGGTAGTTCTGGGCGAGTTTTTCCTCTGGAGAAAAAAGCGGCACCGTTGCTGCGGCGATGGTTACGCCGTTTACGTGACAATGGCGTACGTATTCACAGTCGTCATCGTTGGCAAGATTGGGACGACAGCGGCAATATCCGTATTCAGAGTCCTGAAAAGCTCCTAACCGTAAAAGCTGATATGACTTTTTTTGCGCTGGGTGGCGGCAGTTGGTCAGCCTTGGGTTCGGATGGCCATTGGCTGGCGAAATTTAAAGCGGCGGGTATTAGCTGCCAAGAATTCAGACCCAGCAATTGTGGATTTGAATACTCCTGGTCGGCCGATATTCTCAATAATTATAGTGGCTCGCCGCTGAAATTAATTGCGTTATCGGTTTGTGATAATCACGGTGTGGAATGGCGTCAGCGCGGCGACGCGGTCATCGCCGCGTATGGTATTGAAGGTGGCCCCGTTTACAGCATATCCGCTGTCATACGTGATGTAATAGCACAGCGTGGCCAGTGCACAGTATATTGGGACCTTGATCCAGATCGTTCGCTGGAAAAATTACAGGCAGCAATTGCCAAGCGCCGACCCAAAGATTCACTCGCCAATGTTCTACGTAAGCAATGTGGCTTGGTCGGGAATAAGCTCGCGGTGTTCAAGGCTTTAACCAGCAAAGCACAAATGGCCGATTTAGACGGTCTTCCGGCTCTGATAAAAAATTTACCACAGACGATTACCGCAATTCGCCCATTAGACGAAGCGATTAGTACCGATGGGGGAATTTGTTTTAGCGCCATTGATGATAAGCTGATGTTAATTCGGCGCCCAAATACCTATTGCGTGGGAGAGATGCTGGACTGGGAGGCCCCTACCGGCGGCTACTTATTAACAGCATGTTTTGCCACTGCAGTTTGGGCAGCGAATGCAGCCTTAGTGCGTAAAGACGCTAGCGGATAATAACAGTATCGCATCGCTAATATTAGCGAATCTAAGTCTTAGAATATTATACGGAGATGGAATGGCTATTATTGAATTTTCTAAAGAGGAAAAAGATACGATTATTGCCAAGGTACAACGCTACTTTGAAGATGAGTTGCATCAGGATATTGGTAAATTTGACGCGGAGTTTCTGACAGATTTCTTTTCTGAAGAAGTGGGGGCGTATTTTTATAATCGTGGTTTAAACGATGCAAAAATGTTAATGGAAGATAAATTAGGTGATATCAGCGATGCACTTTATGAAATCGAGAAACCTACAACGTTTGCAAGATAAATAATTTTTATAAATTGAATCTTTAATTATTTTTTTAGAAAAGTGGAAGGACGTTTCTGTGGCATCAATAGAATTAGAGACGCTGTTGCGTGGTGACGGGCACAGTATAGTTTTGATGCCCAGCGATGCCAGTGCCCGTCAATGCCGAGATCGGATCGCGCACTTGCGCGGCAGTCATGATCAAGCGTTTATCGAGACTGTTACAGTAATGCCGGTTGATCAGTGGTTGGCAGAATCCTGGGATGCGACCTTCCCTGCTAAACAAGTGCTGCGGCCTATTCAGCTGCTCGCCTTAGCCAGAGAGATCATCGAGGCAAGCGAGTTCTTTCCAAAAGACTGCTTAAATAGTATGGCGATCACCCGCCAGTTTGTAGATGCCTTTCAACTACATGCGCAATATCAGCTCAGTAGTGATGAAGACTATTATCGGTTTTCAGCTGAATATCAGGCTTTTTATCATTGGCAGCGTAGTATGCAGGCTAAGTTAGATTCTCAGTTGGCACTCAGTGGTCAGCAATTGCCAGCGCATTTAAGTGAGCTGCTTAATACTTCCGGCATTGATCTTCCTGATCAATTAGTACTTAGCGAAGGTCTTGAACTTAGTCCTGCTGTAAAAGCCTTTATTCTGCGCTGCGGTGACAAAACAAGCGTGATGACGCTGCTTAATGAACGGCTTACCGACACTCTGCCAAAATTTAGTTCTGTCACCGAAATAGGTCAAGAGTGCGAAGCGGTAGCGGCGTGGTTAAGCGCTCAGTTTGAAACAAGCAACAGTCATAAAAAGCCCTTATACGATTTGTTGTTTGCGATTTTAGTCCCGGATATGAATCGTTATCAAGCATCATTACATAATGTATTGCAGCGTCAATTTTATCCCCTTGGCCTATTTCCTTCGGCGGATAGCGAGGTGCGTGAACCCTGGGTATTTGAAGGTAGTGAAACACTGCTATCTTACCCGCTGATAAAATCGGCTTGGGATTTGATCTCGCTTAGCACCAGAGCAATGCCGTTAGAGCAGCTTAGCCGTATTCTGCGATCTCGTTTCGTGCGCGGATGGCCAGAGTCGCGCAGTATAAGAGCGACCTTAGATATTCGTTGGCGAGATTATCTCAGTCCAGAAACTAGTTTACGCAATGCGATTTCGCTGGCGCATAAATTTGAGGAAGACGACCCCAGTGTTAGTGACTTTCTGCATGATCTAGAAACGATGCTCAAGAGTATGCCAACGCGGCAACTGCCCTCCTCTTGGGTTCGATTCTTTGATCAACTTTTACTGACTGCCTCGTGGCCCAATGCCAGTGATGATGACGTGGTTGTGGAGCAGTGTCGCCGCGGTTTTAGTCAAGCCATGGATGTATTTCGCGCATTAGACCGCCAGCTGGGTGAAATCAATCACGACACCGCCTTGTCATGGTTGCAGCATATTTTGAGTACTAAGCGATTTTCGGTTGTCCGTGAATGGCCCTGCCCAGTGCGGGTTATGACATACGATGACGCCCTTGGCTTAAAGTTCGATGCGGTGTGGATAATGGGCTTGGACGATAACGCCCTGCCGCGCCGGGTTGAGCCCTCGCCCTTTATTCCGCTAGAACTGCAGCGGCAGGCTAAGTACGCTAATAGCGACCCAGGCTTATGTTTACAGCGCGATCAACAGATATTGGGCGGTCTATTAAATTCTTCTCCAGAAGTGCATGTCAGCCACTGCCGAGAAAATGAAGTGGGTAGCCCGCTGGGGCCATGCACATTGATAAGCAAGTACATCGATGACGATGTGTGGCTTGGCGCAAATCAATTTGTGGTGCACGGCAGCGTTGCTGTGCCGGCTGCTGACAGAGTCCGAGCAGTTAACCCTGAACAGCGCGCTGCAGTCCGCGGCGGTACTGGCTTATTTAAAGAGTATGCCAGCAGTCCATTTTTTGCATTTTTAAAATATCGATTAAATTTACGTGAATTCCCGGTTGCTGCTGAGGGTTTAGATCATCGAATACAGGGTGTTTTGATTCACGACGCTATGCAGTACGTCTGGGAAGAATTGCAGACTAAAAGCGCCCTTGACGCCTGTAGCGATATGCAATTAGAAGCGCTAGTAAGAGTGAGTTGCGAGCGCGCGTTAGAGAATCCGGAACTCAGTGTGGTCCGTTTTGGCGAGTCACTACTGAGTATTGAAAAAGAAAGAGTGATCACCTTAGTTTGCGCGTGGATGGATAAAAATGAGCGGCCACGTATAGAAGATTTTGATGTGCTGTCTACTGAGCAATTAGTGGAAAGTGAGCTGATGGGTATTCCGCTCAGAATTCGTATGGATCGCGTCGATAAAATTGGCGATAAGCGTTTAGTTATTGATTATAAAACTGGCACCATCGATGGCCGCTCCCTCAGTGTTGATAATTTAACAGAGCCACAGCTTCCCATATATGTGCTGGCGCAGAAGGACGGAGTGGCAAAACTCGATGGTGTGATGTTGGCGCAGATTAAAAGTCCGGATGATTTAAAAATGCATATGCGCAGTAACTGGGCTAGCAGTGTGGTGGCTAAAAAGCCTCATGGTAACGATGTTGATAGCCCTGCGAAGTGGCAGGCAGAATTAGAGGCTTGGTCGACCGCCTTACAAGATATGACGGTAGGTATTTTAGCCGGAAATATTGAACACGATTTCAGTCAAAATCATAGCCGGGGCTTTAGCAGCTTTTTGCTACCTTTATTGCGAGATATAAGTATTGTGGAGGATGCTCAATGAGCCAGTATCCTCGACCACCCGATCAAGCGCAGCGGGAATTGGCCGTTGACCCTCAGCGCTCGGTATTAGTGCGAGCACCGGCGGGTTCAGGTAAAACGGGGGTATTATTACTTCGTTATTTACGCTGCTTGCTCGCTGTTGACCAACCGGAAACTGTGGTCGCAATTACTTTTACTAATAAGGCAGCGGGCGAAATAAAAGAGCGGGTTATCTCTGCATTACAAGACGGTGCTCAAGCCTTGGCGAATGTGGCAATAGGCGAGAAACTTGCTTTGGTTGATAGCGGTTTTGAGCATGACATTCGTGAAGCGGTATTTAAAGTACTAGAGAAAGACGCACTAAATCATTGGCACTTATTGAAGAACAGCGCTCGCTTGCGTATCACCACTTTTGATAGTCTTTGTGGCAGTTTGGTCAGACGTTTGCCCTTGCTATCGGGTCTTGGCGCGGTGGTGCCCGTCACCGATGCCGAGGCATTGTATCGCGAGGCGATTCTCAGTTTATTCAGGCAGTTAGATGAGAGTCATTGTCCCCCCGCTCTTGCTGTCGCCCTGCAAAGCTTATTGGCCTACGGCAGTAATCGCATAGAGACTCTGCTACCGCTGCTGTCGGCGCTGCTGTCGAAGCGCGACCAATGGTTGCGAGACGTTATCAGCGGCGATCTTGATGTGATGGAAGCGGCTTTGGCCGAAGAAGTGGCCTCCCAATTTGAGCCCGCTTGGGAGGCCTTGCAGGAATTAAATGTTGATCAACTGATAACGGCATTTTTGGCGTCGTCGGGATCGAATGAAGCTCATGCTTGGGCGGCAGATTTACGCAGTAGTGAGCAGCTCGACATCTCAGATTTTGAGTTGCTGCAAAAATTGGCCGCCGTCATGCTCAGCGGCAAGGGTGAACTGTATAAACCGCGCTCCTTACATTATGCCGGTTTAAAAGCTGGTCAAGCGGGCACCGTCGAAGCCAAGAGCTGGCTTAAGGGTTTGGACGACGACGGTTTATTTGAAATAGCGTCGCTGCATTTGGTTACTATTGCAACTTTACCGCCGCCGTATTTGCCGGCTAGCAGCCGCGAGTTGGTGGGCCACTTTCGAATCGCCCTCGCCTATCTACTGGCACATCTGCGGCTGAGCTTTGAGCATAAAGGGGGCGTCGACTTTGGCGAGATAGCGCAGCGCGCTATCACCGCCTTGAGTGCCGAGCACGGCGAGGTGATTGGTGACGCGCTGTTGGTGGAAGATCGTGTTCGGCATATTCTAGTTGACGAAATGCAGGACACCTCGGTGAGCCAGATCGAATTGCTAGAGGCCTTATGCCAAGGCTGGGAAGAAGACGATGGTCGCAGTGTGTTTTTCTGTGGCGATCTACAGCAATCAATTTATGCCTTCCGCGGCAGCCTAGTAAGTTTATTTGACGAGTTGCTGCAGCGCGGGAGTTTCGCCGGTAAGACGCTGATGCCCCTGCAGTTGACGGCTAATTTTAGGTCGTCGCCGGATTTAGTGAATTGGGTAAACAAGTGTTTCAAAATTCTCTTTACGGATCGCGGCCGTTACTACGAGGCGGCACTGCCCCAACGTGATAGTGACGGTAAAGTGTGTATTCACCCCCAGGTATTGGGACCGAATGTCGATGCTAAACTGAGCGCTGGGCAAGCCGAGGCGCGGGAAATTGTTGCCTTAATGCAGAAGGTTCAAGCCGCCGATATCGAGACTGCTAAGAACACTTCAGTGGCGATATTGGTTCGCAACCGGGGCCATTTAAAATATATTATACCGGCGTTAAAATCGGCTGGAATCACCTTTTCTGGCCAAGATATCGACAGTTTGACGACGACCCCCGCAGTAATGGATTTTATGGGTTTGCTGCGTGCACTGTGGCATGAGGCTGATAATGTCGCTTGGGCCCGGGTTGTGCGCGCGCCTTTTGTGGGCTTAAGTTGGGATGACTTGCTGTCACTGCGCGAATCTGGTGGCCTACTTCGCGACGCCATTATGAATCTTGATCACTGCATTGAGCTGAGCGAAGACGGTCAACAGGCGCTCACTCATTTGCGAGACACTGTGACGTGGTTAGAAAGCTGCCCGCAAAGTCGAGATTTGCGTTGGGCGTTGCGCAGTGCTTGGCATTTACTCGGTGGCCCAGCCTGTATCGAGCCGCATCAGCAGGGTGATATTGACCGGATACTGGCGCTTTTAGATGAGTATGCGCCAGCAGGCTTATTGGAAGATATTCGGGTGCTAGAGCGCGCTCTGGAACGCCTGTACGCCACCCCGCCCAGCAGCAATATTGAACTGATGACCATCCACAAATCCAAGGGCTTGGAATTTGATGTGGTGATTTTGCCTGGCACCGGCGCACCCGGTCGCAATGCTGATCGCGACTTGCTCGCGTGGCAGCGGTTGCGCGGCCATATGATTTTTGCACCCAAGCCCAAGCGCTCTGGTACAGATTCAGCAGCTGAAAAGTTATACGGCTATATGAGCAACTGCCAGGCCCGAGCCTTGGATGAGGAAATTGATCGTTTGATCTACGTTGCGCTCACCCGCGCCCGGCGCGAATTGCATGTGTTTGGGCAGGCGAAAATAAATAGTAAAGGTGATGTCGCCCCGACCTCTGGCAGTGTCTTGAGCCGCTTATGGCCGAGTGTTAGTGATACCTTCGAATGCGCCGATGTCATTGAAATCGATGATATTATCGCACCATCGCGGGTACCAATGGCGCCGCGTCTGCGAGACTTCCACTTCGTTAGCGAGCCGATATGGCAGCCACCGATGCCGCTGGAATCACCTCTACAGCGCGCCCAGCGTCAAACTCAAAACGCGGTATTAGAAGATAATATTGAAGACCGCGCGGTGGGGATTGTCTTTCATGAGCTTATGGAGCGCCTCGGTCGGCGTAATGATCGGGAACAATGGCTATTGGACGATGAACGTCTGCGTGGCGGCGTTACTCAGCGTTTACGTCATCACTGCCATCCTGAGCCGGGCCTAGATGACAGCGTGGCAAGAGTGATGGAACTCGTAGCTAACACCTTGAGTTGTGAGGACGGGCAGTGGATCCTGGCAAGTTATCAGTGGCAGGCCAGCGAGCAAACCATTCGTAGAATGATTGGCGGGCAATGGCAAACCTTGATTCTAGATCGGGTGTTTATCGATCAGGACCGCTGTTGGATCGTGGATTACAAGACGGCTAAGGCCAAAGGTAATCTACAGCGATTTTTAGCAGAGCAGGCGGAGCGATATCGCAGTAAAATGGCGATTTACCAGCAAGCATTGCGAGCAACTGGGGTAGTGTGCCCGATTATCACGGCCCTGTATTTTCCAGCACATCAGCAATTGCTAGTGTTGGATGAGACTTAACCTCAAACAAAGAGGTGATGGCCAGTGTGGAGCAGTTTAGGAACGAACAAGCTGCTTAGTTTTACTTTGTTGGCGATGCGATCAGTGGGGTGTTCGCAGTTCAAAATCACTGCGCCGCTCACCTCAGGAAATTATATATTCTCATGTCGGTCAACGACAATTTGTAGGCGGATGAAGTCAGCGAAGTACAGACATTAGCGAGTAGCGCATCGCGTAATATGTTGCTCGGTAAATGGTACGGTGTTCTCACTATGGAAAGCGGTGGCAAAGAAGAATGGCTTACTGAGCGCTCTGCCGATGGCACCTATCGGGTCTATTTCCGGTTTGTTGCCGCTGATGGCAGTGTGAGATCACAATCTGAAGTTGGTTTTTGGGGTGTGTCGGACGGCATTTACTTCCTCATCTTTTGTGGCCGGGTCATTATTGAGGGTATGAAATCCGCGGATCCGATATTCGCAGGTTATTGCGATGCTTATTGAATCAAAAGGTTGGATGATAAATCGTTTAGTTACCTTCATCAGACTAGACATCAAAGTTACAGGGTAAATAAAGTCCCGAAGGACTCACTTTTACCGATAACCGTGAAGCGCTCGGAAGCCGAGCCTCTGTTCTGCAGCTACTAATCGACTTCGGGTGCTTGCCATGCGGTCGCAGCGCTGATTTTATCGTCATCGAATACGCCCAAGCTGCGCGCCCTCTTCGCCCATAGTTCACGGGCTAGTGCCTGCATATCGACCGCGGCGTCGGTCTCGTCAACAATCTCCATCCCGAGCATGGTTTCTATTAAGTCCTCCATGGTCACAAGACCCATCACGCTACCGTATTCATTGATGATTAATGA
>JBKEFB010000019.1:0-35156 GCA_046712405.1 Zhongshania sp. | reverse complement strand
TCCCATCCCGAACTCAGAAGTGAAACGTGTCATCGCCGATGGTAGTTTGGGGTTTCCCCATGCGAGAGTAGGTCATCGCCAGGCTTTAATTTAGAACCCGAGATTCAATTGAGTCTCGGGTTTTTTTATGGGTAAAGGGAAGTGATGTCACGACGAACAGCACGTTGCAAACTAAATAGAAGGGGTATGCCAACAAGCGCGGTTTTGGGATTGAGAAACGATCGGTCGAGTTTGCGGGCCAATATAGTCCATAGTTAAACAGCAGCAAGGTACTCCTTGCCGCAGAACTGTAAAAACGGACCTAAATATACTTAGATAAACGGACTGCGTCGGCAATAAAACAAACCCTCCAGTCAGCATGACTATTGGGGTGTTTTATAATGGCCAGTAGAACGCCGCTTTTGCACTAAGGATGCGGCTTATCAGCCCTTCAAATTGATCGGCTTTGGTTTGTAATCTTTACTTTGTCGCAGTGTGCTTAGCTCAGTAATCCGAAGTTCTATGCTTGAAATATCATTGGCATCAAGGGAATCGGCTTTTAACATTGGCAACAAGACTATTTCTAAATTCGAACATAGTCTGCTCACTTCACAGATATTCAATGTGGAGGAAGTGCCCGCTATAGAGTGTACCGCACGGTATAGTGGGTGAAGCTCGTCCTTAGACTGATCATTATTTTTAAAGATAATCCAAAAATCGATTAAATCCTGCAGTTTTTGATCGAGCTTAGCGATATAGCTATTTTGCAATTCGGCTAACTGAGCATCAACGGGATCTGCATTGGGACTGTCGTTTTGAGTCGTCATAATGGCGTTGCCAAATAGTTTTGATTTCGTCGCCTAACGTCATTGGATTAAATGGCTTGGTAATGACATCGATAGCGCCCAAGGTCTTTAATTTGTTGATTTCTTCGATCTGTGCCTTTGCGGTGATAAACACCACCGGTGTGTCACAAAATTCCTGCAGTTGTTGGATTTTTTCAAGTACTTGTGGTCCATCCATACCTGGCATCATGACATCAAGTAAAATCAGTTGGGGTCTAAAGTTTTCAAGAGACTCTAGGCCTTCGTTACCGCTAGCACATATTTTAACCGTGAAGCCGGCGATCTGAGAAAGCGCAATTTCAGCGACAACCCGTATATCTGTCTCATCTTCTATATACATTAATTTAGTCAGCTCTGTAATCTCACTCATCGCTGGCGTCCGTTGTTGTGGGCTCGGCTTGTTTTAGGTCTATATAAAACGTGCTGCCATTATCGAGCTCAGAAATAAATGATAATGCGCCATTGTGCTGTTCAATAATGGACTTAGATATATGCAAGCCTAAACCAGTACCGCTCATTTCTCTGGTGTTCGAATTGTCAGCTTGCGTGAATTTATCGAAGACCTTGTCTCGAAACTCCACAGGAATACCCCGTCCCTTATCGCAAACTGCGATTCGTATATTGTCATCAATAATGTGGGCACTAATTTCAACCACTGAATCTTTATGAGAAAACTTAGCCGCGTTAGACATTAAATTACTCATGACTTGCATCAGTCGATCAGGGTCCGCGTTAATGCAAATGGCTAACGGGCAGTGCGTTAATACGAATTTAACCCGATGCTTTTCGGCATAAACTTGATTGTCAAAGATCGCTGTATCGATAAACGGCTTTAGTTTGATTCTCTCTTGATTCAATAACATCTTTTCTGAGTCAATTTTAGAAATATCAAGGATGTCATTTATTAGTAAAAGTAGGCGTTCACTATTTTTATGCGCAATATTGATTAACATTTCTACTTGGCCGGAGTTTGCGTCGATAGCGCCGCTAATTATAAGATCGAGTGATGCCTTTATCGATGTTAATGGTGTGCGAAGCTCATGACTTACCGTAGTAATGAACTCATCTTTAATCTGTTGTTCATGAACCCGACGCATAGCGCTGCGCAATTTTTCTTCGGTCTCTTTACGCTCAGATATATCACGAACAATACCGGTGAACATGCGTTGGCCGTTAACTTCCATTTCACTGATCGCGAGTTCTAATGGGAAGGTGCTGCCATTTTTGCGCTGGCCAGTGACCTGTCGGCCGATACCGATGATTTTCTTTTCACCCGTATTCAGATAATTCTTTAAATATTGATCATGTCCATGTTTGTATGGGTTAGGCATAAGCATGGAAACGTTATGCCCGGTTAATTCCTCAATACGGTAACCAAATATTTTTTCTGCGGCGGGATTCACTGTCTCAATAAGACCTCGATCACTGATCGTGATTACCCCATCTACAATTGTATGTAGGATTGCTTTGGTGCGCGACAGCAGGTCATTAACAGCATCTTTGTCGTTCATTTCTGGCCCTAATGATGTCTATTTTTGATGTTTATTAAGACTTAATGATAAAACACCAAAGATTGTAGGGCGTGAATAAGCATAAGTTTATCGGGAAATATACTTACGCGTATTTAATTCCGGGGTGCATTGAATTTTACGCTATTGACGCAGCTCTATGCTGATGTGCGAATTGACCAGCATTTTTTAAATGCTAAGTTTATATTGAACGAGAATTTAGTTTATTTACCTCTCGCTTCACGCCTAATAGCCGATTCTTTGTGAACTTAAATAACAATGCCCGGTGTCCCAGGCGTTTCTAGACAGTTCTAACTGGCTTGCCGCGATAATGTTGGCGATCCAACTTTGGATTTACTTTGTTTTAGTCTTGGCTGCTATTTGGCATCGTTGGCCATTAGGCAGTTGTTGATAAGTTGCCATTACTATTTCATCACTTGCTGGAGAAAAAAGGCGATCAACTTCAACTGGTGCCTTGCTCTACTGGATTAGATGATGCAATTCGGATTTGAATTCACGGCACAATAAAATGACTAATCATTATAAAATTAGCTACTTAACCTGCTGCTTTGCGAGTTTTCTGGCGAGGGTTCGACGGTGCATACCCAGCCTTCTTGCGGTTTCTGAGATATTGAAACCGGTATCGGCAAGGGTTTCGTGGATACGTTCCCACTCGAGAGTTTTGATTGAGGTCGCGCGGCCGCGAATCTCTACTCCCACATTACCCTCAGCGCTATTAAATGCCGCTTCAATATCATCGGTATTTGAGGGTTTGGCAAGATAGTGGCAGGCGCCAAGTTTTACTGCCTCTACTGCTGTTGCAATACTCGCGTAACCGGTAAGCACCACAATGAGCATATCGGGGTCGTGTTTGTGCAGAGCCTGCACACAGCCAAGTCCTGAGGCCTCGCCATCTAATTTTAAGTCTACCACAGCATAACCGGGTGAATGGTTTTCCAAAATACGCTTAGCACCTTCTAGGCTATTGGTACTTAGAACAGTATATTGACGTCGCTCTAATGACCGCCCTAATGTTCGGGCAAAGGCGGCATCGTCTTCGATGAGGATTAGGGTGCGAGGAATGCTAATGCTGTCATCTGTCATCGCGTTAAACCTATTTTAGTCGGAGCGCTTCTAGCGGCAGGCGAAGGCTTATTTCAGCGCCTCCTTCCAAGCGATTCCCGGCTCCTACTTGGCCACCTAAGATACGCGCGACGTTGAAAACCAGAAATAAGCCAAGACCGCTGCCAGGTCTGCCTTTGGTAGATTGGTAGGGTTGTCCAAGGCGACTAAAAACATCGTCAGTGAATCCGGGGCCGCGATCGATGACTCGCACAAGTAGTGCATCGTTTTCGCGTAAAACCACCAGCTCAACCCAATCTGGGGATGCCTCCAAGGCATTATCCAAGAGATTACAAATTGTTTGTTTTAGTACGATATCTGACGCGATATCGATGTCGTCTCCAAATAAATTTTGAAATCTGAATTCACGAGCTTTGCGGGTGTTTTGCCATTCCTCGATCAGTTCATCAAAAAACTCACATACAGTAGTCTCGCCGGAAGATTCCCCGCGGGTCTCACCTGCAGACAAAAGTATGCCGCTAACAATGGCTTTGCAGCGTTTAACCTGAGTTTCCATCTCGGTTACTTCTTCACCAAGATCTGGGTCTGATTTAAGAAAGGACATTCGCTGCCAGTCACCTAGAATAACCGCAATGGTGGCCAGCGGTGTACCTAGTTCGTGGGCTGCACCCGAGGCCAGTAAGCCCATCCTAAGAATATGTTCTTCCTCTGCCGCGCGCTGACGTAATTCGGCTAAACGGGCGTCGTGTTCGCGATGAGTGCGGTTTATACGGTTGATAAAAACCACCAGCAAAGCCGCATTAAGGACGAAGCAGATTAGCATACCCTCGACATAGTAACTGTTTATACCCAGGTGATAATCATGTGGTAAATCAAGTGGTTGGGCTGCCTCGGCCAGCCAAAGAAAACACAGTGTAGCGAGACCCAGTAGTACCCATGCATAGGACTGCGCCAAGAG
Source organism: Zhongshania sp. (assembly GCA_046712405.1). GTDB lineage: Bacteria > Pseudomonadota > Gammaproteobacteria > Pseudomonadales > Spongiibacteraceae > Spongiibacter. The sequence goes on along the minus strand of JBKEFB010000019.1, from coordinate 30,783 downwards.
TACCGCGGCTAGTCCAACTTGTAATAAGTAAAGAAAAACAAAGGGGTTTGTTGCGCCGCCGCTGAGATACAACTGCATAGTCAATGTGGACATGTCGACCAGCAGACCCATAAAAAGCTCTGCGTTGCGGACCCGGTGCTTAAACCGCAGGGCAAGTTCGTTAAGTGCATTAAATATTACGAGCCCAGCTAGCACGGTCAACATTACTTGCATTGGCAGCTCTACGCCAAAACCGAAGTGAGTAACGATAATAGTTAGAAGTTGACCGAGTACCGCCAACCAACGCAGTTGCACAAGTTGACGCATGTGTTTACCAAGGGTGTCAGTATCATTACTTGTCGTTTGAATATGTAGCGTAAGATCGGCGGTCATAATAGGGTGCTTATTATCATTTATTGTCGGAAGCCTAAAGAGTACACCTATGCGCACCGTTAAGTCGCAGCCGGATTTAGTTCGATTTTGATTTTCGCTCTTCTCGAACAACGATGACCGCGGCAATAATAATCATAAGTGCTAAGCCGTACCAAGTGACGGCGTAAACGAGGTGGCTATTATAAAAAGTGACGACCGTAAGTCCGCCCACGGGATACTGCGATGCTTCCAGTGGCAGTGGCATTTGTGCAGAATCGCGCTTCTCAGCGTCAATAAAATAGGCTGCGGCAGTTAGCTCATGGCGAGCTGAAATCGCAGACACATCTCGTGAGTACCAGCGATCTAGAGCTGGATCATTTACTCGTACCACGCTGCCTTTAGGTTCGGTCATTCGCAACAAGCCCACCACTTGCTGTGGGCCTGTTAGCGCAGGTGCCGCTTGAACACCTTGATTGATGAAACCTCGATTGATTAAAACGATGCTCTGATCAACACGCCGAAAGGGCGTCATTACCCAGTAACCGCTGCCAAGTCCAGTGGCAGTAACAACAAGGGTATCTTTACCGTTAAGGAACTCACCGGTCACTGAAACTCGCTGGTACTCATCGGCATCCTTACTAACCGCCAGCCCAGCGGCTGGGGCTGATTTTGGTGATGCAAGAACCCGCGTTTCAACTCGCTCAATAAGATCTAGCTTCCAAATACGACGATCTAGTTGCCAGTTGCCGAGCAGAATCAAACTGACGAAGGAAAATAAGCCGGCAACAGCAATAGTCCATTTGGTTAGCGCGCTACGTTTGTGCATCGGCGATTTCTCTCAGCTGCGTGGGCCACCATAATCAACTGCTGCCAGTTCACATGCCGGGCATCATATTAACGTTCATGTGGTACATCACCCACAGTGATCCCGCTAGGGTAATGAACACTAAAAGCAGAGTGAACATCAGTGAAAGCATATTCCATCCCCCTTCTGAGTGAAAATTCATGTGTAAAAAGTAAACCATATGCACAAGAATTTGCACTAATGCAAAGCCCAGAATGACAATAACGGTCGCATTCCTAGAGCTAAGTACATCGGCCATCACTAGCCAAAAAGGAATAGTCGTCAAGATCACCGACGCCATAAAGCCGATCATATAGCCGCTGAAGGTGCTGTGGGGGCCGGCTTCCTCGTGGTGCTCTAGGCTGTGTTGATCGTGTTCGCTCATGATAATGACCCCATTAAGTAAACAATGGTAAATACGCCGATCCAGACGACATCAAGGAAATGCCAGAACATTGATAGGCAAAATAGCCGGCGACGGTTGGCAATGTTAATGCCGTGTTTGCGAAGTTGTACCAGTAGAGTCACTAACCAAATTATGCCAAAGGCAACGTGTAGCCCGTGGGTACCGACTAGTGCAAAGAATGCCGACCAGTAAGCACTGCGCTGCGGACCTGCGCCTTCATGTATTAGATGAGAAAACTCATACAGTTCTAAGCCCAAGAACCCAGCACCTAACAACCCGGTGAGAGCCAGCCAAATCATTGCGCCGTTCAACTTGCCCTGCTGTATTTGCAGCATAGCGAAGCCGTAGGTGATCGACGAAAACAATAGAAAGCTGGTGTTTATTGCTACAAGGTTCAGGTCAAACAGATCGGCGCCGGTTGGTCCCCCAGCATAACTTTGGCTTAATACGCCATAGGTTGCGAATAGCGCGGCAAAGATCAGGCAATCGCTCATTAAGTAGATCCAAAAACCCAATAAGGTGCCGTTGGCTACGTGATCTTCTTCGCGCACTAAAAACTCAAGTTTAGCCGGCTGTTCTGCCGGCACTGCTGTTGAATTAGACATCTTAAGCAAGCACCTCGATTTGTTCAGCTGCAAATTCTGCCTCGGCCTTCTCCACTTCCTCTACCGGTATGTAGTAATCGCGTTTGTAATTGAAGGTATGAACAATAATGGTGGCCATTAGAGCGACAAAAGCGATGCTAGCAAGCAGCCACATATGCCAAATCAGTGTAAAACCTATCACCCCGCTAATACCTGCAATTATAATTCCTGCCGGAGTATTCTTGGGCATATGTATCTGTACAAAACCGTCTGTAGGGCGCACAAAGCCATTGGCCTTCATTTGCCACCATGCATCTATATCATGAACTCGCGGAGTGAAGGCAAAGTTGTACGGTGGTGGTGGTGATGAGGTTGACCACTCTAGGGTGCGGCCATTCCATGGGTCACCGGTTTCATCGCGCAGCGAATCACGTTTTTTGTAGCTGACATAAAGCTGGATGATGAAGGATAGGATACCCATTGCAATTAGCACCGCACCAACCAATGCAATCTGGAACCAAATCTGCAGTGATGGATCATCGAAGCGACTCATGCGCCTTGTTACACCCATGAATCCCAACAGATAGAGTGGCATAAATGCCAGATAGAAACCGATAAACCAGCACCAGAATGATGTCTTACCCCAGAACGGATCGAGCCTGTAGCCGGTAACTTTTGGGTACCAGTAAGTAACGGCAGCAAAGGTACCAAAAACCACACCACCAATAATGACGTTATGAAAATGGGCAATGAGAAAAAGGCTGTTATGCAGTACAAAGTCTGCAGGTGGCACTGCCAATAACACCCCAGTCATGCCTCCAATCACAAACGTGATCATAAAGCCTATGGTCCACAACATTGGCACATCAAACTGAATACGGCCTCGGTACATAGTAAACAACCAGTTAAACAATTTCGCACCGGTAGGTATAGAAATAATCATAGTGGCGATGCCGAAGAAACTGTTCACCGTCGCGCCAGAGCCCATTGTGAAAAAATGATGCAGCCATACCATATAGGCTAGTACGGTAATTACGACGGTGGCGTAAATCATCGATGAGTAGCCGAACAGACGTTTACGGCTGTAAGTAGCAACTATTTCAGAAAAAACACCAAAAAGTGGCAGAATAAGAATATAGACTTCTGGGTGACCCCATATCCAAATTAAATTCACGTACATCATGGCATTACCGCCAAGATCGTTGGTGAAAAAACTCATTCCTAAGTAGCGATCTAGGGCAAGCATGCCCATTACCGCGGTCAAAACTGGAAAGGCGGCGACAATCAAAATATTAGAGCACAATGAAGTCCAAACAAAGACCGGCATCTTCATCAAATTCATGCCGGGCGCGCGCATTTTAATGATGGTGACCACTAGGTTAATGCCCGACAGCAGCGTGCCTACCCCGGCGATCTGCAAAGCCCAAATATAATAATCCACCCCAACGCCAGGGCTTTGTAGTATCCCTGATAGTGGCGGATAAGCGAGCCACCCGGTCTTGGCGAATTGCCCTACAAATAGCGATACCATAATGAGACCGGCACCGGCCGCGGTCATCCAGAAACTTAGATTATTCAGAAATGGAAATGCCACGTCACGGGCACCAATTTGGAGCGGTACCATGTAGTTCATTAGCCCGACTACGAAAGGCATCGCCACGAAAAAAATCATGATAACGCCATGTGCAGTAAAGATTTGGTCGTAGTGATCGGGTGGTAAAAAGCCCGTAGAATCACCGAAGGCCATTGCTTGGTGAATCCGCATCATGATGGCGTCAGAAAAACCCCGTAACAGCATCACAAAACCTAAGACCATGTACATTACGCCGATGCGTTTGTGGTCAATGCTGGTAATCCATTCCCGCCACAAATAGCCCAAGACCTTAAAGCGGATTAGTGCTGATAACAGACCGCCGCCGCCAATGGCGACCATAGCGAAAGTGCCTAGCAGTATCGGGTCATGTAAGGGTATGGCGTCCCAACTGAGTCGGCCAAATATAAGCTTACCTAGATCAAACTGTTCAGTCATGAAAATTACCAGTGCCCGTGGGGCATTGTCAGTGAATGGGACGAACGCGAGGCAATTACCAGGCTGCGCGTAATATATTAGTGCTTGTGGTCGACCTCACCCTGCGGGTCGGCACTAGCCTGACTGTTGTGTTCACCATGCGCTGGCGACATCCAGTCCTTCATGCATGGGGTACCGGGTTCTACGCAGCGGTTGAGAATAGAGTCGTAAAGTGCTGGTTCAACCTCGCTGTAGTACTGCACAGGATTGTATTCGCTGGGCTTGGCTAGCTCTCTATACACACCGCGGCTGAGTACCTCGCCCTCGGTTTTTGCCTTGACTAACCATTGTTCGAAGTCCTCCTCGGCCATGCCTAAAAATTTGAAGCGCATACCGTTAAAACCAGCACCAGAGTAATTTGCAGAGAAGCCATCGTAGCTCCCAGGCTCATTGATAACGGCGTGCAGCTTGGTTTCCATGCCGCCCATCGCATATATCTGACCGGCTAGAGCCGGAATAAAGAATGAGTTCATCATGGTGGTGGAGGTAATCTTAAACTTGATTTCACGGTCTATCGGAGCTGCTAGTTGGTTAACTACTGCAATGCCGTATTCCGGATAAAAGAATAGCCACTTCCAATCCATTGCCACTACTTCGACGATCAGAGGCTCTTGCCCCTCGGGGATTGGCCTACCCTCACTGATACGGTCTAGAGGTCGATATGGATCGAGCTGGTGGGTGCTTACCCAAGTTAGCGCACCCAGGGCGATGACGATGGCCAGCGGCGCAGCCCAGATCAGTAATTCTAGGCTGGTCGAGTGATCCCAGTCGGGTTCATACACCGCTTCTTTGTTGCTGGCACGGTAGCGCCAAGCAAATAGCAGTATGAAGAAAATGATGGGCGCAACGATAATCATCATCAGGCCCGTCGCCCAAACAATCAGATTTGCTTGCTGAGCGGCAATATCACCAGACGGCGACATCACGACGGTATCGCAGCCCGCCAGCAATGCAGCGGTGGCCGTAAAGAAAATCTTGTGTATCGTTTTAAGAGTCAACATCGGCACTCACAAATTCAAGTGTAAGAATAGAGTGTGACTTTAAGCTAAATAGATGGCTGAGAGAATTGGACAATTTGTCCTATGGCTGGGTCGTCACAATGAGAGTAGTCTTTAACCAATCACTAAATTTGGATATTAATTGCGCTATGACTAGTACAACCAAGTCTAATACAGATAGTGGCTCCACGGCCATAGAAATGCAAACCCCGCCGGGTCATTCTCCTGTAGCCCCCGGAGAAATTGCTATCGGTGTTGTTATTGGTCGAGCATCAGAACATTTCGACTTCTTTGTGTTTGGTATCGCCTGCGTTCTGGTGTTCCCCAGTGTGTTCTTCCCCTTTGTCAGCACACTTGAGGGCATGCTCTACGGTTTTGCGATATTTTCGATAGCATTTATAGCCAGACCCTTTGGCACCGCGTTGTTTATGACTATTCAGCGTCGCTGGGGCCGCAGTGTAAAACTTACCACTTCATTGCTTTTACTGGGTACGGCCACAGCCGGTATCGCATTTTTACCGAGTTATAATACCTTGGGCGGCACGTCTATTTTCTTTCTCGCTATGTTTCGGGCTTTACAGGGCTTTGCCCTTGGCGGTTCATGGGACGGTTTACCGTCTTTACTAGTTTTGAATGCCCCGAAGGCTAAGCGTAGCTGGTATGCCATGATTGGTCAGACTGGCGCGCCAATAGGCTTTTTGATTGCTAACCTATTGTTCTTATACTTAATTAACAGTGTCAGTGCCGAAGATTTTCAGGCGTGGGCTTGGCGTTATCCCTTCTTTGTCGCCTTTGCCATTAACGTGGTGGCTCTGTTTGCCCGTCTGCGTTTAGTAATGACCGAGGAATATACCCTCGCTCTAGAAGAAAGTGAGTTAGAGCCCATTAGCACTCGTGAAATGCTCGACAAGCAAGGCCCAATTATTTTCTTGGGCGCCTTTGCAGCATTAGCAAGCTACGCACTTTTTCATATTGTCACCATCTTCCCGCTGTCGTGGATCTATCTTGAAGAGTCGCAGCTGATCGGCGATGTGCTAATTGTTCAATGCATCGGCGCCTGTATAGGGATTGCAGCAACCATTGCCTCTGGACTGATCGCTGATCGCATTGGCAAGCGTACTACTATCTCGCTGATGGCGGTATTGATTGCCATTTTTGCATTATTTGCACCAATGCTAATCAGCGGAACGCCCATTATGCAAGACGCCTTTATATTGATTGGCTTCGCGCTACTAGGTGTTTCCTATGGTCAAGCCTCCGGCATCGTCACAACAAATTTTGACCGGCGTTTTCGCTATTCCGGTGCAGCTTTAACTTCAGATTTAGCGTGGTTGTTCGGTGCGGCGTTTGCACCGCTTATTGCCCTGGGCTTGTCGATGCATTTTGGGCTAATCGCGGTGACCTTCTACTTGCTATCCGGCGTGCTATGTACCTTGTTGGCCCTGCGGATTAGTAAACAGTTCGCAACAACTGAATAGCCAAAACTGCTTGCTCGGCGGTAGTGGTCTCTTATGCTAGCTCGCTATGGCGTTGTCCCTGCTGACGTAAGACGCCGTCGCCTGCTGCACCTCCGGTGCTAAAAAAACTGGCGTGTGTTGTTTAAGTAGATAGTGGCCGACCAATAACAGTACAAAGCTCTCCGTTATGAGTGGCAAGCAGATATCGGATTTTCTGATAATTAAATTTGACTTATAAGTAGTATCAATAACTTTCAGCGGTGGTGACCATAACGGACGCAGCATGGACCGACTGAAAGGCGGTTCCCCGACGCAGGTGAAAATGCCTGTGGTTGTTGTATTTATAGTTCCCCATTGTATGAAATAGATTTGTTATCCTTATCAAGGTCATTTCTTATTGCATTTGTTAGCTCGATAGAATATCCGCGAATGATACGCCACTCGTATGGTTCTTTGTTATTAGATACCAAAAGTAGATGGTCGACCAGCACATCATGCTTATCCATAACGTCCTGAGGAGCGAATAATGAAAGCCTCCCGTAAGTTTTGATTCTGCGGACATTGAATTCATGCAACCAATTATTAACACCATCTTTTTCTATGCCACCAATAATAAAAGAATCAAGAATTCCTAAGAGATCACCTAGCAAATCTAATATTTCCTGATAGAGTTTAAGCTTGTTAGAGCGCGCGTCAATTTTAATATGCTTAATATATTCAAGCTCATTATCAAGACGACTAAGTCCTTCGTCTAATTTTTTTTGTTGAGTGACTAATATTTTTTTAGCTATTAGGTTCCCAGTATATCCGGCTAATCCTATAATGATTAGGCCGGCGGGAAGAATAGCTGTAAGCCATGCACCTAAGAAATTAAAAGCTTGAGTCCAGTCCATAATTTACCCTTAAATATAACGCCGTTTTAAGCGAGAAATTGTAGTTGGCTAAAATAAGTGAGATATGAAAAAAGCCAACGGTATTTTTTCTGACTTGAAAACCCTTGTTATGTCTGCCTAAAATACGATATTGCAACTTGAGCGATACCAACAAAAAATTGCACCAGTTAATCCATTTAGAGAAAGTGCGGCTTTATTTAATGAATTTGAAGACTTTTGAAATGATATTTGAGCTATAGATTTTTGAACTGAGTTGCTCAAATGAAGTGTTAATATGGCGTATGGCGTTATTTTGTTTTTCAATTGGAATCTGAATATCTTCCGTGGAATTAACAATAACCCTTACTTTTTTTTGATTGTGAATTTGGCTGTCAGCTCGCACGGTGCTTGCTAAGCTATTCATAATTCCAGTCTTTGTTTTATCTTGAACGTAACTCATATGCTCGATACTTCCTTGTGAACAGCTAGTTATAGAGACCCGTGCCACCAATAATTTTGGCCCCAAATTAAAGTTGGGGCGTCAGTATTGGTTAAAAATTTAAGAGAATTCAATGGGATGGCGGCTTTACAGTTAGCGAGCACAGGTCAAACGAAGACTAATTCCCTTTAGTTCTATCAAATATTCCCTTCGTTTATCATATCGCGTTTTTTATAAATTACAATATCTTAAGCAGTTCGTTATCGAGCTTGTGGAAATGACGCTACTGATTAGCTCGTTTAAAGGCGCAGAAGTCGCCAAAGGTAAGAGTGACCTAACCAGCAGACATTGTGGCGGGAAAGGTTTTTTGCAACGAGTGTGGGGGTCAGAAAAAAAAGCGAATGAGCACTAACTTGACGCTAAAGTCTGTCACCTTCGTACTTAGGCAGTATTTCCTTAGCTGTTAAAAAGCAGGCGATCAAAAATTCAAACTGGACGAACGCCTGTGGATTTATTTACAAGCACAGCGGCCAGTTACTGATTCGTTTGCTTTTTTAAAAAGTAACTTTAAAATGTGGAGGTGTATCTGGCAATGGGTCGAACAACACTTAGCCTGCTGTTAAGAGAACACCAAAACTTCTGCAATGCTAATGGCCTCTATTTTCGACTTTGTGTTGGCTGGTTAAAGTGCAGTGTATGCTCGTGGTGTTACGAGCAAGTTAATAAAGCCCTCGTTGTTTGGCTCTTGCGCCAACTCGGTAACCCAATCGCTTAAGTCCTTGGCTTGCGCCGGAATCAGCCGGTGCTCGATATGGTCAATAATGTGGTATTGCATACCGAAACTCTCGAGTAGTTCAATAAGCTGATGACCATTGGCGCCCGAATGTCGAATTCCGTAGGGGCAAAACTCCAGAATCATACACAAGTGCGCGCTATTGGCCGCAATCAGTTTTCGTAGGCCATTGACCACAAAATACTCGGCGCCTTGAGTGTCTATTTTCAGAAAGTCGATGTGCCGGGTTTGGGGTTCAAGGTGTTGGTCGCCGTGCACCAATTGAATAGGGCGGCTATTGCGCTCGCCACCGTCTGAATAAATACGATGGTCACCGAAGTTGTCAGTTGAAAGAAACAATTCGCCGTCTTCGTTGCGGTCACTTAGTGCCAGGGCATATAGCGTCACATTGTGCAGAGTATTCAGCCTGACATTTTCCTGCAATAGTACGAAATTTTCTACGTCTGGCTCGTAACATACAACCTTACCGTTCGGCCCGGCAATCGTGCTTGCCAGCAGTGTGTAGTAACCAATATTGGCACCGACATCGACGAATACGCCACCGGCTTTGAAGTGCGTGATAACTAGTTGGGTTTCGTAAGGCTCCCAGCACTGCTCAGTACGCAGCTTTTCAGAAATGATGGTGTCTTTTGATCCGTGCACACTCATTTTTAGCTGCTTACTCACACCGTCAATATTGAGTTCAACCAGCTGCGTGGGATCAAAAGCGTTAGTCTGTCTAATTTGAGCCATACCTTAGCCTAAGTGAAGTTCGGGTAGTCAGCCCAATAATATTGCAGGTCTGTCTTTTGCCAGTATGCATATATTTGTGGCCAGCTTAACTGATCTATACGCCAGCCGTGATGTGGCTCTAGATTACTGGAGAATACCGGTGCGCCGTAGTCGCAAAAGCGGGTGTCTACGCTCATTCGTACAACCGAGTTGCTGGTATTTGGTTGAGCGGCGTGTACGGTAAAGGCGTTAAATATAATAACGTCGCCTTGGACCACATCAGAGACGTGCCAAGTGGTTTCGTCTGGATAGATCTCGCACTGGACATTGCCCACACCAGGAGACTGTATTATTTCCCGCATGCCGCGCCTGTGCGACGCTGGTAGTATCTTGAGGCGTCCCATCTCGGTTGAAATGTCATGCAATGCAACCCAGATACCAGCCATGGAGCTGGGGGCGACATGAGAGCGGGCATCCTGATGGGGTGGCGTTTCATAGCCCACCATTCTTGGCGTTGATATTCGCGCCATCTTCATGGGGTATACGAATACCTCACTGTTACTGACCATACGCATCAGCTTTAGTAGATGCGGGTCGTGGAAGAGCCCGTGAAATGATTCCAAGGCTTGAATTTTTGGATAGACCTCGTCCCAAATTGCATCGGTTTCTACGAAAGCTTCCCCGGTCATTATCGGTAACTGCCGAGATTCATCCAGCGTTACATAAGGCGACAAGCAGGAGAGGATGTCTGTTAGTAGGGCGGCGCATTGTGTTGAAGCCGCATATTGCTTGAAATAGAGATAACCCCATTCCTGAAAACGGCTGCGAAGGATTTCTGGCGCCTCATTGGCGTCTGACGTAATAAGTGCTTCATCAATGGGCATAGGGTGGATGCCAAATTAGGGTAAGTGAGTAGTTGGAAAAATGAATCGCGTTAATTTTACGCAACACCGGATTGGAACGCCAATATTTATCTCAAAAGCTCATATCTGACCTGATACATCTACAGCTTAGAAAAGTCAGCCACTGAAAGCTAATGCGACAATATAGCCAAGTTAGCAGATGAAGCTTCACTTTTTTTAACCCCTTGCGCCTGAGATGTCGGCTTTTCGCGGCACCCACTTTGGTGGTGCCTACCCCGAGGCTAGCTATGAGCTAAAACCCGGTTATCGCTTTTAGCGATCACAGGCAATTATTATCGGCTTATAACCGTTGAGCAAAGTTAGATGTTATGTCACGTAAGATATACGATATGGTTTTACCTGCTTCATCTAACAATAATGCGTACCTGGACATAAGAATGAATCACTCTTTTAAAATTCTGCTATTTATCAGCGCACTGACGCTGCTTGCCTGTAATAAATTTGATTCAGGTAACACGGTCGCGCCAGTGGACAATGACGTTGTGTCGAGCCGAAAGCTTGGTCCCGCGGTCTGCGACAATATGAGCGCCGAGGCCTTTGTGACTCGCAATGAGCTGGCGAAGGGAAGTCGGCCTGCAGGCGCGGCCTTATTGCTGCGCTTTGTGCACCTGACTGACGATCACATTATTGATGACGACGGTCAGTTGTTAAATGGCGCCAGTGCGCTAGATCCGCTTTACGCTAGCTTTGAGTCCGCGCAGCGCTTTCAGGAAGAGTATTCAGACGAAGTGCTGAACGATTTGATTTCGGCGCTGAACAATTGCCATGCGCAATACCCCGCTGAATTTGCGATAGTCACCGGTGATTCTGCAGACCTCACAACCGTCGCAGAGACTCGGCGTTTTATTGATAATCTTGATGGCCGTTTCGATCAGATGAGCGCCTTTGAAGAAGCCTGCGCACTCGCCTTGGGTGCTGATGCTCCCGCCGAGCAGATCGATCTGTCCTGTACTCGCTTTACTGGTCGGGGCACGGCTGATACCCAAACTATTGATCCAGATATTGACGACCCGGCATATCAGTTTTTACCCACGCGCACAGTGCTACAAGTACAAAATACCCAGCAAGCGGCTACTAGTGGCCGCGCTGCTGACGGTTCCGTTGATCCTGCGCGACAAACGGTGACCCGCTCGCCCGGTCTGCCAGAGATTTTGCGCTGTGACGACGGTGCTGATGGCTGTATTAATCAGACTATTGCCATGCCGTGGTTTGTGGCCTTTGGCAATCACGATGGTTATACCCGTGGCACGGTCGCGGCCGATGTACCCTTGAACGAAGTATCTCAGCTTACCGGTCGTCGCTATATGTTCGGCCAGCGTGATTTTATTCAGGAATTTTTTAAGTCTTCTTCGCAACCCCTCGGTCACGGCTTTGGTTTTGTTGATACCGCGCGTCTCGAGGATGAAGACGATCGCAACGATGGCTACTACGCGTTTGACGCTGGTGAGCAGCGTTTTCGCATGATTATTCTCAACACGATTATTGATGGTCGCGATCCCCGTGTTCCCGCCGCAATGTTGCGCAACCCCTTTGCACTCTCGGACGGGAGTCTGGACCTCGCTCAATTCGATTGGTTAAAAACTGAGTTGGCTGCAGCCCATGCAAAGCAGCAGCTGGTGATGGTGTTTTCCCATCATCCTGATTTAACGTTTGCCGAGTACGGGATGTTTGCAGACTTACTAACGCTAGAAGTAAGTGCTATTGAATTAAATGCAGAATTGGCATCTTGGCCCAATATGATTGCTTGGGTGGCAGGCCACACCCATGTACATCGTGTTCGTGCCTTTGCGGTTGACGATGGGGTGGGCAGCAACGGTGAAATCTCGGCGCCGGTGAGTGATTGTCACGGCCAACACTGCGGTGGTTTTTGGCAAATTGAAACCGCCTCACTTATCGATCATCCCCAGCAGCAGCGGCTGATTGAGGTATTTGATAATGGCGACGGAAGCGGCACTATTCGTGGCCCGGTGTTAAGTCATAGCCTTACTAATCCTCAACGCTTGGCTGCGGCGGACGACCGCTGCGCGCTTTATCTTACCGATCCTGCAGCAGTGCAGGCGGCAATTAGTGAGGCAAATCTAGACGCGCTTTGTACTCAAGGCGGGCAGCGTGAGGGCCGCCCAGAGGATCGCAATGTGGAGCTGATTTTCTCTATGCCGCAGTTTTAATTTTTTACTCTTGATCCAGCTGGAATATTCAATGAAATACCGTAATACAAGTTTGATCTTATGTGGGGTGCTAGCTGCCTCCTGTGGTGACAGCAATGTCAATACGACTTTGCCAGCCCAGCCACCTGCCAATAATAATGTTTACAATGCGGAAATTAGCCGTGGTGAACTTGGAATGGTGCACATCAAAGCCAGCGATTACGCCGGTATTGGTTACGGCTATAGTTACTCTTTTGCGCGGGATAATATTTGTACGATCGCCGATGTATACGTGACCGTGTCTGGCGAGAGATCCAAATACTTTGGTGTTGATGAAAGCTGGGAGATGACTGGCAATGGCACCATCAATAATAATTTAAATTCGGATTTCTTTTTTAAACTCATTAATGCTGAGCAGCGCATAGAACAGCTCGTTGCGGAGCTGCCCCCGCTGGGACCTTTGCCTGAGGCGCGGGAATTAGTGAAGGGTTATGTCGCGGGTTATAACCGTTACTTGCAAGATACCGGTGTCGACAATATTCCTGATCCTGCCTGTCGTGGTGCTGACTGGGTGAGACCTATTGCCGAACTGGATCTATATCGACGTTTTTATCAGCTGGCTTTATTGGGCAGCTCTGCAGTGGCGATTGACGGCATAGGCGGTGCGCAACCACCGGGTCCAGGCTCACTCACTGCGGCGATGTCCAGTCCGGAGCAATTCGCGCTGGATCTTGATCAGGCGTGGCAGGGTATTCAAATCGGTAGCAATGCGATTGCGCTTGGCTCAGAGGCAACCCAGAACGGCAAAGGCATGTTATTGGGCAATCCCCACTTTCCCTGGGATGGCGCCGAGCGCTTTCATCAGGCGCACCTCACTATTACCGGTGAGTTAGACGTCACTGGGTCTGCATTATTTGGTGTGCCCCTGATCTTGATTGGCCACACCGAAAACATGGCCTGGAGTCACACGGTCTCATCTGCCTGGCGTTTCACACCCTATCAATTGGCATTGGTGCCCGGCGATCCGACCTCGTATCTAGTGGATGGCCAGCCAGAAGCCATGATCCCGTATGAGCTTAGTGTCGACTTGGCCGACGGCTCATCGGTATCTCGCACCTTATACACCACGCGCTGGGGGCCGATGGTAACCGCGATATTGGGTTTGCCAATATTCCCGTGGACTCCCGCAGTCGGCTTTGCACTCGCCGATGCCAATGCCAGTAATTTCCGCTATATAAATCATTTTGTTGAAGCCAACCGCGCCCAAAGTGTGCGTGAATTACTCGATATACTGCAGCGCAATCAAGGTATTCCATGGGTTAACACCATTGCCGCCGATAGCAGTGGCGAGGCCTTATACGCTGATATTTCGGTTACACCCAATGTCTCCGATCAGAAGGCGGCGGAGTGCGGTCTGCCGCTGGGCGCGGTCACGGCCAATACTCTGGGTTTGCCTGTGCTTGATGGCTCTCGCAATGCCTGCGCATGGGATACCGACGCCGATGCCGCACAGCCGGGTATTATCGGTCCGGGAAATATGCCTTGGTTGATTCGCCGCGACTATGTGACCAACTCGAATGATAGCTATTGGCTTTCTAGTCCAAACGAGCCCTTGGAAGGTTTTTATCGCATTATTGGTGATGAACGCAGTGAACGTCGCATGCGTACTCGCTTGGGTCTAGTGATGACTGAGGAGCGTCTTGCCGGCAGTGATGGCTTGCCAGGAAATAAATTTAGTCGCCAGCAATTGCAGGATTTGATATTCAATAATCGCCATATGGCAGCAGATTTGTGGTTAGACGATTTATTGCAGCTGTGCGCGATAACGCCGGGCATGATTGGCGCCGGTGGTCCGGTGCAAACAGCGGAAGCCTGCACCGTGTTGGCCGCGTGGACGCGTCGGGATGATCTGGATGCACCAGGTGCGGTGTTGTTTCGCCGATTTGTCACAAATTTATTTATACAAGACGTGCCGACTGGCACTGCGGCAAGTGGTTTTGGTTTTGCCGACGCCTGGGCAACGCCCTTTGATGTTAACGATCCAGTCAATACGCCGCGGGGCCTGAATATTGCCAATCCCCATGTGCAGTTTGCACTGGCCTCGGCAATCAGTGATTTACAGGACAATAACATTCCACTCGATGCTAGCCTGCGTAACTATTCTACAGAGGCACGTGGCGATCGTTCGATTCCCATACATGGCGGGGCCGGTACCTTCGGCTTATTTAATGCCATTCGCAGCAAGTGGAGTGATTCTGCGGAGGGCTACAATGATGTCGTTCACGGCGCTAGCTTCATACAGGTAGTGTCTTTCGATGAGGACGAGTGCCCGGATACCCAGACCATTTTAACCTACTCGCAGTCGGCGAGCAGCGAGTCGCCGTACTTTGCGGATCAGACCGAAATGTATTCGCGCAAGGAATGGGTGCCGGGACGTTTTTGCGCCGATGCCGTGCAGGCTGATCCGAGTTTAAGCGTTCTCAATTTAAGCGAATAAGCTAGTACCAGTGGTGTTGGGTAGTGATTTGGCCCGCACCGTGACTGCTCACCGTGTGGGCCTTCTACAATGGAAGGCTGCAATAAATACTGAATATGTTGTGTCGATTATTTATTAATAAGCGCGTGCGCTTGTTCAATCACAATGGCGTGTCGCTGCGCCAGACGCTCGTGGTCTTTGTCGTAGCCGCCACCGATTACGGTAGCAATTGGAATGCCTTGCTTCAGACAGGTTTCAATTACTAGGCGATCGCGGCCTTCGATGCCTTTCCAGCTAATATTGAGCTTGCCTAACTCATCATGTTCCCAAACGTCAACGCCCGCGTCGTAAAGAACAAGATCGGGTTGAAACTCACGCAATAGCTTTTTCAGGGTGCTATCTACAATGTCTATATAGTCATCGTCTTCCATATTAAAAGCTAAGCCTACGTCCAGATCACTCTGTGCTTTTCTAAATGGAAAATTCTTTTCACAATGAATAGAGCAGGTGAATACGCCAAGTTTACCTGAAAGAATAGTGGCGCTGCCATCACCTTGATGCACGTCGCAATCAAAGATGAGAATACGATTAAGCTCTTTGGTTTCAAGCATTTTTAGTGCGGTGTAAGCAAGGTCATTGATCATGCAAAATCCGCTACCAAAATCACGATGCGCGTGATGAGTGCCACCCGCTAAGTGGCAGGCTACGCCATATTGCAATGCCAGACGTGCTGTTAGCAACGTTCCGTTGGGTGCAGTTAAGGTTCGATCAACAAGACCTTGGCTCCAGGGCAAGCCGACTCGTCGCCACTCCTTTGGACAAATATGATTGCCCAGCAAATTTTGTAAATAGTTAGGGCTGTGCGCAATGGCATAGTCTTCTGGGTTGCCCATGACTGGCGTAAAGACATTAGCCCGGTGAGCGTCAATCAGGCCCCGTTTTAGCAAGATGTCATGCAGGCGCCGAAATTTACTCATTACAAAACGATGATCTTCCGCAAAGGCGCATGAGTAATTTTTGTTATAAACCAAGGGAAGCATAGGAAAATGTCATGCCAAGTTGTGATGAGAATAATGATGCTTTTAGAGTGCCGACGAGTAAAAAACCATACTGTATAAATTCATAGGTCAATTCCAAAAAAGCATGTTTGCCTAAGGAGGGTAACGGTTATCGAGTTTTTAAGTTACAGAAATCTTGGTTTATCGATTTATCAGGTGAAAAATATTTACTAAAGTTGACTAATCTCTACGTTGAAAATAACTTTTTAGACTTTATTATTTTAGGTAAAAATGAATAATATTTGTAAATGTAAAATACTGGGTCTACATTTAGTTAATACACAGTTGCAGCTTGGGCTGCCCTTATAACGTTAATGATGGCCACCTGTTTTTAATAGGCTAAAATTTTGTTCATTGGCTGAGCTTCGTTTATCATAGTCATTCAAATGATGATCGCCGACTAGCCATAAGCCCGCTTTCTGACGAGTCTTGCTCTGCTCCTACCTGTCAGAATATTTGCTGTTGCGGGCTGTCCAAGGCACAAGTATGGCTCAGAGTCACCCGCGTCCAGCGCTAGGCTGGCGTATCCCCGGTGGATCGGCTTCGATCCCACTCGAATGGTTTCAACTTATGGAAACAAAAACGTGAATAATTTAGAACTGCAAGCATTAAAAGAACGGTATGTAGCCGCTGGCGCGGCCAGCTCGAATGAACAATTTGCTGCTCATGCGAGCAATGCTGAAGTCTGGGACGCAGATGGCAAACGTATGATCGATTTTGCTGGCGGTATCGGCGTATTAAACGTCGGTCATCGTCACCCTAAGGTCGTTGCTGCGGTAAAAGCCCAGCTTGACCAGCTTATGCACACCTGTCAGACAGTTATGCCCTATGAGGGATACGTTAGAGTGGCGCAGAAGCTAAGTGAAATCAGTCCAGTGCGCGGTCATGCCAAGGTAATGCTGGCTAATTCCGGTGCTGAAGCGTTGGAGAATGCGGTTAAGATTGCTCGCGCGGCAACCGGCCGAACTAATATCATTTGCTTTGACGGTGGCTATCACGGCCGCACCTTTATGACTATGGCGATGAACGGCAAGGTAAAGCCCTATCAGGGCGATTTTGGCCCCATGCCAGGCACGGTATTTCGCGCCCCTTACCCGGTGGCTTACCATGGTGTGAGTGAAGAAGAAGCGCTGCGGGGACTACAAATGACACTGAGGACCGACGCTGATCCAGCTAACACCGCAGCCATATTTATTGAGCCAATACTAGGCGAGGGTGGTTTCTATGCTGCTTCGCCGGCCTTCCTCAAGGCCATTCGCGAGATTTGCGATGAGCACGGCATTTTAATGATTGTTGATGAAGTCCAAAGTGGCTTTGGCCGCACCGGCAAAATGTTCGCCATTGAGCACAGCGGGGTCGAGCCCGATATGATGACTATGGCCAAGAGCATGGGCGATGGTATGCCTATCTCTGCGATCGTGGGCACTGATAAATTGATGGACAGCTCGGGACCGAATTCACTCGGCGGCACCTACACCGGTAGTCCCGTGTCCTGCGCCGCGGTGCTAGCGGTGATGGATATCTTTGAGACTGAAGATATCCTAGGCGCTGCTAATTGCCTTGGTGATAAACTCGCCCAACGATTTGCAGTCTGGCAGGAAAAATTTGAATTTGTTGACAACTCGCGGAATATTGGCGCAATGGCCGCATTCGAGTTGGTAACCGACAAAGCCAGCCGCGCTCCGCGTGCCGATCTGGCCGCATCTATTACCGGCAAGGCCAAAGAGTATGGGCTAATACTGCTGGCCTGCGGCATGCATGGAAATTCAATTCGCTTCTTGATGCCAGTAACCATTGAGGATGAAGTGCTAGAGGAAGGTTTGGCTATTATCGATAAAGTGCTCAGTGAGCTGACTGTCTGAACGCCTGCTAAACACCACTTGCCGGGAGTGTTCAGTCACTCCCGGCAGCGTTGAGATAAATAATGCCATTAAGAGTATGGAATAAGTCTACCGATGGCTACTATCATGGCACTCGATGATGGTGATCATCCCAATAGCTAGGTCATTTTAAGCTATGCGAGTTTAAGCGAATAAGGCAAATATTATTGCTGTTTGCCAGCTGTCATCACTGACAGCGCTACCTAAATAATAATAAAGAGACTGCAATGAAAAAGCGGTTCGTCCTTGGCGTAATGCTGGTGGTACTTGTTATTGCTGTCGCGCTCAATCGTCACGAGATAAAAGCATGGCTTATGCCGCATGGCGAAGCCTGGGTGCTGCGCAATGCTGAACACCTTCCTCAGGGTCGTGCCGGCGAGTATTTATTCGATCAACACTGCGCTGATTGCCATGACAATCCCGCGATGAATGCACCAACACGACAGGCTTTATCAATGCTTGCCAAAGAGGATCTGATGATTGCCTTAGAATTTGGCAAAATGCAGCCTATGGCTGCTCATCTCAGCAAGCAACAGCGCGGTTTGATTGCCTACTATTTAGCGGGCAGTGCCAGCGGCCAGTACGACTGGTTACCCAGCGCTATGTGCGACTCTGCGCCAGAGTCCCGTCGCAGCCCGATTATGGGTAGCTGGGGAGCTGGGGTCGAAAATCGTCGTTTTATTTCAGATCAGCAAACCGCCATACGCAATGATAATGTCGCTAGTTTAAGTCTAGCGTGGAGTTTTGCCTTTCCCCGCGTCAGTGATATGCGCTCCCAACCGGCTGTGATCGGCGAGCGGATTTTTGTCGGCGACAAAGCCGGCAAGTTGTTTGTGCTAGATCGCCACAGCGGCTGCGTTATCGCGCATCGGACTATGATCAGTGGCATACGCTCTGCGATCACTGTAGCTAAGCTGGGTGACTCGAGACAATTACTGATTTTTGCTGACTCGCTTGCCACTATTTACGCAGTGGATCCCAATACCTTAGACATTGTATGACAGCAGTCGGCAAGGCTAAATGATTACTCTGTTATCTCCGGTTCTATCAGTTTTCACAATAATAAATTATATGTGCCGGTATCCTTATTTGAGGTTGCCGCCGCGGGTAGTGAAAGCCATGTTTGTTGTACGTCCCACGGCGGCGTAATGGCCTTAAATGCCGAGACTGGCAATAAAGTGTGGACGTGGCATGCGACCGATGACGCCCCTTTACAAGGGACAAATCGCGCCGGTCAGGCGCGCTATGGGCCCTCGGGTGCGGCGGTGTGGTCAAGCCCAACCATTGATGCAAAGCGTAACCGTCTCTACTTTGGCACCGGCGAAAACCTCACCCGACCAGCGACCGACACCAGCGATGCCATCATTGCTTTAGATTTAGACAGCGGCGAAGTGGTGTGGAAGTTTCAGGCCACCAGCGGCGATATTTGGAATGCCGGGTGTTTAAATGGTGGCGCCAATTGCCCAAGTGATCCTGGCCAAGACTTCGACTTTGGCGCCTCGGTGATCATGGCGACATTAAGCAGTGGCAAGCAAGTGTTATTCGCCGGTCAAAAATCCGGTGAAGTGTTTGCGCTGGACCCAGACGCTGATTACACCAGTCGGGTATTATGGCGTCAGCGTTTAAGTCAGGGCACCAGTAATGGTGGTATTCACTGGGGAATGGCCTTGGCCGGCGACAATTTATATGTACCGGTGTCCGACCTTGAGCGGGAGCAGCTAGGGTATATACCACGGCCAGGTTTATACGCCCTAAATGGTAATAGCGGTGAGTTACTATGGCAGTACACAGCCACCCGCAATTGCGATTTTAATTACAGTCAGCGACCGCTAGTGGGTTTAGAAAATAATCGTGCTGGCGGCAAAGTGGATCTTTCAGAATTGTATCAGTGCAGTTTTTACTACGGTCTTTCGGCAGCGGTAACCGCGACCGCTGAGTTGGTGTTCAGTGCGGGATTAGATGGAGAAATTCGCGCTTTTGATCGCTTTACTGGTGAGCTGCTGTGGTCGAAAAATACTGCCCAGCCTTTTTCTGCTAGCAATGGCATCGACGGACATGGCGGCGCAGGACTGGCCTTATTACCGAGGTGATCAGGGCGAGAGTGGCTTTTCCACACTGCAGCAAATTAATATCGATAATGTGTCGGGTCTGCAGGTGGCCTGGCAATTTCGCAGCGGTGAGGCGCAAGAGTTTGCCGAGCAGTTGCCTCGCAGTGCAATGGAAGTCACGCCGATTTTATTGCCGGAGGAGGCCGGTGGTTATTTGGTCTTTTGCACGGCATTTGATCAAGTTATTGCCCTAAATCCAGAAACCGGTGTTGAGCAGTGGCGTTTTAATCCGCGTATTTCGCTTGCGGGTGAAAGACCATTTAAGTGTCGAGGTGTGGCGTGGTGGTTAGGTCAGAAAAACCCAGCAGGCCAATGTGCACATCGTATTTTAACCGCAACTCACGATCGTCGTCTCATCGCTTTAAACGCCAAAAATGGCAGTCTGTGTAAAGATTTTGGTGATGGCGGAACCGTTAAATTGTGCAGCTCAGACGAAGGTTTTATACCCGGTGATATAGGCAGTGTATCGCCGCCGGTGATTGTAAATGACACCATTGTGGTCGGCTCGGCGGTGGTTGATTTTGTGCGTGCCCACACTCCATGGGGTACTCTAAAAGCCTTCGATGTGCGCAGTGGCGCGCCACGCTGGCAGTTCGAACCCATACCCGTCGATGGTCAGGCGGCCAATGCCGATCAGTGGCCGGAAAACGCG
The DNA here is from genome assembly GCA_046712405.1 of Zhongshania sp. GTDB lineage: Bacteria > Pseudomonadota > Gammaproteobacteria > Pseudomonadales > Spongiibacteraceae > Spongiibacter. The sequence continues at coordinate 10,016 of JBKEFB010000019.1, read as the reverse complement.
GTGGCGGTATCTGATGCCTGGGCGCCACTGTCTGTCGACGAAGCGCGTGATCTGGTGTTTATACCCACTGGTGCGCCTTCGCCAGATTATTACGGCGCGCTCCGCCCCGGCGATAACCGCTATGCAAATTCTCTGGTGGTACTGCGCGGTAGCACCGGTGAAATAGTTTGGCATTTCCAGTTTGTGCATCACGATGTCTGGGATTACGACACGTCCGCACAGCCAATGCTAATTGACCTGCGTCGCGACGGAAAAAAGATTCCGGCGGTTGTGCAGCTGACCAAGCAGGGTTTTGTGTTTGTTTTTCATCGCGAGACCGGCAAGCCACTATTCCCTATTGTTGAGACGGCGGTGTCGCAGCGCTCGGTCGCCGGCGAGCAACTGTCAGCTACTCAGCCGTCGTCACCGGCCTTGCCGCGCCTTATGGCGCAGCAACTGCACGCCGATGATGCCTGGGGGCTAACTCCCTTCGATCGCGATGCTTGCCAAAAAAAATTGCCAGCTTACACAATGATGATCTATTTACGGCACTGCAGGAGCAGCCAACGCTAATGATGCCCGGCAGTCTTGGCGGTGCAAACTGGGGCGGTGGAGTATTCTGGCCGGAGCGTCAGCAATTGGTAGTGAACGATAATACCACGCCGTTTATCGGTTATCTAAAGCCAACGACCCGTGAAGAGAAGGGCGAGCATATTCCCCACGCTGGTCGCACTATGCGGATTAGCATGGCGGGTACACCATATACCGTGGTGGTGGAAAGTTTATTGTCGCCACTGGGTATTTCCTGTACCGCTCCACCGTGGGGAAAGCTGCTGGCGATAGATTTGGCCTCGGGTGAAATGAAGTGGCAAAGCCCCTTAGGTTCCGTACACCAAATGGCGCCATTGCCGCTGCCCTTCGATATTAACTGGGGAACACCGAATCTTGGTGGCGCATTGATGACGGCAGGTAAGCTGGTTTTCATTGGTGCGACCATGGATAGACGCCTTCGCGCATTCTCCGCAGACAGTGGCAAGGTCTTATGGCAACACGACTTACCGGCCGACGCAGTCGCCTCGCCAATGACCTATCTACGGGGTGGTCAGCAGTATGTAGTTATTGCCGCCGGGGGGGCATCATATGTATCAGCGTAAGATGGGTGATTCTCTGATTGCCTTTGCGCCAGCTGAACCTGAGGGCGCGAAATCCTTTGCAGATTGAAACATAAATCTAATGTGACAGCTTCCCGTATACATTACTTTGACTTATTATTCGGACAAAAAGAAAGCGCTTAATTAAAGTCTTCGCTTTCATTGTTGTAGGATTTCGGATCAAGCAATGTTATGAAAATAAATAATCCTTTATGGCGCAGGCTAGTATCAATACCACTGATTTTTGCCGGATTCATGCTTATGATGGCCACCGCTTTTTTGTGGCTGCCCATCAGTTTTTTTCTGGGTTTCTTCCTCAATAGTGCGCAGTCAGCGACGCGCTGTTTGGGATTTATTACGGTATATCTAGCCTGTGAATGCGCGGGAATTTTCGCCAGTTTTTATTTGTGGTTAAAATGCCGTGTCTCTAGCGGCAATGGTAATGACTACCGAAATGCCAATAGCCAACTACAGTTTTGGTGGGCTGATACCCTCAAGTTTGCGGCGCAAAAGATATTTCGCCTTAACTTTATTGTTGACGGCCAGGCGGCGTTGGCAGGCTCCGCGGCGATTCTTTTGCCCCGTCATAGCAGTATTGGCGACACCGTCTTGCCTATGTCATTTTACGCGATTCCCTGCGGTTTTCAGGTTCGCTATGTACTGAAGAAAGAGCTGCTCTTAGATCCCTGTCTAGATATTGTCGGCAACCGGTTGCCGAACGTTTTTCTGGATCGTGTTGCTGAAGATATGGGCGCTGAATTGCTTTCTTTACAGTGCTTGGCTGCAGAGGCAAGCGAGCGTGAAAGTTTGGTTATTTATATTGAAGGCACACGCTTTTCACCACAAAAGCGTCAGCGTATTATTCACTCATTAGCGGCAAACGGAAATAGTGATGCCTTGCAGCGCGCCAAGCGCTTGACGAGTATTTTGCCGCCTAGATCTGCGGGTGCCTTGGCGTTGATGCGTGGGGCGCCACAGAAAGATCTGTTATTTTGCGCCCACACTGGTTTTGAAGGCTCTTCCAGCTTTGCTAAACTTTTTAATGGCGGTTGGATGGACACCACAGTGCGGCTGCGCTTTTGGCGAGTAGCGGCGGCGGACATTCCAGCAGACGACGAAGGCCGTCGCGCCTTGCTATTAGCCCAGTGGGATAAAATGAACCTGGCTGTAGTGGATATGAGTTGAGTGGAATGCGCGCGCCGAGAGCCTAACTGTAAGTCTCGGTTCCTAAATAATACGCCGTGCCGCTTAAGTTAGGCATTGGAGAGGGCGTATGATTATTTATGCATAATGATGACGCACTTTAATATTTTTTTCCCCCCGCATTAAAGTAACAACTTCTGAGTAAAACTTTACAAAATTTTACTGCGCTGCAGCAGTACTTTGGGTCGCAATTTAAGAACTTCTGTAAGTAATAACTTGTTAGCGGATAGGGTGACTCTGCTAGCCAGGCTTGAAGCGCTTTGCTCCAGTGGCAATAGGGTCGATAATCTCGCCATATAGAGCTGGTATACAGCTTCTTTAGCTGCAGCGAGCATGGGACTTGCTAAAACTAGTTTGCCTTGAATAAAATAAGTATTGATATCACCCAGTGATAGCAGCACGGGTGTTGCGCTGACTTTAAAGGATTTTAGAGGTTTTTTTGCACAAAATCTCTCGATATTACTCGCTGCATGGCCACCCATATCCATGGCAATACTGGCTTGCTTGGGAAGTGGTGTTGGATACATCGCAGAATCACCTGCAATAAAAATATTACTGAAGCTTTTGGTTTGCAAATACGTATTTACTGCTAGACCATTGGCGCTTTTCTCAGTTTCAATACTATTAAGATAGTCAGGTAGCTTAGTGCCAGCTGACCAAATAGTGACATCTGAGTTAAGTGATTCTTGATCACTAAAGATAATGCTATCTTTCTTCACTTCGATAATTTCTTTATTAAAGTGGAATGTAATCTGATGATTTTTGCATCGTTCTAAAATATCGGTTGATAGTTTCTCTGGCAGTGCTTGTACCAATCTTGACGCCCTGTCGATTACATTAATATGCAGGCGTTTATCATCAGAATATTTGCGTAGTAGCTCGCCCAATACTTCTACGCCGGTAAATCCCCCGCCAATTATATTGATGTTTATAGCCGATTTTCCGCCGTCAATCGCCGCAGTAATATCACGATGCACTTGCATTACGTTATCGGCGGTACGAAATCCGCAAGCGTATTCACTGGCACCTTCAATGCCATAGTTGGATCGTGCATGACCAGATGCAATCAGCAATATATCGTAACTTAGAGTTTGCTGGTCATCGAGGGTGACGGTTTGTTGTTGACCGTCAATGGCGGTTACTGCCTGATTAATAAAGTGATGCCCTAGCCTTGTGATCATGATTTCTAGATTTAAGCTCACACTCGTTTGCTTTTTTACGTCTGACAAAATTTCATGGATATTGGGTGTCCATTGAAAATCCTGAGTCGGGGCAATAACGGTCACTGCATAACATTTTCTCAGTTTACTGGCCGCAGTAAGGCCAGAGAAATTGGCGCCTACAATGATTACATGAGGCCTTTTTTTATTGAGTATCAAAAGAAGTTTCCTGAGTAAGTGACATGGATAAATGGGTGATCGCCAGAATAAAATCTGAATACGTGGTTGAAGTAATTTCAGATTAAATCAATACGGCTACATAGCGGTGCAGCAGTGTGATTAAAATAAAAGCACCGATAGCCGTGCGGTTATGTGATCAGTAAAAAATTCATTTATTCAGTGTGCCACTAGCGCACCTTGTTTAGCAAAATAAACGTGGCTTTCAGCGTAAGCCAACATCTATTTAACGTTAATGATGTTCGGGTGGTGTCCTCGAAAAGGAGCGCAGTGCCTCGGCCATCGCCTCTCGGGCATACTCGGAGGTCACCATTGCATTGACACTGGGGATTGCGGTGTGGATCTGGCCGGGACACTGCAGATGTTGTACTTGAACGCCGACGGCTGCCATCGCCTCGGCGTAGGCGTCACCTTGATCACGCAGTGGGTCGAATTCGCAGGTGATTACCAGCGCCGGTGGCAGGCCCGCCAGCGTGTCAGCAAGTAGCGGAGATACTCGTGGGTCGAGACGGTCAGTCGGATCGCAGTAATGGTCACAGAACCAGCTCATAAGTTGCGCAGTCAGTATATAGCCCTCGGCGTTGTCAATGTAAGACTGGCGTACTGTACTCAAATCTGTGACAGGGTTTAAGAGGACCTGGCCGGTGATTTTTGGCGTCCCAACCAACTTTGCCTGCTGCGTGGTCACCGCAGCGATATTCGCGCCGGCGCTCCATCCGGCGACGGCGAGTTGGCCGGGCCTACCACCGAGTTCCTTGGCGTGGTCGGTAATCCAGCTTGCCGCGGCCAGGCCGTCATCAGCTGCGGCTGGAAATCGCGCCTCGGGGGCGTGGCGATAGTTCACCGACACAATGATCGAGTCGGACTCGACACATAAATAGCGACATAGCGGATCGTCGGACGTGGCGCTGCCCACTACCCAGCCGCCACCGTGATAATAGGCGACCATTGGGTGCGGTCCGACAGTTGCCGGCCGATATAGGCGGTAGGCTAGCGGTGTGCCGTCAGCGCCCGGTAGCTCGCCGTCGATGATCTCCCCGACATCGGGGCCGGGTGGCATATTGGCTTCGGAGGCTTCCATAAATGCCCGGGCACCCTCGATGCCCATGGTTTCCAGTGGTGGGAGTGTCAGCTCCGCCATAATTGATAGTAGCTCTTGAACGTCAGGCTTCAAGGGCCGGATGACGCCGTCGTTGCTTTGTGTCCCGCCAGCACCGGTTAGCGTAAACCCTAGGTAGCTTCTCGCCACCATCTCATCACAAATCTTGCGGTATTCACCGACGCCGCCGGGGTAGGGTAGGAAGACCTGCGGCTTACCCGGGACATTGGCACCCATATACCAGGAGTTCGCCGTGGGTAGCAGGGTCAAATCGGCGATCTCGTTGCTGTGCTGCACCCATCGTGTTTGCGCTAGCTCCGTCGGCTCGATGGTGTCGATGCAGTTGGTGCGAAGATGCTTGATCGTGTCAGTGATCAGATCGACGTGCTGCTCGATCGATACCATCATATTGGATAGGACCGATGGGCTACCCGGACCGGTGATCATAAACAGATTGGGAAAGCCGACTGTCATCAGCCCGAGATAGGTCTGCGGGCCATGCGCCCATGCGTCGCGAAGTGATTCACCGTTGCAACCGGTGATGTCGACACCGACGATTGCGCCGGTCATCGCATCAAAGCCGGTGGCAAAGACAATGGCATCGAAGGCCATCGACTCGGTCTTTTCCTTGGCGCTAATTGCTAGGTTCACAGTGTTGATGCCGGACTCGGTGATAGTCTCAATGGCTTGCTTCTGTAAATCCACGAGGCGAACCTGCGGCAAGTTGTAGGTGGCGTAGTAGCCAGAGTCTAGGCAGGGGCGCTTGGTGGCAAAGTAATGGTTGGTGGGGCACAACAGATCTGCGACGTTGGGGTCCTTTACGATCTCGCGGATCTTATTGTGAATAAAGCAGCGTATCGTATCGTTCGCGTCGGCGCTGATTCTTAAGTCGTTATAAGGCTCTAGTAGGTGAGCAAGCTCACCGCGTTGCCAGACCTCTTCGTACGTCGTCTCACGTTCTTGCGATGATACTTCAAGGGCGCTGACATCAGCCGGCTTGGTAGGCACCCCTATGCCGGAGTGACGGGCTTCCTCTCGGTAGGCCGCAGGATCTTGTCGATACGCTGCGAGTCGCAGGTCGGCTATAGGGCCGTTGTGCGCAGGGACCGAGAAGTTGGGCGTCCGCTGAAATACAGTGAGCTGATCGGCCTGTGACGCGATAAGCGGTATTGCTTGAATGCCGGATGAACCGGTGCCAATCACGGCGACGCGCTTGCCGCTGAAGTCGACACCGCTGTGGGGCCAGCTGTTGGTAAAGTAGACGTCGCCATGGAAGCGGTCAGTGCCCTCGATGTCGGGAACCTTGGGTATCGACAGACAGCCGGTGGCCATCACGTAAAACTGAGCGGTGACGTCATCGCCGCTGTCGGTATGAATGCGCCAGCGTTTGGCGTCGTTATTCCACTGTGCCGAGGTGACCTTGGTGCTGAAGCGAATGTCGCGGCGGAGGTCGTGCTTGTCAGCGACGAACTGGGCGTAGCGGAGAATCTCCGGCTGGGTCGCGTAGCGTTCTGACCATACCCAATCTTTCTGCAGCTCAGGGTCCCAACTATAAGAGTAGTCAACCGTGAGGATGTCGCAGCGGGCGCCGGGGTAGCGGTTCCAATACCAAGTGCCGCCGACGTCATCTGCGGTTTCGAGCACCACCGCACTTAGCCCGGCGCGGCGCATCCGCACTAATTGATACATACCCGCGAATCCAGCGCCGACGATTACCACGTCAACATTAATGTTATTGTTATTACTCATCGCATTCCCCCGTTGGTGGTTGCCAAATAATAAGCTAGAGTAAAAGCGATTTCTAGCCACCGGATAGCGGCAGTTGGATGCCTCTTAACGCGAGCATGCAAGGTCGTCGTAATATGCCGCTCGAGGGGTAATCTAAGCTGTTCAAATTCAGCGATGGCTTTTCGCTAGCATGTGACAAAAGGTCTGTCTTTATAAAAAGCCAAATGATGTGTTGATATGAAATCTAAGGTTGTTGCCAGTTCTGTCCGTTCATAAATATCTTATAGGCTAGCTTCCAATAGCTCCCAGACACTTAAGGTTCCTAGGCGCTAGTCTACTTAAATCTCAAATATGCCTACTCGGTTTGGCGTCCTGTTACCGCGCACAGTGATGACCTTGTTGTGAAGACGCAGCTGAGTCCCCACAATAGCTGCCTCGATACACCTACTTCTTTGTGCAGGAATTTTTATGTCATCTACTATTATCAATTTTGAGTTTGAAAAAGAAACCAAAAACAGCGTGCGCTATAAGGAAGTTCCAGTGGATGGACAGGCACCGATAGTCGGTTCGTTATATGTGCAAAAATGGTATGCCGAGTCAACTAAGAATCTCTCAATCACCATTGACAAGAAAGACTAATTTTAATGCATAATCAACTGTCTGCTGAGCAGCTCGAACATATTGAAAAAGCTACTGTTGGCCATTACGATGACAAGGCCCAATCGTTTTGGGAGGGCACCAGAGATTACGATGTGTCGCAAAATTATGCTGCGCTATTATCCCAGTTTACACCGGATGACCTTCTGGATATTTTGGACTTTGGCTGCGGTCCCGGACGTGATGTTGGCTACTTTAAATCGCTAGGGCACCGTCCTGTGGGTTTAGATGGCAGCGCACAATTCTGTGCCATGGCAAGACGGCACAGTGATTGTGAAATACTTTGTCAGGATTTCTTGTCTATAGATATACCCGCAGTGGCTTTTGACGCTATATTTGCCAACGCTTCGCTGTTTCATATACCGAGCCAGGAATTGCCTCGTGTCCTCGGTGAATTGCACGCGAGCCTGAGAGTGGGTGGTATTTTATTTAGTTCTAATCCGCGGGGCAGTGATGAAGGTTGGTCTGGCGAGCGATACGGCCACTTTATGGAGCTTGATGTTGCGGGCAGGTATTTACAAGATGCGGGTTTTGAGCTGCTATCACATTACTATCGGCCCAAAGGGCTGCCTAGAGAGCAGCAACCTTGGTTAGCGATAGTGTCCAAAAAATGCTGAGGTTTACGTTCTACAGCGGTACTTAACTTTTATGTGCAAGTATATGTTGCGAAAAGATAACTAGCCAGACACCACTATAAGCCCCAAATCAACTTAATTTGACCTTTCGCTTTAGTTCTAGCAGCGCGATATCATTACGCGTTTTCTGCAAGCTCAGTGAGTCTAGCGACCACATCTGGTGCGGCGCGAAAGTGGAAAAAAGCACCATCGGCGTCGGCGCGCTCTTCAAGTACTTCGCAAGACGCAAAAATCTCGCCGCGTAATTCCTGTGCCGACCAGGGTAAAAAGATTTCTGATTCAATCAGCTGCTGTTGAAAAACATGCACAACCGCCTGATGTAGCGCTGTGATATCGTCCTTGCGATGCGCGCTGAGAACAATGCAGCCGGGATATTTGGCTTGCAGCTCTTCGCTACGCTGCGTTTGTGCGACTTCATCTTCCAGATAGTCAATTTTATTAAACACCCGAATACGCGGCACAATATCGGCGCCAATCTCGGCCAATACTTTATCGGTCACTTCAATTTGCATCTCAAAGCCGGGGTCGCCCGCATCAATAATATGCAGCAGCAGTGATGCGCTAAGAGCTTCGTCCAAGGTTGACTTGAACGAGGCAACCAGGCCGTGGGGTAAATTCTTGATAAAACCGACAGTGTCACTGACCAATACTCGCGGCACACTTTCTGGGTGCAAGGTGCGTACCTTAGTGTCGAGGGTGGCAAATAATTGGTTAGCTACGAGCTCGTCACTACCGGTCAATGCGCGCATCAAGGTAGATTTACCGGCGTTGGTATAACCAACCAGCGCCACCTGCTCTAGCCCTGATTGTTCCTGACGTCGAGATCGCTGGGTATCGCGTCTCGCTTCCATAGCATCAATTTCTTTTTGGAGCTCGGCAATCCGGTCGCGGACCTTACGACTATCCATTTGGCTGCGCGACTGTCCGGTGCCGCGGCCGCCAGTGCCGCTGCGCTGCCTACCCAGGGGGCCGGCGCGTTTAGCCGCCTCACGCAGGCGTGGCGCCATATAGGTTAAGCGTGCAATCTCTACCTGCACCCGCGCGGCGTGCGAGCGGGCATTGCGATGAAAAATCTCGAGAATGACCACCGTGCGATCCATCACCTCACAACCAACCTCATTTTCTAGATTGAGTGCTTGCGATGGCGAGATTTCATGGTCGACAAGAACAAACTCAACCTCATCAGCTTGCTGGTCTTCAAGGAATTGGCGTATTTCCTCACGCTTACCCACTCCCATATAAGCTGTGGAGTCGAAGGACGAACGCTTTTGGGTAAACTTGCCCACCACCTGCAGCCCTAAGGTCTTTGCCAGATCACCCAATTCAGCCAATGAGGACTCAAATTCTACGTCGCTAATATTGTCTAATTGCACGGCGATGATCAGCGCGCGTGGTAGGCTTGGTTTTTCGGCATTTAGCATTGGCTTACTTCTCGTGGAGTTGGGGCGCGGACCTTAAAAATAGCGTCGTAAGCGGGGGAGTGTACACACAAGCGTTGCGGAGTTCTTAAGTATAGGCCAACACGCGCGTTTGCGCCCAAGCCATAACAGCCCTAGTCGCCCTGATTATGGCAGCCTTAGATTACTCACTGCTGTTTAAGGCTAAATCCGCCGCACATTGGCGATGGTTAGTCTCAGGTGTTTATTCCGAGCCTCGGGTCTTGTTGGTAGCGCATTTTCTAGTACTGCAAACGCCGACATCTTCTATGTCTGACGCAGGCGGGCGACCCGAAATAGCGACAACAGATGTGTGAACGTTTCACTGTGCAGCCCCAGCGAGAGACTCGAATAGATTTGCCGTGAAGATATTGCTATGAGGTTGATCAGCAATACGCACTTGAAGGGATTTATTCAAAGGGGTACAGCCGATCTTGGGCATCAGTTCAGGCCAAGATGATGGCGAGCGCGTCTTGCAACGTGTAAGTTTAATGATTTGGACTGAAAGGCTGCCTATATGGTTGTTCCATATAAGAAGCCTTTATTTGCGCAGTTTTCGGCGCTAGTAAAATTAGCTTTCCCAGATAACCTTTTTCTTGGCGCTGTACCACGCGTCGACCTCTGGTGCGTAATTGTCTTCAATAACATTACGCTTGATCTTCATGGTTGGGGTCAGGAAGCCGTTTTCTATAGCCCAGGTATCCTTGACGATAACAAGAAATTTCACATGT